>JADHXR010000069.1 GCA_016782865.1 Phycisphaerae bacterium
GGTGCCACCGTCCCCATCCCAACGATGGACGGCACGGTGTCCTTGAAAATTCCGGCGGCCACGCGGGCCGGACGGCAATTACGTTTACGCGGGAAGGGTTTACCTGCGAGAAACGGCACGCGGGGTGACCTGTACGCCGTGGTGTCCATCCAAGTCCCGGCCCAACCAACACCGGAAGAAAGAAAACTGTGGGAACAGTTGGCCACAAAATCGACGTTTAATCCGAGGCAACCCTCATGAGCAGACGAAAGGTTCCAGAAAGCCCCCCGCCCCGCGCACTGGAGTTGTTTCAGCCCGAGCCCGGCGTCTTGTACAGCCTCGATGCCACGGCCCGTCTCGCGGGCATCCCCCGGCGTTCCATTCTGATCTATTGTCGCGCCGGCCTGGTGCGACCTGTGGTTCAACCCCCGTATGGGGTGATGGAATTCACGGAAGAGGCGATCTATACCTTGCGGCGAGTTGAGTACTTGCGAACCGTTCACGGCCTCGATTTAACCTGGATCAAAACCATTTTCAATCTGCTAGATGAGGTGGAACGTCTGCGCGCCGAGCTGCGGTTTCTGCGTAACCAGTGAGAAGGAGAAATAATGCGCATTGGCATAGCTGCAAGACTGATTTATTACGGAACACGCTTTACCGGACGCCTGAAGAATGTTAGAGTTAGCGTATACAGATCATAAAACCGGAACATATATTTAAGAAAAGGAGCCGATCATGACACGTATTTCGACATTTAAGGTCATCAAAGAGCAGACCCTCACATCGTGGGTTCTGGCCGTGATTTTCTGTGTGTGGGGAACGACCCAGGCCCAGTCGGCGGACGTTCAACAGGCCAAGGCCCTGTCCAACGCCTTTGCTGCGGTCGCGGAAAAGGCCATGCCGGCTGTGGTCTCGATCAAGGTGGAAAAAGCCATCGCAGCCGGCAGCATGGGATCGGAAGGGATGTATGGTATGAACGACCCATTTGAGTTGTTCGGGGAAGAATTCCTGCGCAAGTATTTCGGCGGACGTCTACCTCAAATGCAGGCCCCGCAAAGGCAACTGCAGATAGGACAAGGATCGGGTTTTATCATCAGTACAGACGGTTATATCCTGACCAATAACCACGTCGTCGGGGACGTGGACAAGATCACCGTGGAACTGGGAGACGGTCGGGTCTTTGAGAATGCCAAGCTCGTCGGCACGGACCCGGAATCAGAGGTCGCTCTGATCAAAGTCGAGGCCACGGCTTTGACTACCTTGCCGATGGGCGATTCCGCCAAGTCCCGCATCGGTGACTGGGTCATGGCCGTGGGCAATCCCTTCGGCCTGGCGCAAACCGTCACCGTGGGCGTGATCAGTGCGGTGGGACGCAGCAATGTCCACATTACCGAATACGAAGACTTCATCCAGACCGATGCAGCTATCAATCCGGGCAATTCCGGCGGTCCGCTCATCAATCTGGATGGCCAGGTCATCGGGATCAACACCGCCATCTTCAGCCAGAGCGGTGGATACATGGGGATCGGGTTTGCCATTCCCATCAACATGGCCCGGGCCATTGAAGAACAGCTCAAGGAACATGGCCAGGTGGTGCGTGGCTATCTGGGGGTCTTGATTCAAGATAATACTCCTGAGCTGGCTGAAGCCATGGGCATCAAAGAAGCCGCAGGCGCCCTTGTCTCGGATATGCCGGCAGACTCGCCCGCTGCAAAAGCCGGTCTGCGTGTGGGTGACATCATCCTCAAAATAAACGGTAAGAATATGGACAACAGCACTGCCCTGCGTAATTACGTGGCCACCTTGGCACCCAAAACCAAGACCACCATGACAATTTTGCGGGATAATCGTGGACAACAGGTCACTGTGACCATAGGCGAGCGCCCCTCGGCGTTGGCCAAAGCAGAGCCAGTGACCTCGGAGGGAGTGCAACTGGGAGTACAAATCCAGGCCGTAACCGCACAAATCGCCCAGCAACTTGGCGTCAAGGAAGGTGAGGGTGTGGTTGTTACCGGCGTGCAACCGGGCAGTGCCGCGGAAAGCGCCGGTCTGCGTCCCGGGGACATTATCCTGCAAGCGCAACGTCAGCCGATCAACACGCCCCAGCAATTTCAGCAAGCCGTCCGTGCTGTAGCCAAGGCCGGTCGCATCCTGTTATTGGTCCGCCGGGGCGACCATGCCAACTTCATGGTCGTAACGTTAAAGTAGTTTGATTCATCGAAAGGAACTAAGGCCGTTGAAACGTCAGTCCATAAGGGTTGATCACGTGTGTGCGTGAAGCCCATCTCTCTAAAAACTATTTATGACAGGAGATCATCCATGAGCGTCAATCTGAGTGAATTACAGGAAGGTAAGATCGTTGTTATTGAAGCCACCGGCAAACTCACGAAACAAGACTATGAACAATTCGTTCCGAAAGTCGAACAGCACATCAAGACCTTCGGCAAGATCCGCATTCTATTCGAGATGAAAGACTTTCACGGCTGGGAAGGCGCTGCCCTCTGGCAGGACCTGAAGTTTGACATCAAGCATTTTCGTCACATTGAGCGGCTGGCCATGGTTGGCGAGAAGCGCTGGGAAAAGGGTATGAGCGTGTTCTGCAAGCCCTTTACCACGGCCAAGATTCGTTACTTTGATGCCAGTGATACAGACAAGGCCTACGAGTGGATCAGGGATGAGCAGAGTTCCCAATGACCGATGCCTCCTCAGTGCCAATAGCCACAAGGAGCCCGTGCATGGCTTGTGAGCCCAGAGAGACTGTGCCCGTCAAGTCCAGGCCACGGTGTTTTTATCTTGTTGGGTTTTATGCTGGCGGCTGAGTGATTGGAATGTATGATGGATCAAGTGCGTCTCAAAACATTTATCGTCGTTTCCTGTCTGTTGGCCCTGGTTGGCTGTCGTACAACTCACCAGCGTCCAGATGCCTTCAGCCAGGTGCAGGACATGGTGTTGGAGCGTACCGGGCACAGGATGGCCCTGTCTTCTGATGAGAGGCGTTTGCCGCAAGAGGGCACTGAGTCCAAGACGCTCCATGAAGAATTGACACTGTCAGAGGCTGTGCATTGGACCGTGTTGAATAATCCAAGCATTAATGATATGCTTGAGGAACTGAATATTGCCGGCGCAGATCTTGACCAGGCAGGTTTGTGGCACAATCCCTGGGTTTCCGTGGGGGCACGTTTTCCGGACAGGGGACCAGCCGGGACAAATCTTCAGTTTGCGGTGGTACAGGATTTTCTGGATGTTTTGATGGTGCCGCTGCGCAAGCGTCTGGCCAATCTCAGTATGGACAACCACCCGATGCATCTGCATGGCTTCGCTTTTGAAGTCACCGGCACCGACGGCGGTCCCATCCCGAAGACGGCTCGCTGGCCCATGACGACCGTGGATGTCCCGCCAGGCAGCACGCGTGACATCGAATGGGTGGCCGACGAACCAGGGGATTGGCCGTTTCACTGTCACAAGACCCACCACACCATGATCGGGATGGAGCACGGACTGCCCAACATGCTCAATGTCGACCAGGGTCCGGCTTTGGAGGCTGTTCACAAAGTCCTCCCGGACTACATGCCGATGGGACAGGCCGGCATGAGCGGCATGCATCATACGGTCTCGATTCCCAATTATATTGGTATGGGACATATGGAGGGACCTTGGGGCTCTATTGAAATGGGCGGGATGTTTACCCTTGTGAGGGTTCGAAACGGCCTGACGGATTATCAGGACCCAGGCTGGTATCCCCATCCAACTGATACAGTGGCCGCGCCCGTTGGGGCCAGTGCCGTGCCAACGCAGACTCCCTCTGTTCCTTACACCTGTCCCATGCATCCGGAGGTTGTGCAGGTCGGGCGTGGTCGTTGTCCCAAGTGTGGCATGGATCTGATTCCGCAAAAGCCCATTACCAAAAAATGAAAGCCATAAGCAATGGTACTATCTTGATGGTAGTGAACCGATAATCGAGAGCATTGTATTAAGGAGACAAAACCATGAAGCTGAAAACCACAAAACGTTCTGTAATTCTGGTGCTGATGACCCTCGTGCTGGTGCTGATGATTCTGACGCAGGGTTGTAAAAAAAAGAAGCAACCCACGTCACAATCCGCCAGGCAGGCCAAACCCACAGCAAACAAACCGGCAACCGCTAAGCCCGCGGCCGCCAAACCCGCTACTGCCAAGCCAGTCACGCAGGCCGTGGAACAAACGATCTGTCCGGTCATGGGTAAGGCGATCGACAAGAGCATCTTCACGGAACATAAGGGTAAGAGGGTGTATTTTTGCTGTAAGGAATGTCAGGCAACTTTCGAAGCCAATCCGGAAAAGTATGTGAGTAAGTTACCGCAGTTCAAAAATTGAGCGGACCACATGAAATGCCAATGCCGTCTCAATCATACTTGATGATAGACAAATGAGGTATTAAGCCCAAAAGAGAAATCGGGATTGAGTTACCTGGGGCAAGGGCGCCCCTATTGGGGAGATCAAGATATGAAACGAATCAGGAATTATGCGCCAAAGGTTGTTTTTCTTCTGATGGTTCTGGTGGTGATGTCAGAAGGTGAATCGGCCATCAAGGACGCTGAATCTGCCAGCCATGGGGTGGATGCATCCCAGTATCAGATTGTGGACACATATGCCTTCAGTGACTTTCAGTTGGTCCAGATCAATCTTGCGGTTTTGTCTCACTACTCGTACCTGGTGGTTAGTGAGGGCAAAGTGCTGATTGTCGATCCGGGTCGCGATGTGGATTTCTATGTATCCCAAGTCAAGGACCAGAGCCTTTCAGTGGCAGGAGTATTTCTGACCCATAGCCATGCCGACTTTGTGGCCGGGCATACGGAATTGGTCAAGTTATACAACTGTCCGATCTACCAGAGCGCCAAGAGTGGTGCGAAATACAAGATCGAAGCCGTGCAGGACGGGGATGCGATCCAGGTGGGGGCGGCGACGATGCGGTTTGTTGACACGCCAGGTCATGTGCTGGACGGGACCAGTGCAGTGGTTTTCGGACGGGACAAGAAGATACCGGAGGCGATTCTAACGGGAGATTTTCTGTTTGTGGGTGGAGTGGGTCGGCCTGATTTAGTAGAGGGGATAACGTCGTCGGCCCTGGCGGGGATGTTGTACGATGCGTGGACCCAGAAGGTATCAAAGCTGCCGGATTCGGTGAAGGTATTTCCCGCACACGGAGCAGGTTCTCTGTGCGGAGCCCATTTGAAGGACCAGCCGTTTTCTACTCTCGGTGAAGAAAGAACATCCAATCCTACGCTGCAGCACAAGAACAGAAACGAGTTCGTTGCGGCGGTGCTCTCGGAACTATCCGAACCACCCCAGTATTTCAAGTACAACGCGGCGCTGAATCGCAACGGGCCGGATCTGGTGAACTGGCAGGAATCACCAGCGGTTGTTTCGGCTCAGAGGGAGCTGACGGATGTCTCCAAACACTATGTGGTGGACATGCGAGATAGTAAGGAGTATGCATCGGGGCACATCCCGAATTCGGTGAATATAGGGCTCCGGGGACGTTTCGAGACTTGGGTAGGTATTATGGTGCCGTGGGGCTCGGAGATGGTTGTCTGTGGCGATGGGAATGAACTGAATGAGGCAATCCATCGCTTGCACCGGGTTGGATATCGTGGGCGTGTGCTGACCTTTTCGGAGTGGACAAAAGCTAATCTGCCATTGCTCAAAAACGCGCTGATCTCACCCAAGGAACTGTATAATAAGATGCAGGACAACTCAAGCCCTATGATCGTAGATGTCCGTCTGCCGAGTGAATGGATGGGCCTGAGGATTGGAACGGTTCTGAACTTGCCGCTGAACCGGCTGGCGGAGCTTTCCAGCAAGCTGGAGTCTTCACAGCCGATCGTGGCCGTGTGCAATTCGGCCTATCGTTCGAGCATGGCCATAGGAATTTGGGAACGGAAGGGTTTTGCAAATGTAACAAGTCTCGAAGGTGGGAGCGAGGCGTGGATCGAAGCTGGATTGCCGGTCTACAGTGCGGAGGTGCGGGGGGGCACGTCGGCTCCGGCTCGCAAAGCAATTCCCTTGCCGGAGCGGATCTGCCATGCTGAACTGAAGCGTCTGATGACGGATCTGCCCGGTACTTTCGAGACGGTCGACATCCGTCCTGCAGAGATGTACGCCGACTATCATTTGCCGAATTCCCGAAACGTAGACATTGCGGATCTGGTTGAGAACCCGGTCTATCTTGTCGGTACCGGGCCACTGATTATCGTCGATCGAGATGGATCGCTGGCGATGGCTGCTGGTGGAATCCTAGCACAGAAAACGCAGCGTCAGATCAAGGTGCTCTACGGCGGATTGGAAGCGTACTGGAGCGAATCCCAGTTTGGCTCGCCTGTTCCGGTCAGCCCCGGCGCCGGTCAAAGGATCGTTCCCGGACCGAGCCCGTCGACACCGGCGATGCCGGCGCCGAGTGCGCCGGCGGTAACACGTAAGAAAAGTGCGGGGTGCTGAGCCATGAAGAAGCAGGCAAACGAAAATCAAAATTTCATGAATCCCTATCTGGCCGGGCTAGGACTGGGCCTGACTTTGCTGGCATCGTTCCTGATCTTGGGAGCAGGATTGGGTGCCTCCTCCGGGATCGCCAGGATAGCGGCATGTGCGGAACTATGTGTTGCTAGGGCGCACACCTTGTCCAGCGGGTACTTCGGAAAGTGGGGGGATGCTCCGTTGCGATATTACCTGGTGTTCATGCTGGTCGGAACGTTCCTTGGGGCGTTATGCTCGGCCTTGTTGGCTGATCGGGTCCGCCTGCGCGTGGAGCGAGGCGCGAAGACCTCCACTGGTCGCCGAGTGATGTACGCGTTTGCAGGAGGCATCCTGGTGGGTTTCGCAAGCCGATTGGCTAACGGCTGTACGAGCGGCCAGGCGCTAACGGGCAGTGCACTTCTGTTGACAGGCAGTTTTGCCTTTCTGGTGTTCATTTTCGTCGGTGGATATTCGACAGCGTGGCTGTTCAGGAGGCAATGGAATGATTAGCACAATGTATCACCTGGATGCGCTTGGCTCGGCAAGGGCGTTTGTGGCCGCGTTGTTGATCGGAGTTGCCTTCGGCTTCTTCCTGGAACGTGCCGGATTCGGATCGAGCAGAAAACTAGCCGGGGTCTTCTACTTCAGCGATATGTCTGTGATAAAAGTGATGTTTACGGCGGTCGTAACGGCGCTGCTGGGCCTGAGTATATGCGTGGCATGCGGGTGGGTGTCAATGGACGCGATTTACCTGATGCCCACAGTCTACGGTGCTCATATCATCGGAGGGCTTATCTTCGGTGTGGGTTTCGTTATGGGAGGCTGGTGCCCTGGAACGGCGGCGGCCGGACTGGCGTCTGGCAAGATGGATGCATTCGTTTTTCTGTGCGGCGCGGTCGCAGGTTCAGCACTTTTCAATGAGACGTTTGCCTTCGTTGGACCTCTATACCGAGCGGGCGACAGAGGCATAGTCTTTGTCTATGACAGTCTGGGCATGAGCCGAATCGGTTTCACATTGCTCTTGAGCATTGCGGCGGTGTTGGTGTTCTGGGGGTGCGAGTGGATTGAGAACAGAAGAAGGAAGGAACCGATGTCTCGCCGTGACAATTCCGTGCTTAAGGTTGTGAGTGTGGTACTTCCGGCCCTTGCCGTACTGGTGGCCGCCATTGGGACTGATGCTAACGGTCAAGCGGCCATCGTTTCTGCGGGGGCAATTACTAGCATTGCGGCCGAGATGCAGCTTCTCGATGCGGTCGAACAGGCTCAGGACCACATTGAGCCCGAAGATCTTGCCGACCGATTGGTGACCGGGGAGCCGGGATTGGTCGTCGTTGACATCCGGCCTCCCCAGGAATATGCACATTTTCATATCCGTGGGGCGATAAACGTCACCATGAAGGACATCTATGGGAATCTGATGCCTTACAAGAATATCGGGACTATTGTTCTATACTCGAATGGCATGACACATCCGGTTCAGGTAAGGGATTCTCTCTATCGAATGGGATTTCTCAATGCCTACATACTGACTGACGGATTGGACGGATTCATACAGCGTTGTCTAACGCCCGTCTCATTGCGTGGTGAACCTGTACCCCAGGCCACAGCGGACCAAATCAGGCTCTGGCGGAGCTATTTTCTGAGTTCCGAGGACTCAAAGCCCTCAGAGGTGACAAAAGTTAGTGACGAACTGACCTGGCTCGTCAGCACCGAATGGCTTGAGAAGCACCTGGCCGACGGGAACGTCAAAGTGATCGATCTGCGATCTCAGCCGGAGTACAATTCCGGCCATATTGCCGGCTCTTTGGCTCTCGCTGCTGAGAATCTTAGAACCAATTCCAATGGGGTCGGTTCCATGCTCCAGCCTGTTGATATGCTGGCCCGCCACGTTTCGCTGATGGGTATCCGGCCAGAGGAGACGGTTGTCTTTGTCCACGGTGACAAAATTCACGATGCCACACTGGCCGGCATGGCGATGGAGCGCATCGGCCACGAACAATACGCGATTTTGACTGGCGGCTTTGAACAGTGGAAAACCGACGGCAGGCCCCTGACAACAGCACTGCCCGGATCTTCAGCATCCTCGTATCCTGTGATTCCCGACGCGGACAACTTCACTGTGGACTACAAGAGAGTTCTTCAACACGTTCAGAAGAAGAGCGCCGTGATTATCGATGTACGACCGGCGGACTACTATATGGGAGCCAAATCAGACGAGGCCCGTGCAGGCCATATCCCGGGAGCAATCAACCGTGCGTATACAGAGGATATCCAGAAGACTGGTGATATCCAGCAGTTAAAGTCGGTAGACGAACTCGAAAAGGCATATAGTCTAATTATCCCCTCAAAGGACACAGTAGTTGTGGTCCACTGTCGTACAGGTCATCAGGCCAGTCAGACATTCTTCGTTCTTAAACACCTCCTGGGGTATAGACGCCTTTGCTGGTACGATGCAGGCTGGGCTGAGTGGGCTGCTCGAACTGATTTGCCGATCGAAGGTGCGCCTCTGGCCAAGAAACAGTCTTTCTTATTGCTGAGGAAGGATGCCCTCTTGAGGACTTTGCCAAGAACTCGAGGCTTGCAACCCAGAAGCAGCCATTTTCTCATGAATAGGTTGATATTCTTAGTAGGAGTCTGAAAGATGAGCTGGTCACTTAATATTGGCAAGATATTCGGTATCCGTTTTCGAATCCACGTGACATTTCTTCTGCTTGTTTTGTTCATATTCGCTTCCGTCGCGAACCAGCACGGATTTCAAAGGGGTTTATTGGCCGCTTTGTTCATATGCGCCGTGTTTGCCTGTGTGCTCATCCACGAGATCGGCCACAGCCTCATAGCACGCCGCTTCGGCAAAGAGGCCAAGAGCATCACGCTTCTGCCGATTGGGGGGGTAGCGACAATAGAAGAGATGCCTGAGAAACCAACCCAGGAGATTGCCATGTCTTTGGTCGGGCCGTTGATCAATCTGGCCATTGCCGCAATTCTCTATGTAATCGTGGGTCGCTGGACCGGAATAAGCGTCCCGACCGTGCAGCCGGACTCCTCTCGTTCCTTTCTTGCCGGTCTGATCGGCATTAATATCGTGCTGGCGATTTTCAATCTGATCCCGGCGTTTCCCATGGATGGCGGAAGAGTACTCCGGGGTCTATTGGCCATGACAATGGACTACGTCACAGCAACTTCGATTGCGGTGGCAGTGGGCCAAATCCTGGCCATGCTGTTCATCTTCTATGGCGTTTTCTACAATTGGTGGATCGCCATCATCGGGCTGTTTCTGTACATCGGGGCCGGCGGGGAGAAACAGCAGGTGATACTGAAATCTGTGCTACATGAGGTGGCCGCCAGTGAAGCGATGACGACGACTTTCAGGACGCTGCGACCCGATGAACCGATCTCCAGGGCGTTGGAGCATTTCTATCATGGCTGTCAGGATGACTTTCCGGTGGTTGGCGAAGCGGGGATTGAAGGAATCCTCACACGCGACCGCATATTGGCGGCCATCCATGACAGAGGTGTGAACGTTCCGGTGTCGGAGATTATGGATAGGGATTTCTCCTCGGTTACCCCTCGAGCCCCTCTGGATGAGATATACAGAAAGTCTTTGGCTGGCGGCAAAACGGCTGTGGCCGTAATTGATGACAACACCGTCAAAGGAATGCTATGCCTGGACGGGATTAGCCGGTTCCTCGCTGTGCGGGCGGCCTTGAGCCATCCCGGATCGCGCGTCTGACATGTGCTTTCTTTGGAGAAACAGAAAAGTGAGAATACTGATCGGAATGTTTATTGGTGCCGCTGCTGGTTTTGCTATCGGCTACTTCGGAAAGTGTGCTTCCGGCACGTGCCCTCTCACCTCGAATCCAGTCATCAGTGCACTAATCGGGGCGATGTTCGGAGCGCTGCTCGCGGCCGGGTTGTGAAAGGAGGAAAGAAGCGACGTCATTGATACTGCACGTTCTTTCGATTGGCATAGCGCACAGCATGCAAGAAAGACAGTCCTTGTCCGATGTGTATAGCGTTCCGTCTTTGCCGAAAAATCATGACAGACAATGAGAAAGAGCCAATCTGGAGTCTATCGACCGGCGAAATACTCAAACTGGTGTCTTCTTCGAACGAAGGGTTGAATACCGAAGAATGTGTACGGCGTCAGACCCGGTATGGACACAACGCCCTGGCACCCGCTGAGCGGGCGGAGGCATTGCGCGTCCTTCTCAAGCAGTTCAAGAGTCCGCTCATCCTCATCCTTATTATCACGGCTATCCTGTCGTTTGTCTTGCACGACCCGACCAATGCCGTGATCATTCTCGTGATCATACTGGTCAGTGGAGGGCTGAGTTTCTGGCAGGAATACAGGGCTTCCAGCGCAGTCAAGGGGCTGCTGCAGATGCTGCGGCCCAAGACAAGGGTGATTAGGGATAACAACGAAAAGGAGATACCGACCTCGGAGATTGTTCCGGGGGATGTTGTTCTTCTTTCTGCAGGGGATAGCATCCCGGCAGACTGTGTTGTGCTCGAAGCCAAAGATCTTTACGTCAACGAATCTTCCCTGACCGGCGAGACATATCCTGCGTACAAAAGCCCAGGCGCTGTGGAGGCTGACACACCCCTTTCGAAGCGCACGAACATGCTGTTCACAGGGACAAATGTGGCCAGCGGCGAGGCAACAGCACTGGTCTTCCAGATCGGCAAGCAGACCGAGTTCGGCAAACTGGCTGAACATCTGAAGATGGGGCACCCGGAAACCGAATTTGAGCATGGGCTCAGACGGTTCGGCTACTTTCTTATGGAAGTTACGCTTTTTCTGGTCGTAATTATATTTGCCATCAATGTCTATCTTGATCGGCCTGTAATAGAAGCATTTCTCTTCTCGTTGGCTCTGGCAGTTGGCCTTACACCTCAGTTGCTGCCAAGCATCGTGAGTGTCAATCTTGCCCACGGGGCACGGGAAATGGCCAGGAACAAAGTGATTGTCAGGCACCTTCCTTCTATTGAGAACTTCGGCAGTATGAACGTGCTTTGCTGTGACAAGACCGGTACGTTGACAGAAGGCGTTGTCGAGCTTAACTCCTATCTGAATGTCGATGGCCAGCAGGATGAGAAAGTGCTGTTCTACGCTTACCTTAATTCCTCATTCGAGCGAGGCTTTGTAAATCCCATCGACAAAGCCATTCGCAGGCACCGACAGCTTGCCCTCGATGGATACAGAAAGCTTGATGAAGTACCCTATGATTTCCTCCGGAAACGACTGAGTGTGTTGGTTGCAGGTGATCAGGGCTCATTGATGGTTACAAAAGGTGCTGTCGGCACCGTTCTGGGGATATGCAGTAAGGCAAAGCGATCTGAATCTTCGTTAGTCGATATGGAAGCTGTCTCTGAACAGGTTTTGGAGCGGTTCAATGGACTGAGTGCGGATGGCTTTCGCTGTCTGGCAGTCGCATACAAGCGACTTGATAAGCAATTATCCATCAATATAGCGGACGAGGCGGATATGACGTTTCTTGGCCTGATCACGTTCTTCGACCCTCCAAAGCTGGGCGTCGCGGACACCATCAGGCATTTGAAAGAGATCGGGGTCTCTTTGAAGGTCATTACCGGTGACAATAGTCAGGTTGCGGCCTACGTCGGTGGACAGTTGGGATTGAGCGCAGGCAACATGATCACAGGGTCCCAATTACGACAGTTGAATGATGAGGCACTGGTCCGGCGTGTCAATGACGTGGATATCTTCGCCGAGATCGAGCCCAACCAAAAGGAGCGTGTTGTCCTTTCCCTGCGCAAGGCCGGCAACGTGACGGGATTTATGGGAGATGGAATTAACGATGCTTCCGCTCTGCACGCTGCGGATGTGGGGATTTCGGTCGATCAGGCGGTGCAGGTAGCCAAGGAGGCCGCGGACATCGTGCTCTTGAAGAAGGATTTGGCAGTGCTCCTGGATGGTGTAAGACTGGGCCGAGTTACCTTCGCCAACACGCTGAAGTATGTGTTCATGGCAACGAGCGCCAATTTCGGAAACATGTTCAGTATGGCCGGCGCTTCGTTGTTCCTGCCGTTTCTGCCGCTGCTTCCGAAGCAGATTCTCTTTACGAATCTGCTCACGGACCTTCCGGAGATGGCCATTGCCACCGACAGCGTGGACCCGGAGACGACTGATCGACCGCGCCGCTGGGATATGGTGCTCATTCGCAGGTTCATGTTGGTATTTGGTTTACTAAGCTCAGTTTTTGACTTCATGACGTTTGCCTGCCTTCTGCTGTTGCTGCGCGTCACACAGGAGCAATTCCGGACAGGCTGGTTTGTAGAATCTGTTGTCTCGGCGACGCTGATTGTGCTGGTCGTGCGAACGCGAAGGTCGTTAGCCAAGAGCAGGCCCAGTAAATACGTGCTCGTGGCAACCATGGCAGTAATAACCGCGACCCTACTTCTGCCATTCACCCATATTGGGCAAATCCTCGGTTTTCAGCCTTTGCCGCTTTGGATTCTTGGCATCTTGGCAGTGATTGTGGTGACATACATTGCAGTGGCAGAAATTGTGAAGAAGATGTTCTATCGTAAGATCAAGTGGTAAGATCGAGCAGACCACCATTTCATGTTGGGGACAGGTATTTGATGAAAAGGAGTCTGATTCGCAACGGCGGTTATCTCATTAGTCTGGCTCTCTTTTCCGTAGCCATGGTTGTCCTGCACTACGAACTCAAACACTATCATGTCCGGGATATTGTCGCCGAGTTAAGACAGATCAGACTGGCATTCTTGGGCCTTGCTGTGCTGCTGACCGTTCTCGACTACCTCGTCCTGACTGCCTATGATGCGCTCGCCCTGCGCTATATTCGGCACCGTCTCGCATACGCCAAGATTGCCGCTGCGTCATTCATCGGCTACGTCTTCAGCCACAATATGACGATTGTGGGCGGTAGTACCGCAAGATACCGCATATACTCGGCTCTGGGAGTCTCAGCCGGCGAGGTGGCGCGACTCGTGATCTTTTGTGGCCTGACCTTCTGGCTTGGATTCTTCGCTCTGGGAGGCACCGTCTTTCTCGTTGGGCACCAGCAGATACCCGAGACTCTACACATACCTTTTACTTCCGCATGGCCTGTCGGGGCAATCTTCCTTGCGGTTGTGTTTTCATATTTGGTATTCGTCACGTTCAGAAGACAACCCGTAAAGGTGCATGGGTGGGAACTTGCAGTTCCGTCAATACCGATTTCGGTGGGTCAAATCGCGATGGCCTCACTCGACTGGCTGCTTGCTTGCGGCGTTCTCTATGCCCTGCTGCCGGCCGCTGTGAAACTCACATATTTCAAGTTTCTTGGTATCTTCATGCTTGCCCAGGCTGTCGGACTTTTGAGTCATGTTCCTGGCGGACTCGGCGTCTTTGAAACGGTGATCTTATTACTTCTTTCAGATCATGTGGAGAAATCGGCGATTGTCGGCTCTCTTGTGCTCTATCGGCTCGTTTACTATCTGTTTCCGTTTGCCACGGCCACGGGCCTGTTGGCCGTCCACGAGTTAGCTGCAAAGCGGCACGTTCTTAAGCGGTTTGGTCTCGTCTTTGAGAAATCAAGCTCTGCAATCATGCCCCATGTTCTGGCGGCAACGAGTTTCATTGCGGGTATCATACTTCTCTTTTCGGGGGCATTGCCTGCCGCCAGAGATCGGATGTCCTGGCTGAAGAACTTGCTGCCGCTACCCGCAATAGAGATCTCACATTTCTTGGGAAGCCTGGTGGGTGCAGGGCTGCTTATACTGGCCCGCGGAATCCAGCGCCGCGTCGATGCAGCATACCATCTCACGGTAGTGTTGCTCGGATTGGGAATCGTCTTCTCGGTCTTAAAGGGATTCGATTATGAAGAGGCAATCATCCTGGCCGTTATGCTGCTACTGTTCTTGCCCTGCCGCAGCGAATTCTACAGAAAGGCATCTCTCATGAGAGAACCCTTTACGCTGGGGTGGATTGCACTGGTAGTCGCTGCAGTCATCAGCTCCGTTTGGTTGGGCATTTTCTCCTACAAGCACGTCGAGTATTCCAATCAACTCTGGTGGCGCTTTGCCGTCAATGGCGAGGCGCCCCGCTTTATGCGTGCGACCATGGGGGCAGCGATCGTGGTTTTGTCTTACGGTATTGCCCGGCTCTTGTTCCCGAGGGCTGTGGAGCCATCGCCGACTGAACCGGAGACTGTGCGGGCCGTCGAAGACATCGCAAGGCGTTCGCGAAAGACGTACGCCAATCTGGCCCTGTTGGGCGATAAGTCCCTCCTGATCAGCGAGAGCCGTAATTGCTTCATAATGTATGGCGTCGAAGGACGCAGTTGGATAACCATGGGTGATCCTGTGGGGCCCAAAGAAGAGTGGGCGTCTCTTCTATGGAGGTACCGCGAGCTCTGTGATCTGCATGATGGCTGGCCGGTGTTCTACCAGATTGAAAGTGATAATCTCGGGATCTATCTCGATCTTGGGATGACATTCATCAAGCTTGGTGAAGAAGGTCGGGTGCCTCTGAAAGACTTCTCGCTGGAGGGTTCGTCCCGAAAGGGATTGCGCCAGGCACACAACAAAATTACAAGAGAGAACTGCGCGTTCAGCGTTGTTCCTCCGGACCAAGTGCCGCCTCTGCTTAATGAGATCAAGCAGATCTCAGATACCTGGTTGATTGAAAAAGATACCAGAGAAAAGGGATTCTCCCTTGGGTATTTTGAGCCGGAGTACATGAAGAAGCTGCCCATTGCGATTGTTCGCAGGGAAAAAGACATCATCGCCTTTGCCAACATCTGGCCCGGTGCGAATCATGATGAGCTCTCGATAGACTTGATGCGGCACTTGCCCTCGGCTCCGAACGGGATTATGGACTATCTCTTCGTCGAACTAATGCTATGGGGCAAACAGCAGGGTTATGGCTGGTTCAGTCTTGGCATGGCCCCAATGTCAGGGCTTGAGGACAGAGCGCTTGCGCCGCTCTGGCACAAAGTGGGCACGTTTGTCTTTCGTCACGGCGAGCACTTCTATAATTTCCAGGGCCTGCGGCAATACAAGGAAAAATTCGCCCCCGTCTGGCAGCCCAAGTATCTAGCTTGTCGGGGTGGGCTCGTTTTGCCGCGCATCCTGGCCAACGTCGCCACCCTGATCTCGGGTGGACTCAAAGGTGTGGTCACGAAATGATACCGACGGATTATGTCACATAAGGGAAATTGACAATTGTGAAACCAATAACGGCTATGCAATAGGCAGGCTGACTCTTCTCTGGAGATGATATAGTGCGGGACGATTTAGGGACCACAGAAACGGACTCAACCTCAACAACTCACCTTGCGCGTCTTGTTCGTCAGATCCTTTGGATACGCCGGCGAGAGACTTCAGCCGAAGATACGGACCGTCGAATCCAAAGCCCCACATTGAGTCGAGCCTAGGCTCTCTGTGGGCAGGAGAAAGGAAGCATGGTTGATATTCAAACGCGTTCAGATTCCATCCGAACCCGTCGGCATAAAACGGCTGCCCACTTGGCTCGTCAATTGATAGCCGTGCCGATTCACAGGTTGTCTGAGCGAAGATTCGCGTTTCTGGGCTATGGCGGTTACGCATTGCATGACTTGGCCCACTTCTGTTAGAGGAACCGATGCTTTGACATGAGCCTGTTTGAACAGTAGAATGACCGTACAAATCGCGGCCAAGCAGTAAGAAGAGCAAGGAATGCAAGTCAGGATTGTCCCTGTTGGCACCTTGCAGAATGTGCCCGATCTGAACTATGTTCGAGCCTCATAATCTGGAGGTTTGGAGGCGGAAAATGACAGTTCTTCATCACAACAGAGGCACGTCACATTGGCTGGTTCGATCTCCCTTGAATTGGCTCCGTGTAATAGCAGTGGTTGCTGCCATTTCTATCTTAGGATTTTTCCATGATTGCTTTGCTTCCGGACAGAGAAGCCAAGGCATCGTTGGGGCGGAGCAACAGAGTGTCATACGTTCTTCGCTTGCCGGGGAGTGGATCAGTGACGCAGGTGACAAGAAGATTGCTCTTAGGTTTACCCCCGAAGGAGGTTTCAGTCTGGGTACGCAAGAAGGCCATTACGTGCCGGATGCAAACACCGTCATACTCAAAACCGATACGTCAGAAGCAAGTTATCAGTTTCAGTTGGCGGGAAACGAGCTTACGCTCTCAGGCGACGATCTCAAACAACCTCTGAAATTCACGAGAATACGAGGTCTTGGCGATTACGAGGATTGGCTTTCCTATCTATCCCCAAAATCCTTACTGCCCAGGCTAAAGCGTATAGCAGTCATAGCGGTGATTGCTGTCAGTTGTCGAGTATTACTCCTGATTTTGCAGGTAATCATCCATTTTGTCATTTACTGCGATTGGGGACCTTTGAAATTCGTTTTCGCTCGTCACAAGAATCGGACAATGACAATGTACTCATTATTGATCAACTTGTCAAAGTATGTAGTCTATCTTGCCGCTCTCGGCTTTGGCCTGACTGAACTGGGGATCAACTATACTGCTTATCTGGCCTCCCTATCGGTGGTCGGCTTGGCAATAGGCTTTGGATCCCAGGGCCTGGTCCAAGATATGGTTACGGGTTTCTTCATTGTTTTTGAAGAACAGTTCAATGTAGGCGATATGGTGGAAATACCGCCGCACGTTGGGATAGTGCAAGAATTGGGTCTCAGAATGACCAGACTGAGAAATTATCTTGGGCAGAAAGTGGTCATTCCAAACCGGAATATTGCCACTGTTGGCAACTACACCAAAGGCGCCCAGCAGGTAAATATTGACGTGGCGGCAGCAAGTCTCGAAACTGCGGCACAGATGAGATCCTGCCTGGCAAAAATCGTTGAGGAGATCGGCCGCCAGTTCGGGGAAGTAGTTCTCGCGACCTCGGAGACTTCTGAGACAATTTCCCTTTCAACTGATGAGCACTTTGCACGGCTGTCTATGGCTATCTGGCCACAACAGCAGTGGGTCATCGAGCAAGAAGTGGTCCCTCGAATGCGGTCGGCTCTTCAGAAGAAGGGCTTTGAGATACCCAATGACAAAGTCTCCGTCTTTTATCATCCCCGAGAGCAGCAATCTGTCGGAGTTCGCAACCGTAGTAAGAATGATAGTCGCCTTATTCAGCCAAAAAGACGGAAGCGACCTGGATCTGCTGGTTAGTCAGTCAATAGCCGGGTGCGCAGTGTTTTCGCCTACTCCCTGGACATCCAAAGGGGTAAACGAGCATGCTATGCCCGAAATGTAACCGCCCGATCGGTGAAGTACTTTCTGTCCGGAGTGTGAGACTGTCGGCAATCAGTGTGTGAGGAACCACAGATGCGCAGTGAAGAGAAGACCGAAGGCGCCAGCCGGATGCAACGCTTCCTCGCACGTGCCCACTCGCGCGCGGCGCTGCCTTACCTGGCGATCGGGTTGCTTATGCTTATCGCCATCGTGGTGGTAGGCCGGGATATCGACCACCACATCAATGCCATCGAGTCCTGGATCACCAATCTCGGCCCGTGGGGCGTACTCGCCTTTGTCGGATTGTTCGTTCTAGCAACGTCGTTCCTGTTGCCCGACACGGTTCTGTGCATCATCGCGGGCGCTCTCTTCGGGCTGGGGTGGGGTTTAGCAGCGGTGGTAGCGGGCAGCCTGCTCGCCGGGGCGTTACAATTCGCGCTCTCGCGCCAACTTCTGCGGGCGCCGATCCAGCGGGCGCTGGCGACCAGACCGTCCCTGGCGGCTATTCAGCGTGCTGTCAGTCGCGACCAATTCCGCCTCCAGGTGCTCCTACGCCTGACACCGCTGAACCCGGCGACAATAAGTTACCTACTCGGCGCCGCCGGCGTCCGGTTCTCAGGGTTCCTGATTGGGTGCCTCGCCCTGACACCCAACTTGGCAATCGAGGTCTACTTCGGTCACGCCGGAAAGCACGTAGCCCGGATGGCCAGCGGCGACACACGAACCACGCACCTGCATGACCTGGCGATCATTGGCGGACTCGCGGTCTGTATCATCGTTATAGTGCTCATCTCAAGAACAGCCCGCAGGGCAGTCATGCAGGCCGTAGCCAAGACCGAGAAAGCCGCATCCAATAGCAACACTGAGTAATAAACCACGCCCAGAGGGATCAGAACGTGATTGTCTACTCGGGAGCCGATTAGTCACGAACTTCATCCATGGGTTTGCACCTGTAGGAGTGCGGTGGAATACTAAAATGGGTTGTGTGACATAAGGTGACACTGGAAAGGCCCCGCTTTGGAGCAAATCTCCTTTAGTCGATCAACATCGCTTAGGAGCAAGTCTGCTCTCTTGTAGCTTGCTGCGCGCCTGGCAAAACCCAATGTCAAGGTTTCTATATCAAGCCCTCTGTTGGTTTCGCGATCAATCATTTCAAGTTACTTGAGTTTGGTCCCTAAGGATTCGGCCAGCCTTTCTGGCCTCAAGCATGCCGTCTTCAGATAGGTCGACATCCGTACCAGCCCGCAAATCGGTTCTCTTTGTTCCACACGCTTTCACCGTGTCTGAGCAGTACCATCTGCAGCATGGCTAAAGTACCTCCAAAAGACTCTCATCTATCTATCGATGGGCTAAGAGGGCCAGGACTTTTCTTGTCTGATTTTGCCTGCCCCAAGAATGTACAGATAAAGACTATAGCCATTTCTTCCTCCTGAAATATGTCAACATGATCAACGTTATTACGGCCATGATGACCCATACGCCCCCATATGCCCACTTCCACTTAAGTTCCGGCATATGTTCAAAGTTCATTCCGTAAATTCCTGCCACGAAGGTCAATGGAATGAATATGGTGGCAATTATCGTCAATACTTTCATTACCGCATTCATCTTATTACTAATGCTCGACATATAGATATCGAGCATGCCGGAAACCATGTCGCGAAAGCTCTCTATCGTGTCTATGATCTGTATCGTATGGTCATAAACATCTCGAAGATAGATTTGTGTTGATTCTTTGATCACTGACGTTTCGCTCCTCTGCACACCACTGATAACCTCTCGCAGGGGCCATACGGCCTTGCGCATCAATATCATCTCCCTTTTCATGGCGTGAATCTGCTGGAGGATCTTCTCCGTCGGATCAGAGACCAAGTCCTCTTCCATGGATTCGATTTTCTCGCCGACATTCTCGAGAATTGCAAAGTAACTGTCTACGATCGCGTCAATCAAAGCATATGCTAAATAGTCCGGGCCCATTTTTCGAATACGACCCTTGGAATTTCGAATTCGTTCTCGGATTGGCTCGAAGACATCTCCTACACGCTCTTGAAATGTGATGACAAAATTCTCACCGAGGAGAACGCTGATCTGTTCGCTCTCTATGGCCTGAAGCTCTTGATTATAGTAAAGCATCTTTAGGACAATGAAAATGTAGTTGTCGAAGTCCTCGTATTTCGGTCTTTGTTCCGTACTCAAGATGTCTTCAAGGACGAGCGGGTGGAACTCGAACTGCTTGCCGAGTTTTTCGATGATTTCCACTTCATGAAGCCCGTCAATGTTTATCCACGTTACCGTCGGGGTTGCCTTGAAGGGAAAACATTCTTCAATATTTGCAGCTTCCTTCTCACGGAGTTCCTGTTCATCATAGTCAATGTAGCGAATCCGCACCTTTTCTATCTTTCTTTCTCCGACATGCACTAAGGTTCCAGGCGGCAAACCTGCCTTTTTCGCGTGTCTTTTAAAAAGTCTGCCCTTCTTGAGTTTCATCTTCATTTTTCGTCTCCTAATCTTTGCTTCATATTCACACACGCGGTAGGGATTACTTCATCAACGTCTTCTCTGTAGGTAACGGCAACATCAAATACGTATCGTGAGTATTCCTTGGTCACATTTTTGACCACGCCAATCTCGCCGTTATTGATAAGCCACTCACTTCCAGAAAATATGGGGGGTCACGATATCGAAGCCGCACGAGGTTTAATAACAACTGTTCGTTGTTTGTTTGCTGAATGGCGACGTTATAACTGGCGCGTCCTGTTTTAACGGACATTGGGCCTGTTGCATGGCAACCTGCGGGAACGACGATGGCTGTCACTATCACGTAAGATTTCGTGGCTCGTATTAGTTTACCTTCACAAATCATCTTTCAAAACCCGCAAATACTGTACTACAATACATCGCAACAAATACCTGAAGAACTACCATACGAAGTTTATAATGACTCCCGGGATTAGCATTCTCCGTCATTTGCCACTTTCGTTCGCAACAATCGAGGCCAGTGGCACGTTGCTGGAACGGATGTGCAGATCACGCTGGGGAAACGGGATCTCTATTCCGGCGGCAGCAAACTCCTTATTGATCAGGGTGTTTAGGTGATTGCGCAAAATCATAAGTTCGTTCGGACTGGGCAAAAACACCCGCAGGTTAAAATCGAGAGAACTCTCTCCGTGAGCCATGAAGATAACCGATGGAGGGGGGTCAGTAAGGACCTCGGGTTGCTCAGTCGCAATCCGCAGCAGGATCGCACGGACCGCATCAACGTCACTACCGTATGCGACCCCAATCGAGATCACTAGCCTATTGACCGTATCGCTTCGGGTCCAGTTGGTCACGTTGGTGGTGATGAGACTGCGGTTCGGCACTATGACCTCTTGACGGTCGAAGTTCATTATCGTAGTCGCTCGAATATTGATGCGCTGCACCTTGCCGGACATGTCACCGATGGTCACGGTGTCACCTGGTCTTACAGGACGCTCGACGAGAAGGATGATCCCGCTCACAAAATTCGAAACGATCTCCTGCAGGCCGAAACCAAGACCAACGCCAACTGCCGCCATCAACCAGCCAAGACGACCAAGGTCCAGATGCAGCTCCGAGAGGGCGAGAAAGATGCCAAACACAAATACCGAGTATCGGGATATGGTCAGGGTGGCGTATTTCAAGCCTTCGTCCATCCTAGTACGCGGAAAGAGGGCCGCCTCGTACAAGCCAGGCAAGGCGCGCAGAACCCAAAAAGTCGCGATCAAGATCAACACGCTGCGCACTGCGTCGGCAGCAGTTACAAATTCCGGCTCAGCGCCGGCACCCCGCACCGAAAAAATGTGCATCTCGTCGAGTGTTCGCAGCGCCTGCTCGTCGAAACCCCAGAACCTGGCCAGCAGGACGGCCCCGACCGCCAAGAAAAGAAAACGGATGGAACGTTGCGCCCGCGTGGCGATTTCCGATGGAGGCTCGCCCTCTTCACCGGTCAGTTCGGAAACCACCGGACGCATCCTGCGCGAGACCACTTGTATCGCTTCGATGACGCGCCGATAAACGGGCGGCAGGACAATCAGCAGCGCCACCGACGCAGCCATGCTTTCCATGATCGCGCGGGACGAATAGCGGTAGCCGGTCATGTCGAGCAGGACGATGGTCACCATCAGCATGGTCACCAGGCCAGCGATCGTGCGCCAACGGCGGGCAACGACGGTTTCAGGCATAAACTTGAGCGAGTGCTGCACGTAGGGCGACCGCACGCGCACCAGAGACACGACCCCGATCGCAGATGTTGCCAAGAACAGTGTGTAGAACACGCGCGGCAGGGCTTCAAACTCAAACGGCGGTCGCAGCAATATCCACCAAGGCAGCAACCACAGGACGTAGCCGAACAGGATCCAGCTCGCTGCTGCATGAAATGTGTTTGCCGCAGGGGCCGGCATTCCGAATTGAACCTCCGCAATACTGCGCCGGGCAAAGAACGACCGGCTTAAGAACCAAAGGAAGAAGAATAACGCCAGGTGCTTAAATAGGGTCGAGGCCACGGTGCCAATCGCTGCGGGCAGAGCCGCTGCTTCGATCAGTTTTGCACCGGCCAGGAAATAGACCGGGACCAGGGCCGCACTGATAACGCCGGTCAACATCACCAGCGCCCCAAGTCGAGGCTGCCGGCCTTCCGCGACGACCCGGTCGTTGATCGCACGCGTTATTGCCCGCACCCGTTGGCGTGCGAAGAACAACGTCACCGGTAAAATAGGAAACAACAACAACGCATACACGATGGTCAGCGGACTCGACAACGCCGCGGCCAGGCGCGGGCGCGCGGGCCCGGAAGTCACATTGGAGATCCATTCGCCTAAGGCCCGAATCTCGGCCGGCAACCGCCTGAATATGGCCGGTTCGAGTGGCTTTCCATCGCGTAGCCAGAACGCGCGGGCGCGGATGAACCGCTGCAGGTCTTTCAGTGTTTCGAGACGTTGCAGGGTCGACACCTGCATCTGCGTGCCGAGCGAAATCAGCTCGGTGAGTACGCTTTTTTCGTCGCGGGCTGCGGCCCGATAGGTGTCGAGCAGATTATTCGTGTGCGCGAGAAATCCGCCGCGTTCCGTCTCCGTCAACGTTGCAGCGATGGCATCACGTTTTGCCGCGAATTGCTCACCGAGTCCGAGCAGGCTATCTTCAATCGTGAAGCGACGGGCCCGATGCTCGTTGATCCCACGAATCAGACCCGCGTTCAGCGCACGGTCCAGCAGCTTTCGCCGCTGGCGGAGCTGCTGCAATGTGAGCTTGAGACGCTCGCCGACAAAACCGGAGGAACCGGATCGATCAATGAGATCCTTGATCGCACTTGCCTCGTCCACTTCCGCAGTCAGCCGCCTTTCCTGTTCGGCGACATCCTTTTTTATGTTTACCAGTTGTGCCTCGACATCGCGCCTGCCCTTCGTCGATCGGGCGATCCGGGCTTCCCAGTCAGCGACAAATCGCTCGGCCGGTGTCTCAGCCTCTTTCGCCGCCTGTTCCTTTCGGACCAACTCAGCATCAGCCTGTTGTGTCTCGCGAGTAAGCGTTGCGCCTAACGCTTTGGTGTAGAGCGCGAACTGGGGCTCCAGTTGCGCGAATCTCTTCTCGGCCAGATCATGTTCCAGGGATAGCACCAGATCAAGTTCCGTTGCCAGCGAAAGTTCTGTTTCGAGCTGTTTCTCTAGTTGCTGCGCCACCGCGGAGTCGAAGCCTGCATTCTCGATCTGGATCGCGAGCGTGCGCCGCTCAACAGTGTTGGTGAGTCCGGCGGCCGACGACGCGAGACGGTTTCGCCGCTTGGTGGCTTCCTCGCCGCGGCGTCGAGCATCCTGAATCTGTTTGGGTAGTTCAACTTCGAATCTGCGTTGCTGCTCGACCTGGGTCGAACGTTTGGCCGTCAGATCGCTCTGCGCTTCGCTCAAGGTTTGTTCGAGCACCTTATAAGCCGCATGATCCAGCTTCGATGGGACATCCACCACCACGGCACTGGAGAGTTTCTTCAAAGCCGTATCAGCGGCACGTGTACGGGTGGGCAACTCGGACCGAATCTGTGTCCACTGCTTTTCTGAATCGCGCAGCGCCTGTATCTCGTCGAGCAGCGCCAAGCGACGCTCAAGTGCCGATTTTAATCGACCTTCGGGGCTCTCCTGGACGGCGTCGGCAGGAATACGCTCGATTTCCGCTTTCGCCGCTTCGCGAAGTTGCTGGGCGTGCTGCGCGTTGAGGATATCGAGTGCCGCCGCGGTTGGCTCCGTGCCGCCTTGGGCAAATGCGCTTTGCGGTGTTGCCTCCAGCACAAGAAACAACGCCACGATGAACAACGACGTTTGCGGGAACCGTAATCGGAGAAGTGAACACATAAACTACCTCACGAATGTGGTTTGTATGGCATCCAGTCAACGCCAGTGCCCTTATATTGTACGACAATCCTACACGCCACAACACATCACTTTACCTGAATTATTTCCACCATTGCAACCCTCAAATCCAATATTTTGGCACTTTTTCGACGCACCTCGACCAGCGATTTCTCAGCACCTGTCCGGATTTTAGCTCCGTTGCCGGTCATCCTGCCTGCTTGACGTGCCTCTTGACAAATCTGCCCTTCTTCAGCTTCATCTTCATTCTTCGACTCCTAATCTTGATTCATATTCACACGCGCAGTAGGGATTACTTCATCAACGCCTTCTCTGTAGGCATAGGTCACTCTAATCTTATATGATGTTCGCCTCTTGGGTTTTGGGCCCCGCATCACTTCTGCTTTGTTTTGACCTTATCTGGTTTTCTCAGGATGAAGCTTGATGTGATCATTCCTCCGACAAATCCAAGCGTAAAGGTCAAAAGAAGTAGCAGCACCCGGGGCATTGTAATGGTCAAAAGGAGAAACTTCGTTTCAACAGCCTCTGTGTTTTGAAAAGAAACGATCAGAGCTAACAACACGATAACGATGATCAAAATGATTCTAGCTTTCTTCATTTCCTGCCCTTTCTTTGCTTGGTTCCGTTCTGTTATTATTGCTCGATGCGATCTTTACAGCCAGATTTCTTAACACTGAAAATGGAAAGCTCACCATTTGTCTTACCCCCTCGACAGAAGAAAGCATCCTTACCTGCGTCCTGACCTCGGTGAAAAGCTCTTGTGCTACGATTCTTTTCTCGACTTCTCCCGCTTCTTTGACCATAGCCAGCCTGTGCAGAGCGTACAGGCCTATGATGAAGGCCAGGGCAAAAAAGAAATCCCACTGTTGAAGATTCAATGTCGGCAGTGCGAATTCACCCGTTGTGCTCTTATAGCTCAAGGTCCAGGCAAGTTCTCGACCTGCGAAACGGTCCGCAAATTTCCCGCCGAGTATAGGTGCTGTACCGACAGCAAACGAGTTGGCGATCGTCTTGGCTGCCAGATACGCTGTCGCCTGCCCCTTAGGTGCGAGTTTAAGACTGATGTTGCCTGAAGCAAGAGAGACTCCCGCTGTAAATATTCCCATGGCCTGGGAGGCTATTCCATCCTTGATAACGTAGCTCAGGCCGGACTCGACCTGGTCGTCTGTCAACTGATCCTCGGGCTGAAATCGTATACTCAGACTCCTTTCTTCACACAAATGCAGAAAGAATGACGGTCAGAAGACTGCCTGAAGGCTGACTGCCCCTGCGTAATTCTACCGGGGTCCCCGTTAAGCCCACATATCTGGACGGGAAATCATGCGCTTCCGTCAGGGCTACAGGCGCTGCTGGCCAGTGACTTGAACCCGACCGGTGGTATTCAAATGGCTTGTCTCGGTGCTTGTCCATGGTACTCGGTTCAGTCTAAGTCCGATGTATCTACCAATTTGACCACTGCAGAACATCGACGCTGCTGCGCCAACATAACCCTAGTGATAATCAGCAACAGCGGCCCGTTCGCTGTTTGGGTCAAGATGGCTTGGCTCGGCTACGGCCTTTCTTGGTAAGAGGTTTGTCCTTGTTTGACTTTTCAGATTCTATCGAGCTGAGCCATTCCTTCAGCTTCTGTGCCGCGATCTCTCTTCCTCCAAGACCAAAAGCAATTGCTCCTGCTACGGCGACAGATCCAAGCAATAGTCCAAACGCAAGACTAATGATCTCATTGGCCAGGCCCATCTGTCGTAACGCCATTGCACCGGCCAAAAGTAGTATTGCAACCCTTGCGACGAGGGATAGCAGCACAGCCTGTGCGATCTGTCTGGACTTGATAATCTCAGCAACTACACTGCTCAAATATAAGCCTATCGCCAAAATCACCAGACCCATCAATATATGACCAACGAAGAACAGGAAATCCACAAGCAAATCAGACAGATTTGCAAAGCCCAATAGGCTCAGTGCTGAAACAGCAGCAAAGAGCAGAACTACCACAAGAACCAGGTATCCGACAATTGCAGAGGGCGACCACTTTGCCCCATCAGCTTGCCCTCCAAGCCCGAGCTTCGAGGGTAGGGCGTCAAAATTGACAGTCTCCAGCAGACTCTTGATCAGTTGACCTACCAACCGTCCGATGACGTAGGCGATCCCCAGGACCAGAGCCGCCGCAAAGACCGATGGGATCCCACTGAGCAATCTTTGCAGCATGTTGCCGGTGGGCTGAGTGATTGCCTCCAATCCGACTGCATCAAGGGCGGCTATGACAATGGGTATCAGAATAAAAATGTAGACCAGCCATCCCAGCGTCTTGGAGAGGCTAAAAGGCTTTGCGCCGCGCGTCAGTCCAACCTTTTCGCCCAACTTATCGGCACCGAAGGCGGCAAGAACGTTCGTCACAATCCGGCATATGACTCGAGCCAGAAACAAACCAACCAACAGAATAAAACCGGCGACAAAGAGATTAGGAAGAAACGCCGTAATCTTCTCCACCATCCCTTCCATGGGCGATAGAATACACTGTGGGCAACTACATGAAAGGGGCTCAGCACGTATACATTGACATAGCGGCAGCAGACACGGAATCTGCAGAACAGATGAAATCCAGCCTAACACAGATTGTTGAGGAAATTGGACGCCAGTTCGAAGAGGTAGTTCTCTCCACCACACAGGCTGCAGAAACGGTCTCCCTCTCAACGGGTGAACACTTCGCGCGGCTGTCTCTGGCCATATGGCCGCAACAGCAGTGGGTGGTAGATCAGGAATTGGTGCCCCGAATACGATCGTCGCTGAAGAACAAAAGCTTTGAAATACCGAATGATAGGGTGGCTGTCTTTTATCACCCCAGAGAGCAGAAGCCTGCTATAGTGCACAGAACTGGAAAAAATAGTGGGCCCAGGGTCAAGCCAAAGGGTAAAAGGCGATCTGGATCCACTTGACTATCAATTGAGGATTGATGACGTGATAAAAGCGTCTGCCCACGGTCTTCTTTGTGTGAACTGGAGATTAGCAGTCGATATGAGAACCACGAAAGCGCGTTGCCCATAATTGAGATTCTGGTACTGAGTTCCGATAGGATTCCCCCATGATATCATTTTCCAGCTTTCTATATTTTGCTGAGTGGATTATCCGGGTTGTGGCTCTCTTTGTCGTCGTGCGCAAGCGGCGACCGACTGCCGCACTGGCATGGTTGGTCGTGATCTATTTTCAGCCCTGGGTTGGGATCCTGTTTTATCTTTTGATCGGGAGACATCGACTACCTCGGCGCAGAACGCGACAATACGCTCGGCTTATCGAGCGACTGGGGCATTTGAAGAGACAGTTTGATCAGCATCCCAACGTTATTCATCCTGAGTTGGGGCCTCAGTGTACGGCGGCAATTGCCTTGGCCGAACGTTTTGGATCGATGCCAATTCTTGATGGTAATTCAGTGACATTGATGTCCGATACCAATGAAGTCATCCGTCAGATCACTGCTGACATTGACAACGCCAAACAACATGTCCACATGCTTTTCTTTATCTTTCGGAATGATCATACTGGTCACCGGGTTGCGAACGCCCTAAAGCGAGCGGCCGGGCGCGGAGTCAAATGCCGATTATTGCTCGATGCCGTTGGTTCACGAGATACACTGCGGTCAATGAGTCACGACCTTAAGAGGGCTGGAGTCGAAGTATACGATGATCTACCCGTCGGTTTTATCCGGCGCCGAGCGTCGCGGATTGACCTTAGGAATCACCGCAAGATCGCAGTGATTGATGGGACAATCGCCTACACAGGGTCGCAGAACATTGTCGATGACAACTACGGTCACAAGGATCTGGTGTGGTACGATTTGACGGCTCGACTCACAGGACCCGTTGTCCAAGAACTTCAGACAGTTTTTTGGGAGGACTGGAGTTTTCGCACGAATCAACTGAGTAACGAACAAGACATTTTTCCTACGCCGGAGCCGTCCGGTGCGGTGCCAGCACAAGTTCTTCCCAGCGGCCCCAACTATCCGGTCGAGAGCTATCAACGTTTGATCGTGTCAGTTTTGTATTCCGCGCGTGAACGAGTTGTGATTACAACGCCATATTTTGTTCCGGACGAGCCTTTTCTGCAGGCGATGCAGGTGATTGCCCAGAGGGATGTGGAGGTAAACCTGATTCTCCCGGTCAAGACAGATCATCCACTTATCGACATGGCTGGCCATGCCTATTTCGAGGAGCTGCTTGAAGCAGGCGTGCGGATATTCACATATCAGACCGGACTTCTGCATGCCAAGACGATTACAGTCGACGATTCTATTGCGTTCTTGGGCTCAAGCAATTTTGATATTCGCTCTTTTTCTTTGAATTTTGAAATCAACCTATTGCTCTACGGCCGGCAGGCAACTCGAGGTCTTCTTGAACGTCAGATGGAATATCTCCAAGACAGTCATTCCGTGACGCTGTCGGATTGGCAGAATCGTGGTTCGTTCAAATGCGTGTCACAGGACGTGGCCAAGTTATTCAGCCCCCTTTTGTGATGTCAAAACGAGATCTTCAGGCATTCTCTTGTCTAATTCTCTCAGCAGAAAGACGCCAGAAGACCAAAATCATGTTCTGCGAGAGTCTTGTGTCAGACTCGACAATTTTTGAATCTTGTCGGGGGTGATTTGATCGGACCGCAAGCGCCAGGTCCAATTATTCTTCGTTGTGCCAGGGCGGTTCATTCTGGCTTCAGCTCCCAATCCCAATACATCTTGCATTGGAATGATAACCAACTCTGCCACAGAATTCATAGCCAGCCGGGCCAATTCGGCCGGGACGGCGGCAGCGGCGATTTCTCTGCCCAGACACTTGTACAGGTAAGCCTTCTGTTGGGTTCCGGCCTCTCGGTCGAACCAGCCTCGTACGGTGTTTGTGTCGTGTGTTCCGGTGTAGACAACAGAGTTTCTCGTATGATTGCAGGGATGGTGAGGGTTTCTCAGACTGTCCCCATCGAAGGCGAACAGAAGTACTCTCATACCGCGAAGGTGCAACCTTTCCATGAGGTGCCGAACAGTGGGTGTAATGTGCCCCAAATCTTCAGCGATGACCCTTCCTAGCATGAAGCGAGTCTCAAAGCACTTATCGAAAAAATCCTTGCCTGGTCCGGCTACCCATCTGCCTTTCGCAGCGGTTAGAACTCCGGCTGGAACCTGCCAGAAGGCAACAAAACCTCTCAAGTGATCAATGCGCACCAAATCGAACATTTTCAGATTGTGCGCGATTCGTTGCTTCCACCAGGAGTAGTCGTCCTTCTTCAGACTATTCCAGTCATAAACAGGATTGCCCCACAACTGGCCGGTGCGGCTGAAATAGTCCGGCGGTACACCGGCAACATACTCTGGCCTTCTTGAGCTATTCAGCTTGAATACCTCCGGCCGTGCCCATACATCCGCACTGTCATATGCCACGTAAAACGGAATATCGCCAATGAGCCTGATGCCGCGCCTGTTGCAATAGTGTTTCAAAGAATACCATTGCGTGAACAGAACATATTGGATGAATTTCTCTCTTTCGATTTCATCATGGAGTTCGACTTTTACGGATTTGACAGCCTCACGATCGCTTTCCCTCAGTTTGGAAGGCCAGCGACACCAAAGATAAAGCCCCAGCTTCTTGCGCAGTGCTGCAAAAATTGAAAATTCCTCGAGCCACGGCTGGTTGTCGACACAAAACTGCTCGAAAGCATCTGGCTTCGGTTTTTTCCAAAAGACTTCGAAAGCTCTCTTCAAGAGCGTGGTTTTGTAGGGAATGACCGTCTTGTAGCGGACCTTATCTTTGGGAAGTCTTGAGATTAGCCGGATATCTTTCTTAGCCACAAAGCCTTCCTGATAGAGCAGTTCGGGACTGATCAGCAAGTCATTGCCAGCAAAAGCAGATAGACAGTTATAGGGGGAGTAAGGATTCTTGCGTAATGTCGGTGGACTTAGAGGCAACATCTGCCAATAACTCTGTCTTGCTGCCACAAGAAGATCGGCAAACTCATATGCCAGAGGTCCAAGATCACCGATGCCATATCTGGAAGGCAACGATGATATGTGCAACAATATTCCGCTTGCTCTCTTTCTCACAGCTCTTGCACCCCTTCTTCAAGAACTAGTATTCAACATTTGCACTAAGATACGTCTCATTGCTTTACAGTCTTTTCTACAAAGCCGAAAGTGTAAATCAGGGTCAAGGAAGGTTTTTTTGCAGTCCACATGTAGGAAGCCTGTCGGGTAGAACGGCTATAAGGAGGGGTAGATTACCATACGGCCAATTCGCCCAGCAATTCTTCGGCGAGATCTTTCATTGTGACGATGCCCACAGGTGTATTGGGTATGTTGCGTTCGGTACGGGTGACCAGAAGGATCTTCAGTCTTCCACGCTGCATGAGGTCGATAGCATCGGTAACGGGCGTATCGCCGTCGATGCTATTCAGGGAATTGACAAAGGGCTCCAGGCAGTCAAAGGGAGTGCGAGATACCAAGGCCTCGTACACGTTGACAAACCCCAGGATATCTTCTGGCTTGTCGCGGTAGACCAGGATCCGAGTGAAGTTATGGCGTTCGAGCATACTCCGCAGAGAGTCGTGGTTGCAGTTCACCTCGACCTTTTCAGCCAGGCTGAAACGTGTCATAACAGCCTTGACCGGGATGGCAGACGCGATGACCAGGCGGTTCATGATCCCCGTCTGGACGCCGGTCAGGAAGCCTTCATCCTGGGTGTCCTTGAGGATCGCGGCGATTTCGTGACGGTGCAATGACTCCACCGCCATCTTGGATGGCGAAGGGGTACCTGTCAAGCGCGCGAAGAACCCAGAGACGATTTGCAGCACACGGATGGCGCCACACCACCGCAGCACTTGGTACACGCCGAAGAGAATTGGTGATACCATCGGCATGAGGGTGTCCGCACGGAACAGGAAGAGATTCTTAGGGATCAACTCCGAGAAAACGAAGAGGATCGGTGTGGTGATCAGGGTGGCCATCCATTCTGCGGCATGTGCGGTCTCGGTCCCCCGCATCAACTGCATCGTCACAGTGCTGGTGGCTGCATGGACCGCGATGTTGGTCCCGACAAGGGTGGACACCAGTAGGCCGGAACTGTCTCGCAGGGTGCGAGCCAGAAGTACTGCCAGGCCCTGTTTCTTCTCCACAGCTAAGCGCAGGCGAATGCGGCTGAGCTGGTACATACCCGTCTCGGCCCCTGCAAACAAACCGGTCAGCAGAGCCGCCACAGCTACGATCAGAACAGTCCACCAGCTAATCATTCTTGCCCTCCAAGGTCATGATGACACTTGCCACGCGGTGTCTCTCCATGTGCTCCACGGTAAGTGTGACGTGGCGCCAACGGGCTACGTCGTCTTCCTGTGGGATGCGCCCCAGCAGGGCCGTGACCCAACCACCCACAGTGGCCACGCTGTTGCGGCCGGGCCGCAGGCCAAAGGCCTTGGTCAAGTCGTGGATCGGCAGGCTGCCGGACAAACGGTAGCGCCCGGGGCCGAGTAGCTCCGCCATTTCCGTAGCATCGTGGGGCTGCAGGGGACCGAAGAGCTCCTCAGCCACATCCTCGACGGATACCGATCCAGCCACACCACCGTATTCATCCACGACCACGGCTGTATCCACACGTCTCTTACGGAAGAACTGCAGCAGGGATTCTACGGTCTGCTGTTCCGGGACGAATGGTACCGGACGCAGGAGTTCCGCCAAGGGGGCTTTCGGCGCCAACACCAGATCACGCATCTCCACGGCCCCGAGAACATTGTCTATCTGGCCCCCATACAATACAAGGGTGGTCACGCAACGGTCCATCATCATTCGCCGGGCCCGGGCAGAATCTTCGGATCCACAAGATCTTCCTTATCTGGGATTTCCCTATAACATTGCATATCCTTGCTCAGCTACGCCCCGGAGCTTAATCTTCAATACCATGTTTGCCTACAAGATTCAAGCTATTGGCTGCTTTTCGAAAATTCTCCAGGCAGAATGGCCGATCGTTCCATATGGTCCGACATGGCGTGGCCTTCTGACAACGGGATAATCTTCGAGAAATCTTACTTCTTTCATGTTTTCAAAGATTCTCTTACAAACAAATGGCCCAGGTTCTCAGTATACCTATCAGAACGGTGAAGAGTAGACTGCACACAGCCGTTGGTCATTTTGCAAAGGATTGGAAAGAATCAGTGGGGCCAAAGAGCTAACATGATTACTCTTAACAGCAGGGAAAAACAGCTATTATTCGATTACTGTATAGGTTTGACGTCTCAAGAACAAAGTGTCGAGGCCAAGGCATTAATGTCCTCCAATCAAGCAGCGGCTGAAATTCACTCCAAACTCAAAGCCGCCCTCGCTCCGCTTGACAGCTTAGAGCCTGAACCGTGTCCGGACGACTTGGCTGAGCATACTATTTTGCGACTCAGTGATCTGGCAAATTCGAGCCAAGACAGGCTGCATCAATTGCTTGATATCGAGCAGAAGCGAGAGTTTACCGTCAAGAAGTGGCTCTGGGCGAGCCTTGCCGGGAGGTTAGCAACTGCTGCGGTGTTTATTGTTGCAGCCAGTGTTTTGCTACCCGCACTGGGCTATCTTCGCTATCATTCGCGGCTGCAGCGATGTCAGATGCAACAGGGCAGTTTCTTTCAGGGTTTGAGCAGTTTCATTTCCGACCACGCTGGCCAGCGGCCGGCCGTTGCAACTACAGCGGGCGCACCATGGTGGAAGGTGGGTTATCAGGGCATCGAGAATCATTCCAATACCCGCAAGATATATCTTCTGGTACAAGGCGATTACGTCACGCCGAGCAGTTTTGTCTGTCCCGGAAGCAAGCGCGGCAGGATTGTCCAAGCGACTCCCTCACAAATACGAGCCTATAAGGATTTCCCTGACAGAAGTTGTGTAACCTACAGCTTCCAAATAAACTGCCGCCTGATGGGAAATGGTCAGTTGCTCTGCCAGAAGGTTGTGATGGCAGATTGTAATCCGCTGTTTGAGGAGTTGCCGAAGGACTTCTCAAAACCATTTAAGCTGCAGATCGATAGGAAATCGTCAACTCTTAACAGCAGCAATCACAGTTATTTTGGCAACCGTCGTGGGCAGAACGTTTTGCTTGGCGACGGCCATGTCGAGTTCTTACGAACACGGTATGTCGACGTCTCAAAGGATGATATTTTCACGTTGCGGGACACTGATGTATATCAAGGCTGTGAAGTGCCTTCCTGTGAGACCGATTTATTCCTTGCCCCATAGAAACCGCATAGGGTAAGACCTCCTCGCTGATTACACGGGTGCCAATATTCACGCTCGCAGCGGCAGTTCAGTCAGTACTGAGAATCTCCCCTGAAATGAGCGATGCGTTAGAAACATCCACGCAAACACGTCGCTCTTCCTGCGTTTATTGCGACACCGTATGCTGACCCTGTCGGAAAATCAGTGAAATTGAGATGAGATTCTGATACCATAGTACTTGAAGTGTACAGGACTATTTTACTGAAGTGTATATGGGAAATCCCAGCTTAGTAGCACTTTTGCCTTTGATGAAACCTAGTGCTTCCGATACAGAATATTTGGGCTGTATCGACAATGCAATGTAGATATGATGAGGATGATGCTTGCCTGGATTACCACAGGAAAAGAAGACTATGGCCCGTTCAACTGATAGAACAAGGATCAAGACAACCGGCTCGTCGAGTCTGGCCCTCAAGCGCGGGCGCAAACTGGGCAAGTATCGCCTGGCCAAATACCTTGGCGAAGGTGGCAGTTGCGAGGTATGGAAGGCCCGGGACAGCGTCGAGGGGATCTGGGTCGCCCTGAAGATACCGCTGGCCGACACCCACGGCAAGCGCGACAACCAGGCCCTGCTCCGCGAAATCAGGCTGGTCGCGCTACTGCGCCATCCCCACATTATGCCGGTCAAGAACGCCGACATCATCGGCGACCACGCCGTGTTGGCGACCGAATTGTCGGTCGGCACGCTGGACGATTGCTCCAGGCCCATGTCCGTGCGCAGGATCCTTTCGATTGCCGCCCAGGTTCTTGACGGCCTGGCTTACGCCCACCGCAAACGCATGGTCCATTGCGACGTTACGCCGGGCAATATCTTTCTCTTTCCGAACGGCCGAGCCGCACTCGGCGATTTCGGCATCGGCCTGCAAGTCAAAGGCCGGATGCGGACCGTCGACGATTTTGGTACGCCCGGTTACGTTGCTCCCGAGCAGGCTTACGGCAGGCCTACGTATCGCAGCGATTGTTTCGCCGTAGCGTTGATCCTCTACGAGTACATCACCGGCTTTCTGCCCAGGTGGCCCTTCCGCTGGCCTGCCCGGGGCCACGAGCGCCTCCGCGAAAGAACCAGCCTGGCATTTGTCGGCTTTATCAAGCAGGCCCTTACGATCGATCCGGCCAAGCGGTTCGCAAACGCCGAGAAGATGCGCTCGGCCCTGCTCGCCGCCGTTCCCAGGAATCTCAAGCTCGCCACGGCTGTCAGATCGCCCGGCGCGAACAAGCTCGACTGGCAGAAGATGCGCCGCGGAGCCTTTATCAAGCGCTACCGCGCGGTCGTGCCGATCATCTTCCGCTGCGCCGACTGCGGCGAGCCGATCGCCGAGAGCATGTTGATCTGCCCGTGGTGCGGCAGTGACCATAACCGTTTCGATACTGATACGCCGTTGAGCCATGTCTGCACGCGCTGCCACAAGGGCGTCGTGGCCGAGTGGCCGTTCTGCCCGTGGTGTTTCGGCCCGGGCTTCGCCTCGCCTGCCACCACTAGGACGGCGGGTGTGCGCTACCACAGCCGGTGCAGGCACTGCGACGGCAGACTCACGCGATTCATGCGCTATTGTCCCTGGTGTCGCCGCAAGGTCCGACAGCCCTGGCAAGTCCGGCCATTCCCGGAAGTCTGCACGAGTTGCGGCTGGTCGGTGGACTCGGCCTTCTGGAATCATTGTCCCTGGTGTAAACAAAGTCTTGTCTGAAAAACTGCAAAACGAGAACGAAGTGACAGTGCCGCCGGAAATCACTCCGGCTCCCTCCGGTCCTTTTCGCTGGGCCGCCGAGACCGATGCCGGCAAGATCCGTCCTCAGAACGAGGACACGTTCTTCGCCGACCCCGAGACCGCCCTGTTCGTCGTATCCGACGGCATGGGCGGCCATCGCGGCGGGGCCCTTGCATCCGGCATTATAAGTGAGGACTTGCCCGTAATGATCGAAAACGCCCTCGACAGGCTAAAGGTCGGCACCACCCGAACGGTGAGGTCTCTGCTCGAAAGAGCGATCGCCGAGCAGAGCCGACAGGTGCAGCTCGAAGGGACCAGCGAGACGGGTTACGAGGACATGGGAGCGACCCTGGTCATCGCCCTGCTCAGAAAGAGACGTTGCTTCGTCGCCAACGTCGGCGACAGCCGGGCGTACAGGCTGCGCGCAGGCCGGTTCACGCAACTGACCCGCGACCACTCGGTGGTTTCCGAACTGATCGAACGCGGTCATATCAGCCCCGACGAGGCGCTCGACCACGCCGCCAGCGGCCAGTTGACGCACTACATCGGCATGGGAGAAAAAGTGCGTTCTCATGTCCGTTCGTTCGCTATCATGAAGAACGATCGCATCCTGCTCTGCACCGACGGCCTGACCGACATGGTCGGCAACCGTGACATCGCCGGCATTCTAAAGGCCGAGGCCGATCCTCAGGCCGCCTGCAAGTCGCTCGTCGCTGCGGCCAACCGCGCCGGCGGTCACGACAACATCACCGCACTTCTCATCGACTGGGTCGGCTCGGGGTAACGCCGAGATTCCGAGCAAACCAATTCCTCAGCTTTGATGAATCCCCAAATCTCGGTATACAGCGCATCGAACATCTCAGGGTTTGCGCGCTGAAAGACGTGCATCTGCTCGTGTATCATCAAACCGGCAAGTGACGAGACCGCCCTGTCCGGTGCCGTCTTGTACCGCGAGGCAAAGCGCCCGCAGACGCCCTCGCAAAGAACAATGTGCCTGCCCTGGGTGTGGGGCAGCCCGCCTTCGATCTTGTTCGAGACTTTGAGAAAGCTCCACGGCGTTTCGGCGAAGCGTGGAAATTTGTAAAGAAGCTCAAACAAAGGCACGCAGAACTGGTCGAACAAAGCTGTGATACGCTGATCGCCGACCGGGGATTGGATGATACGAAGTTGATCGAGTTGTTGTGGGACGATTGCGGCATCAAGCCCGTGATCGGTATCCGCAACCTGTGGAAGGATGGAGAAGAAACCAAACTTCTCGATGGTCAAAATAATGTGGTCTATGACTACCAGGGAAACGTTTACTGTTATTGTATGATGACCGGCTAGAGACGGTGCATGGCCTTTGGCGGCTTCGAGAAAGATCGACAGGCCTTGAAGTATCGTTGTCCTGCATCCCATTATGGCATTGACTGCAAAAGCTTTAACCGTTGCGCTGTGACCGGTGGTGTGCGTATCAAGCTGTTCCAAGATCGGCGTGTGTTTACGCCGCTGGCCAGAAGCAGTTATCGTTGGAAGCAGACGTACAAGAAACGCTCATCGGTTGAGCGCGTCAACAGCCGGTTAGATATCTGTTTCTGTTTTGAGCAGCATTTTATCCGTGGTCACAAGAAGATGAATCTGCAAATAGGTTTGGCGTTGATAGTGATGTTGGCCATGGCGTTGGGCCGGGTGAAAGAAAAGCAGAAGGACAAGATAAGAAGTCTTATGCAGGCTGCGTGACTGCTGCCGAACGAGATACTGCAGTGTTCAATAGCGTTTATCTGAGCGTTACATCCATCGGTGTGTCAAAATCGGGCCTCATTGAGCCTATCATGAATCTCTGAGGTTGACAGAGCAGCCAATAAGACAATCTCACTTTGATTCGGTCCGTGAATTCGAGAAAAAATGCTTACAACGCAAATGGCTCTAATTGGAATTCTCTTGACATTAGCTGTCCTTTCTTGATATAATATTATCTTTTAGGAGGTGTGATGATATGGTCGTGACAAGCGCATCAACGTACGTGTGCTCCTGGGTCATTTCTTCGGTGCTGCTCGCAGCCTCTGGAACCGTGTCTCCTGATACTCAAATTGCGGCAATTACCGTCCCAAGCGCAGATGTGATGCTATCTTTTGTTCAGCCTGGTCGTATTGCCAAGATTCATTTCAAGGAGGGCGAGACGGTCCGGGCCGGAGATGCGTTGGTTCAATTAGATGATGCTGCCGATCAGATCCGGTTGGCACAGCTTAGGGCCGAAAGCGAGAATCTCACGCACATCCAGGCCGCCGAAGCCTCCCTGGCCCAAAAGCGGGTTGATCTCAAGAAAATCCAGACAGCAGCAGAACGCAATGCAGCAACAGAATTGGAGGTTGAGCATGCGAAGCTGGATGTGAGGATAGCCGATCTGTCGCTCAAAGTTGCGATATTCGAACATGAACAGGCACAGAGAAAATACGAAGAGGCCAAGATCCTGATTGACAATATGAGTCTGAAGAGTCCGATAGATGGCAGCATCGAAAAGATCGACGTGGAGACCGGCGAGTCGGTCAATGCCCTGGGCGACGTCGTCAGGGTCGTGCAGATTGATCCGCTCTGGATCGAGGTGCCCGTGCCTCTGACCAAAACCACAAATCTCAGGCGTGGAAATACTGCCCGAGTCGACTTTCAGGACCCTGACAAGATCTCCGTGGATGGGACTATCGTCTTCATTGGGGCGGTCGCAGACGCAGCCAGCGACACGTTGAGGGTACGTGTGGAACTGCCGAACAAATCCAATCGGCCCGCCGGTGAACATGTCAGAGTGACTTTTGAACCCTCGCAGAATAATCGTGAGGAAGCCAAGAGATGAGTTTTGACGCACATCACTTCTCTTTCGGCGGCAACGGGAATCCTGGCGAGCAACGAAATTCAACTGCCATCGCCGGCTGCAGGAATTCTGCCGTCCTGTCGGTGTTGTTCGTTGTGTTTCAGCTAACAGGCTGCGTCTCTGACAAAGTAGATGAGCAAGGCAGCCTGACCTCCTACCAACAGACGTTGGCCGATCAGGGCCCGCAAGAGCGAGCCGATACCGAAGGTCGCAATCCTCACCAGCCCTTGGACCTGCTCAGGCCGGCTCCTTCTGCTACAGGATCTATCACCGAAGATCGGGAACGACCCCAACCTCCGGATCCGCCCGAGCCAGTTCCTCCTGCGGTGATAGTGCCGCCTGATGTCGAGATCGTTGAAGGGCCAGATGATGATGAGATCATTGAAGGGCCAGATAATACGCCCGAGCAAGACCCGTCCCAACCTCCGGAGCCGTCCGAGCAAGTTCCTCCTGCGGTGATAGTCCCGCCTGATGTCGAGATCGTTGAAGGGCCGGAGCAAGACCCATCCCAACCTCCGGAGTCGTCCGAGCCGGTTACTCCCGCGGTAGTAGTACCGCCTGAGATCGAGATCGTTGCGGATCCTGTCACTGGCAGTAAGAGTGTTGAACTGACGGTCGAGCAAGCCGTAGCAAGGACCCTTGCGAACAGTCCAGAGATCAGAGTGGTAAGTTTCGATCCGCCAATTGCCAAGCAGGATATAACCAGGGCGGCTTCGGAGTTTGACATGACCGCCTTTGGGAGTCTGAACTATGATGACGAAGACAATCCTGCCAATAGCATATTTCAGCCAGGTGAATCGGAGGTTCAGACGTGGGAGTCGGGAGTCAAGCAGAAGGGCCTGACCGGTTTGGAGTGGTCGCTCAGCTACGGTTTGACACGCAGTTGGGATGATCTGGTGGGCAGAACGCTGCCCACTCGTTACGAGCCGATGCTCAGCTTTCAGTTGAAGCAGC
>JADHXR010000200.1 GCA_016782865.1 Phycisphaerae bacterium
TCTCGTCGATCTGAGCCTCGAGCCAGTTCCAATTCTGTGGCAATCCAAACAACTGCTTGAGGGCCGGATGGTTGTAGGCATTTCCGGGGACGATGTTCTTTATCTGCCTGGGATCGTATGTCGACTGCATGTTCAACGCCAGTACGGCCGTGAGCCTTGTCGATTGGCGGGCTATGGGGTCATCGCTTGTGGGTGAGGCCAGGTTGTCATGGAATCCGAGCCATTGTGAAATCCCGGATCCGGCCGATCCGCCGCCGGCGGCGACGCGTTTGAGATCGATGTTCCATGCGGCGGCTTTAGATCGGATGAATTGAATCGCCCGGGCGGAGTCATGCATCTGGGCCGGGTAAATTGCTTCGCCGGAGAGGCGGTAGTCTATCGAGGCGCACGCAATGCCGGCTTCGAGACATTTTGTGAGCAATTCTGGGGGGATGGAGTTTTTGCTGCCTCCACGAAAGCCGCCGCCATGAATGAAGACCAGCAACGGCGCCGGTTTTCTTGAATTGACTTGCCAAAAATCCAACTTGTTGGCGTTTGATGGTCCGTAGGAGACGTCGGCGTATGTCGGGGCGGTTCTTTGGCGACGGGCGGGTTTATCTGTGGTTTCCTTCCGTGGCTGAGCTTTGATTTGTCCGGCTTTCGACGGGATTGTCAAGGTCAGGGCCAGGATTACGATGGAAACCAAGAGAAAAGCTCGACGGAATCTGTTTTGTACGTTCATTTTCACATCCTTTCTTCTAATTCTTTGCCTTTCTTTGAGTCAACAAAGTGCGATCCCCTGAGAGGCACCATATATGCTTGTCTCTACACAGCTTGAATTTATTGCACTCAGTCTGTCAATATATGTCCTCGGATAGAACTCTATGCCCGAAGTCATCCGCTGTCCACTATAAAACGGTAAAGGAACTTTGGGCCTTCAAGTGGCACAGGCAATTTCAGACCAACGGCCCTTGGACCCTTGCCGGAGGTGTGACCCAGGATCTGTGGCCCGAATGCTTCATCAGACTCTTGTCCGCCGCTGACTGTCCGCTATAATGGGCCAGCACCGGGCAAGATTTGCATGCGCGTTAGAGCCTGGCCGAGGTGCTTGACGCCAGACGAAATGTAGAACTTCGCGTAACGGTCTCAGATAGAAGAGTTTTCTCTTGGGAGGTGAAACAATGTCACTTGCTGCCCACAGGTTTGCGCAATGCTCGGCCAACAGCAAAATCGTGACGCCACAACAACGAATCACTCGCCGCCGGTTCCTGGGTGCTGCAGCGGCAACCGCCGGCGGGATGCTGACGCCGGGCGCATCCAGGCTCGACGCCAGTCCAATCGTTGCCCCGTCCGACCTGGCCTCGACGGGCCATTTCTGGTATCGCCCGCAGCCGGCAGGTCCCTACATTGACTCGCAGCGCGACAACAAGGCGTTCGGTTTTGCCGGTGCAACCATTTTCCTCTCCGAAGACAACGCCCGTACCTGGCCGCACAGCATCCCGTTTCCCAACGCTCACAACATTACGTTCAGTTCCATTCTGAAAAACGGCCATCTAATCTTTGCGACTCACTCAAGACTATACCTAAGCACCGACAACCTCAAGACATACCACCCAATCACGGTGAAAGATGCCGGCGGCGCCGATTACATCGCGCATCAACCGCAAAACCCGGAGCTTCCGGGCTGGTACTTCCACCCTCTCGATGGCGTCCACACCTGGGATGTCAATGGCGTCGAGATGCTTGTGTGGGGTAATTACTGCAATGTCCTTGGCGGTGCGGCCCCGGTCAACATCTACTACTCAACAGACAACGGCCACACCGTGAAGATCGCGTATGCCTTCGGACAAAATCCCGCCTATCGGGACAACGGCTCTGAAGGTGGAGGCCCAACAGGCACGCCGCTCGGCGATCCCGACAATCCGGTCATCGCCCGCCACGTTCACTGCGTTGCGTATAATCCTGCGGAAGACGCATTCTATGCCTGCACGGGAGACCGTGATCGAGGAGAAAAGCAGGAGTGCCACTGGCTGAAAGGCACCTATGACGCGGATAATGACAAGTGGCGCTGGACGGTCCTCGTCTCGGATGTGTCGAACTCGCGGTATAAATCCGGCGGCATTAACTTTGTCGACGGCAAACTTTACTGGGTTGCCGACGCCAACGGGCCCGAACCGCACGACAGAGGAATCTTTCAGTGCGACCCGGCTGACATAACGAGGCCCGAGGCGCACACGATGCTTTTCAATCCGCAATACGAATCCGCAAATATGATCATTCAAGACGGCGTGATTCTGGTCTCCCATTATGCCCCCGCATCCCCATACGCCACGGGATTTATCATCTCATTGGATATGGGACGGACGTGGGCGCAATACGATCTCAAAGAGTACGGCAGGCGATCGCCGGTCCGCTTCCATAAGAAGAATAGTGACGGGTGGTTTCGGGTGGACCTGAGATCGGGATGGATCAAGCGTGCCGAGGTGCTGTTCATCAAGCCAAAGCAGGCCTTGAGCCCTTTTCGCCTGGAATAGTCCATTGAAACCTTACTTGGTACACAGAGCATTCTGATTCCATGCGTTTTGTGCGTCGGGACGAATCGACAACAGAATAAGAGGCCCTACTTTCGAGGTGCACTCAAATGCGATATCTATCTTTTTCCATGCGGCTGTGCATTGCCGTGTCATTTATATCAGCCACGTGATTCTGACCATTCCTCGTAAATGTCAATGTGGCATTTGCCGCATTCCTTCGCTTGCGGGAAGACATTACTCACCTGGGTGAGATGCTCGAAGGAGGTGCAGCTCACAAGGCATGTGGTCAAGGTTGCGATGGCCACGACCGATTTCGGAACAGACCATTGTCTCCAATCAAAGGTTTTGAAGAATGTTTCCAAGGACTACGACAGCCTCCATGTGTTCTTCCGGCTCAACAATTAGAGTCGGCATCCCGTCAGAACACTCCGGCCAGTTCCAGCCTTGCCGAACGAGTATCCGGTCTCTCTCAAATGTCCGCGAATCTGATCGGTGCATGCGGCCGCCATGACTGAGACCATGGATGTCCATTATAACCGAGATTTCCCATATACACGTCACTGAGCTCTGGGACTGATTAGGCTGCCTTTGAAAAAGGAGGGTGAACCTGTTCTACCGACAGTTCCTGGCACTGAGATCAAGGACATTTGGAACATTGTCAAACCCAAGTAAGTTGGCTGAGGTTATTGAACCGGACCTGATCAAGGAGGGATAGAGTCCAACCCGCAACACCCCACCCCCGACCCGCGACTGCCGGGAGGCAGTTTGAGGGAGAGATCACCTGTATCGAACGACTTGGCGGACTGCTGAAATCCTGCCACAGATTGGCTGCCTGAGAAATCTGGAAAGCTTCGATGTGTATATCGAAACAATATGTGCGTTTCGCGTACACCCAAGTTGATTTCAACGACTTCCGAGCAAGACAAAAACGCAAACTACAATTCCATCGCTAAATTGCCAACGAAAATATCACTGTTAACTTGCCAAAAAGCAATGGTTTAAGTGTTGATAAGTATTTGTACTGTACGCGGATGGTCAAAGTGTCTGGAATCCGAAATGGTTGCGATTGAAGAATGGGCAGGTCGATCTGCTCTGTATCCTGCCGGGCGAGACTCGCAGCCCTTGCCTGGACATTAGACAGGGCTATAAGAGCGGCAATGAGAAAATTCGTGGTATTCCGCATGGCTATCTTAGAATCTGCTCTGCCATTTTTTCGCGAGCGGCTATGAAATGATTCCAGTCCTTTGAGAAATTCCACCAATTCGGTGCGACGATATCTACGATTTCCTTTGCCGCCTTTGCGCCTGCACGTTGTTCGAGCAGTGCGAGATACTCGTAGTCCTCCATGCCGTCTCTGAGGTTCTTTACGCGCATGCTGGCGACGGGGCCATCAATTCCACAGGGCACTCCCGGATAGAACAAGAATCCGCCCCCGTTGTAATGCCTGGGGTGTGCGAAGGCCGGATTGAACCAGGGCTCGATAACTGCGGTGACGGTGCTCCAGTACAGCAGGCCGGTGATGCCATACTGGTAGTTGATCCAGGTCGGCACTCGATACACGAGCAAAGGACGATCAATGTGCCAGTACGGGGGATCGAGGTCCTTGACTCGCTCGTACTGCGGATGATATCGAGGTGAACGCTGCACCAGAGCAGTATAGGACCAGACCTCGTCGCCGTGGGCAAGTTTGTCGCTGATGCTGTCGCGGTCGATGAATGACCACAAAGGGCACCATATATCCACTGCCGGGTCGATGTCCGGCCATGAAGGGTCCTGCGGGTACGTTTGTTCCACGACCAGACATTTCAACTGCGGCACGGCCTCGTGAACCAGCCGCCCAAGCACAAGTACCTGCTCATAATTCTCGCGAAGGTTCGGCTCGTCCAGCATATACGCGTAAGCCCGCTTTTCCCAGCCGTTATCTTTGAGATACTTGTAGAAGTCTCTGTAGTATCGCTTCGTCTTTTCCTCGTTCGCGGGTGATATAGTCTTGTAATCGGGCCTCAGGGTCGAGCTTGGGAGCCGGGAGAAACGTGCTCTCGGTATTTCAAAATCGGTCACGTGAAACCTGGTCATGAATTCCTTCAGAGCTTTGTGTCTTTCGGTGCTGATATTCAGAGAACCGTCATCATTGACTTCCGGCAGGAGGTGGCTCGGAATTGGCGGATTGATACGATGCTCCGCCATTTCCTGACAATATCGCATTTCGATTTCTTTGAATCTATCTGAACCACGCTCGACGCCAAAAGATCGCGCAATGTTGCCGAAGCTGCCAAAATGGTTTTTATGCGTGGGACCATCCGGAAGGGTAAAATCCCACACCGTCAGAGTCACTGGGATCTGCTCAGTAACAGCACCTTTTGCATGGACACTCAGTTGCCCGCGATATGTTCCTGCGGCGACATCCTTGGGGACGTGCACGTCAACCCATATCGCCTGATTTTGACCTTTGAAGACCTCGAACGGCACAGCGTACATGTCGTGTCCGCTGATTGTGGCCGGCTCTCCCCACCTCTTGCTGGTGCTCGTCAGAGGCTCAATGGGCTTGCCGGTTTCCGGGTCGAAGGGAACCAGAGGATCGGGATACAGCCCTGGGGGAAGTTCTGCCCTCGGAGTAGACATTCTGACTCGGATGTATTCTTCTCTGAAGAGCCTGATGTTCGCCCCTGCTATCTTCGAGCCGTCTTGCCCGACAAGATCGGAGATTTCAACCTTCACAATGCTTATGCTTTCTTCCCGCGCAGCAACCACGACTTGAAACGATTCGACCTCATTTCTCGCCGCCTTGATCTCAACCGTGGCGGCTCCGTTGATTTCCTGGTCCTGGCCTATACGCTCCATGCTGCTCAATGCCGTCAGCTCTATCATATCTGCCGCCGAAGAATAATCAGGCAAGCCCAGGATCAAGAGAGCAATGACCACACCACAGATTACTTCCCCTCGACTATGCTCAGTGTAAGCCTTCATTGTGCTGTCCTCCCAACGGATGGGCAACTCGTTGCCCATGCTGCTATCTAATGAAGCGACAAAACTCGGCACGTGCGAGCGCCGCTTCCAATTTCGATTGTTTTGCCATCAACCGTGATATCCACCGTCTCGGCTGTTTCCTCAAAATCCGTTCGGCGAATCAAGATTCGATCATCCAATCTCAATCCGGAGACAACGGTTCCCGGCTGCCTGGGAACATCGAAGATGATCGGCCGTCCTTTGGACAGAAATTCCGCGTACTGTTGGGCCTCTGCGTACAGTTGATGGACAAGCCGTATTTCCTTTGCGGCTTCTTGCCTCCGGCACCGAAGAAAGAATGCCACTTTGGTGCTTCCTTTTCTGCTGCCCACAGACCATCAGTATCTCTCAACAAGCTGATTGCTATCCAGGTACCAGCCAAAGCCCTTACACATTTGCGAGGCAACGTCTGCATAATCACTCCACCGGTGATTCGGTCAATACAGGACCTCAAAAGACCGAACGATCATCTTCTTACTCTTGCCTTTTTCAGCCTCTACCACAATCGTATTTTCTCTTGAAAGACGCACGTTTTCCATGAACAGGCCGTCTGCCGCGACGGGGATTTCTATGCCGCCGACGGTAATCCTGGTTCCAGGCTCAGCCCATCCGTACAGGCCTATGGCGCAATCATTTCCGACTGCCGTATGCTCAGGAGGGTTCGTCTGGACGATCACCCTTGGTGTCCTGTCGAGGTCCAACAGCTCATCGATTATCTGCTTCTTTGCAGCATACAACTCGTTGGGGTCTTTTGTGTACGTGTCCATCGACTTGACAACCTGCGAAGCTATCTCTATGCCTCTGAGGGATGGATCGATCATTGACAGGCGCTCGCTGAGGCCGGCCTTCATCCGCGACATCTTGTCTTCGAGCATCCAAAGGTATTCGTAATCCTGGAGGCCGTTTCGCATTTGCTCCCACCGAAGAGAGCACAGGAGCCCGTCCTTCTTGGGATATACCTGCCAGCCGTCGCCGCGGTGCTGGCCGGGATCCTCAAAAGGATCGTCCGTCCAGCTATTGAATCCCCAGTGCAGGTAGCCTTTCAATCCGAAACGATAGTTCAGCCAGTGCAATACGCGTGATTCTATCAGAGCGACGTCTGCGGTCTTGTTCGGATATGGGCCTGCCTGAAATATTCCGACGGTATAGAACCACAACTCATTGCCCTGGTCCTGAGCTTTTCTGTAGACATCATGCCAGGTGGCGAGATGATCGAGCTTAGGGACCCAGATTTCCAGCCTGTCGAAACAGTGCGGAGTCTCTATCGCATCCATTCTTCTGAGCGCCGGCGCGCAGCGGTGTACGTAGTCCGAAGCTTCTCTCCAGCTCATCACGTTGTGGTTCGACGGTTCATCCGCAATATGGAACACAGTCTTGTCAAGCCAGCCCTTTTCTCTCAGATGGTCTTCGAGGGCCGGCAAGAACCGAGGAAGGAACTCTTTGCCCGGAATTGAGACTGTTCGGCCGGTCGATTCGTCCCGGACACGAAAGTCATGTAACAAGACTTCCCTGCTCGCCCAGCCGCCCTCGCCAAATCTTGCGACGAATCCCGTCTCAAGCAAGTTCATGCGGCCCGTGCTCCAGAAAACGTCAGCCCATTTGTCGAACTTCGAGAAATCGAATGTCAATTCTCCTCTGCTATCCCGCTTGCCGGCAATGAGATCAAGACTCACTCTGAAGACGTTCTGTCTGTGCTCGGCCATGTTTCTTGCGTATGTCCCGAGCATCTCATAGAACCTTTCGGAATTTGTCGAATCGATGCCGTGGAACTGCTTGAACTTGCTCGTTGTGTACCATTTGGTGACCATCAGATGGCGTTCATCCGGCAATGTGAGGGGATAAACACGAAGGCGCAGAGGTATAGATTTGCTGCCCTCTTCAGTCTCTACGGTTACTGTTCCTTCGTACCGGCCTGCCGCAGCATCGCGTGGAATCTTAACCGTCAAAAAGACCGCCCTATACTTGTTCTGGTCCAGGGAAATCTCTCGGGCTTCCGCCAGGTAGTCAGGGAATCGAGCGGGAGCTGAACGAATCAAATCGGTCTTTCTATGCTTCGGCGTGTTTTCCGAAATCAGAATGCACCCAACGAAGTTCCACTCTACTGCGCTGTGTGGCATTGAGACAGAACGCTCGACGTGCACGAGGGGACTCACGGATACGGCAACACGCTCCAGATTCTCATTGGCCTTAACGACAAATTGGGCCGAGACAATTTCGTTTCTAATTCCAAATACGTCTATTGTAGTGCCCGGCTGGGGACAGCCGTAGCCGTCCTCGAAAACCCTCACCAGATCGCTGACCACAAAGCATTCGAATGGGCCTGCCCTGAGCCTGTCGAACGGGACCCCTTGGGCAGATATGCAGGTTAACCCCGGCAAGACAATTACCAGGCAGATAAACGAGTGCAGGCGGGATGCTATCCTACTGCTATACATAATTGCTCTCCTTCGATCAAGTTGTATAACGCACGACGATATTCTCAGTAGTATATACTACCTATGGACAAAACTCCATATCACACCATCAATCGTTTACAATTCTATATTCTCTGATAGAATGATGTGTATGATCGTAACGCTGATATCATTCATTCTTGACGTCTCTCTCATTTCGAGCGCAAACGTCCAGTCGATGCAGACTGCGGACTTGCCGTATGAGATACCTGTGAGCGGGTCGGTTCCGCTGTGGTTTCCGAAAGCTCCGCCGCTGGCTCCACCGGAGGCAGAGGTAATCAGCGTTGCGACCGTGGAAGAACTCTTGCGTGCGGTTGAGAACATCGGCGCAGGGGGCACGATCCTTCTCGGCGAAGGTCAATACAAGGTGGCCCGGCCAATAATTCTCCGAGAGAAGAAGAATATCTCGATCCGCAGCGCCGCGGGCGACCCGGCGAGGGTCACTCTTCGCGGCAAAGGGTGGGACAGCGAAGTCAAGGGTGACCCCGCGCCTGCGCGGGGGCAGGCTCCCCCTGCGAAAGCAGGGGACATCCTCCGCATCGCCCGCTGCGAAGGTGTCACCATTGCAGACCTGACCTTCGCGGACTGTCGGTCCTATGGGATCAAGGTCGAAGCGGAAAACGCACCAAAGGACATCCACATCTATAACTGCCGCTTCCGGAACATCGGCGTACGTGCTATCAAGGGTTCAGCGGGGCAAGACCCGAATGTCCGCGCAGTGGGAGGCTCTGTGAGCTACTGCCACTTCGAGAACACCAAGGTCCCGCCAGCCCACTGGCTGTTCGGGGGCGACTACATTTCCGCCATTGACATGATGGCCCTGGAAGACTGGACTTTTAGTGACAATGTTTTCCGGAACATCAAGGGGCGCAACGGCGGCGGCCGTGCCGCTATCTTCATCTGGGTGCGGTCCAGGCGGGTCGTGGTGGAACGTAATTTCATCATCAATTGCGACCGCGGTGTGGCCTTCGGCAATCCCGGCAAGTCCACGGCTAATGTTTCCGGAGAGCGACTCGTTTACATTCGCGACGGTGTCATCCGCAACAACTTTGTTATAGGCGGGCCGGACTGTGGAATTGAGCTGTGGTACGCCGAGCATGTCAAGGTCTACAATAATTCTATTTGGCGGCCCGAGCGAAACTTCAGCCGCGGCATCCGCGTCGGGACCGGGACCTCTCAGACGGACATCGTGAACAACCTGGTGCACGGTGAGATCCGGCTTGAGGGAGGACAAGCACAGCTTCGCCAGAACCTCGCTGGTCGCCTGGATGGCTACTTTGTGGACCCGACAACGGGCAATCTTGCACTCACCCGGGCGGCGACTGAGGCCATTGACAAAGGTGTATCTCTGCCGGATGTTACCGAGGACATCCGCCGGCAACCTCGGTCCGGACGCGCGGACCTGGGCGCGTGGGAATTCGACGACCAAAGCAAAACCGATTGACAAAATCGGGCAACTGGCCGGGAATCAGACAAATTCCCAATCGCCAAATTATCACTCCGCTCGGCGAGTGAACGTCCAGGTTCCCGGCGGGCCTTCGAGCCACGCAGTGCCGGCATCCTCGTGCACTGTGACATCATGCGTCTCAGTCAAACCGTCATGCCGTGCAAGCCACCTGCCCGGCTTCAAGTCAGTCAATAGTATGCGATGCGCATTAGAGCCTGATGCGGTGAACTCCACTGGCTCGGCGGATTGCTCATTGTCCCTACGCATGAGGATCATCCATGTTATCCGCGATCCCTCGATGAGACAGCCAACGCGTGTGTCTGTCTCCAGACGCTGCACCGGGTAATGTGAAGACGATCCTCGGTCGGTTACCTGCATGACATTGTGGTGTAGATCCACAGGTAAGGGACAAATTGTTGCTCGGGGTTATACACGTAGGATTGTTGTTGCTGGCGTACGGAGACAGTTGTATACTGTGTGACCGTGTAGATAGGTGAATGTCAGATTAAGAACGTGAGATTCAGAGTTGACATGACTCAAAGCAATCGTCCACACCGACCCAAAGAAAGGATCAAAACGTGGCAAACCAGAAGAGCAAACCAGCGAAGGACCGGGGCACGTCTCATGGTCGAAGAACATTTCTGAAAGCAACGGCGGCATCGGTGGCACTGCCCTACTTGATCCCGGCGTCCGCGATGGGCAATGACGGTAACACCTCGCCAAGTAACCGTATCGTGATGGCCGGCATTGGCATCGGCAACATGGGCCGGGGCGACCTGGGTACATTCCTGGGTCGCAGCGATGTCCAGTACGTTGCCATGTGCGATGTAAGAAAGGAGGTTCGCGACGGCGCAACGAGCCGTGTCAACGAGAAGTACGGCAACAAGGACTGCAAAGCTTACAACGACTTTTGCGAAATTATGGTGCGCGATGATATCGATGCGGTGCATTGCGCAACACCGGATCACTGGCACGCGATAATAGTGATCGAGGCATGCCGCAACGGAAAGGACATCTACTGCCAGAAGCCCGAGACCAGGACGCTCCGTGAAGGCAGGCTGATGATCGATGCAGCGCGGCGCTATAGTCGGGTCGTATCCGGCGGCAGCCAGCGTGTGCTTGGAGATTACAGAAAAACGGTCGATCCCTGCTGGAACGGAGACAAAGGCATCATCAAGTCGATCAACGTCAACGTTGGGCCGCTCCCGATCGACTGCAACAAGAAAGGCGAGCCCGTCCCCGAAGGATTCGACTGGGACATGTGGCTTGGTCCCGCCCCCTGGGCGCCGTACCATCGGCACCGATGCAGCGGCAGTTACAGTATCGACGGAACATCCTGGCGGTCGTTCAGGGATTACTCCGGCGGCGGCATGACTGACTGGGGCGCCCATCATTTCGGCGGCGCGACCTTCGCCATTGATGTCAGGGAACTGGAGCCTAAGGAAGTCATCTTCCATAACGAAGACGGCAAGAAGTTCGCAACCTGCCGCTATCCTAACGGCAAGCTGCTTCACCACAATTACCCGGGTCGAGGTAACCTGGACGTTGAAGGTACGAATGAGAGAGGCCCGTCGAAGCCGGTTCCCGGTTACGCCGGAAGCGGCGGCATCTACGGTGACTTCATCGACTGCGTCAAGACGCGCAGGAGGCCGTTCCGTGACATCGAATACGCGGTCCACACGACAACGGTATGCCACCTGTTCCTTATTGCCTACGAACTGGAACGGTCACTGAAATGGGACACGGTGAAACAGCAGTTCATTGACGACGACGAAGCCAACCGCCTTGTCGACGTTGCAAGAAGAGAGCCCTGGGTGATCTAAGAAAGCGATGGTTGCGACAAGGAGACTTGATTATGACGAGTAAAGAGACTACTAGAATGACACTGGTGGCCGGCACGGCTACCGTAGCCGTTGCCCAGACGGATTCGGCCGCAGTAGACAAAGCATTGGAAACGCTTAAGACCTATGACTGGGGCGCAGACCGCGAGGCCTTGGAGCCGATCGACCGGGCGATCATCGCCACGCAGGGCAATCCCGCTGCACGTAAGGCGCTGGAAAAGAGCCTGGTGGACGCGATTGCCAGCGGCATCTCACGATCTGCACAGGACTATGTGTGCCGCAAACTGAGAGTCGTGGGCACGACCCAGT
>JADHXR010000201.1 GCA_016782865.1 Phycisphaerae bacterium
TGGAAGCGCTTCGGCGCGTTGCCGATCCGAATATCTGCGGGATATTCGAGGGTGCAATACAGCGCGGGTGCATAGTGGAGGGGATGACGTTGGGGCAGGTTGAGGCGGCGTGGGGCACAGAGCTGATATTGCTCTGGTCGGATTCGTCGGGCGATTCGGTTTATGAAGCCGGCGAGATCGAGCAGGAGAATTTCATTCTCAGGCAGGGGAAACTCGCTATCGCCGCGACGGCTTGGAATGAGCAAAAAGATGCGAGCGATTTCTATCTGCATTTTACGGACGGCAAGCTGGCTGACTGGTCATACGTCCCCCATGTTGTGGCGGGGGTGCGTTGATTTCCGCAGAGACATTTGCTTGCTCCGAATAATGTCTGCTCATTATCCCCCCGAGTGCCGGAATAGGCTGGCGTTTGCCCCTTAGAACGCTATAGTCTGATTCACTATGATTATCTCAAGAGAAAACAAAGCTGGTTTTGTCGCAAGCGAGCAGGCTGGGGCCGCAATCGCAGAGTTTTTTGCTCAAAATGATTGCCGCGGGAAGCGGATTCTGCTGATAATCCCGGATAATACGCGCTCGGGGCCTGTCGGCGAGATATTCAAGATCATTTACGAGCAGATCGGGCAGAAGGTCAAGGCCCTCGATTGCCTCGTGGCGCTGGGGACGCATCAGCCGATGAGCGAAGAGCAAATTTGCACCAGACTGGCGATGACGCTTGACGAGCGGAAAAGCAAGTACGGCTCGGTGAAGCTCTTTAACCACGAATGGGACAAGGGCGAGACTTTCAAATCCATCGGGACAATCTTGGCCGACGAGATCGAGGAAATTAGCGGCGGGCTGTTTCGCGAAGAGGTCGATGTCGCAATCAACAGGCTGATCTTCGATTACGACGAGTTTTTCATTTTAGGTCCGGTCTTTCCGCACGAGGTTGTTGGCTTCTCCGGCGGGCATAAGTATATTTTCCCCGGCATTTCGGGCGACGAGATTATTCATTTTTTCCACTGGCTCGGGGCGGTGGTGACCAACCCGATGATTAACGGCAACAAGTGGACGGTGACACGCAAGGTCGTCGAAAAGGCCGCGTCGTTTATCAAGATGCCGCATCAGCTTATCGCCATCGTAGCGCTTCTTGACGAGCTAAAGGGCATCTTCCTCGGTGATTGCATCGAGGCGTGGGAAAAGGCTGCGGATCTATCCAACGAGATCCATATCGTCTATAAGGACAGGACTTACAATACGATTCTCGGGCTGGCGCCGGAGATGTACGACGATATATGGACGGCGGGCAAGGTGATGTACAAGCTCGAACCGGTCCTTGCCGACGGAGCTACCCTGATTATCCACGCCCCGCATATCACCGAGATTTCCTACACGCACGGCAAATATCTCGACCAGATCGGCTATCACACGCGGGATTACTTCCGCACTCGAATGGAACAGTTCGCCGACGTCCCCCGCGGCATCATCGCACACTCGACCCACGTAAAGGGTATCGGCACGTACATCGACGGTGTCGAAAAGCCCCGCGTCAACGTCGTCCTCGCCACCGGCATAAGCAAGGAACGCTGCGAAAAAGTGAATTTAGGCTACATGGACCCGGCCCAGATAAACATCGCCGACTACGAAGCCAAAGAAGACGAAGGAACACTCGTAGTCCACCACGCCGGCGAAGTCCTGCATAGACTCGCCGACGGCTCAATACCGACAATTCCAAATCAATAAGCCGCCACGCCGTATTTCTTACCGCCGAGTGCGCATCCCCAAGGGACAGGAAGAACGCAAAGATTGTTGAATTGTAAGAACTTATCGCCGATTTCAGGGTCTGCGCGTTATCACACTGCGTCAGTCATCCCCGCTACGCAGGCCCTTGATTATTCGGTCGTCGCTGGTATTATGGTTTGATATTGCGGCGCGACTTTGGCCTGAATAATTACTACAACGCTCTATAAGGAACAGGTGAAATGATGAATCAGAAAAAGACGCTTATCGCATTGACGACGGTTTTAGTTGGTCTGGGTACAGTGCATGTTTTCTCAAATCCGGCTGTCGGAGTTGTTACGCTTGAATCGCTCCTCGAAGAGATGGTTGATCGGGACACAATCGCGCGGCTACCCTCGCCGGGGTATACGTGCAAGCAGTTCAGCAGTTACGACCGCAATTCGACCGAGCCGGGGTCGCCTACGTGGTGGGCCAACTGGGATCGAAGCTACTTCGTCCGCGTCGAGGAGAATAACGGCAGAAAAGAGCATGTCATGATGGATGCCGAAGGGCCCGGGGCGGTTGTCCGCATCTGGGCGACGTGGCATGGGCCGGGGGGAGGCCAGTTCAGTAACGGGACGCTGCGCTTCTATTTCGACGGCAATCCCAAGCCCGCCATCGAAGGGCCTACCGAGGGCCTGATTAGTAAGGGCCTGCTGGTTGCCGCGCCGCTGTCTGAAGGGGTCTCGCCGGAGACCGCGTATAAGCATCGCGGCCACAATCTCTACCTGCCTATCCCTTACGCCAAACACTGCAAGATTACTTACGAAACCGACGTCCTCATCGACGAAGGCGCTCGCAAAGGCGAGGCGCTCTACTACCAGATCAACTACCGAACGTACGAGCGGAAAACAAAGGTCGAATCGTTCACGATGCAGGGCCTGAAAGAGGCAAAATCGACGCTCGACCGCGTCCAGAAAATGCTCAAAGACAATGATCGCTCGGGCGCAGACGGTGCGGGCAGACATACGCTCGAAGGGACCATCGCCCCGGGCGCGGTGAAATCCATAACCATCGACGGGTCCAATGCCATTCGCTCGCTCGAATTTAAGCTCGAAGCCGACGGCCTCTCTCAGGCCCTGCGCTCGACGATCCTCAAAATAACGTTCGACAAGACTGAAACCGTCTGGTGCCCTATCGGCGATTTCTTCGGGACCGGCTACCACGTTCGGCCGCATTCGACCTGGTACACGGGCGTCTCCGACGATGCTCTGGCCTGCTACTGGGTGATGCCGTTCAACAAGAAGGCGAAAATCGAGATACTCAATCTCGGCTCTCAGGCGGTGAAGCTGGCCAAGGGCCTTATCCAAACCAGCCCGTGGAAATGGGACAAGCGCTCTTGCTATTTCCACGCGGCGTGGAAGCAGTGGCCGGAGGTCAGGACGCAATCTAATGAAAAGGCAAAGGACCACGGCGCACTTGATCTGAACTGGATTACCGTAAAAGGCCAGGGCACTTACGTCGGTGACGTTCTGACGCTCTTCAATACCGCCAATACGTGGTGGGGAGAGGGCGATGAGAAGATATATGTCGACGGCGAGCGCTTCCCGTCCCATATCGGCACGGGCACGGAAGACTACTACGGGTACGCCTGGTGCAAGCCGGCATTCTTCGAGTCGGCATTCCACGCTCAGCCGAGCGGCGACGGGAACTTGAAGCCGGGCTTTACGGTCAACTCCCGCTTCCGCGCACTCGACGCGATCCCCTTCACTAAATCGATCAAGTTCGATATGGAATTGTGGCACTGGGCGGCGACTACGATGAGCTATGCGCCTGCCACATTCTGGTACGCCAGGGGCGGCGCAAAATGGGATGTCAAGCCGGACCCCAAAGAGGCAAAACGACCCGTCCCCAAGAGCGTTGAGGATATCATCAAGCCAAGGATCGTCGAAGGCGCCATCGAAGGCGAGAAGCTGGCTGTCATTGAACGGACCGGCGGAGTCACGGAAATTCAGGACCTCCCGAGATTCAATTGGAGCAGGAACCGCCAACTGTGGTGGCGGGACGGCAAGGTGAACGATACGCTGACGGTCGAGTTCGAAATGGACAAAGGCGGCGAATACGATATCACCCTCGGAATCACCAAGGCCGTCGATTACGGTATCGTCCGAATCGAGATGAACGGCGAGACGAAGGCCGACTCGGTGGATATGTTCAATCCATCGGTGATCGCAAGGGATATCAAGCTCGGGCCGTGTAAACTCGTCAAAGGCAAGAACAAGCTAAAAGTAACCATCCTCGGCGCCAACCCATCGGCAGTAAAAAAACACATGTTCGGCCTCGACTACATCCTGCCGGTCAAACTTACGCAATAGAGCCGGGCCGTCAGCGGAAAGAAAAGGTTACGGGCAGTGGCCCTGTGTATCGGACTGCTCATCCTTGATGAGATGGCAAGACTTCGTTGCCCGGCCTTTTGTGCCCGGTCAATCGGCTTGGATGTCGTAGGCGTGGAGGTCGTTGCCGCATCGGATGTACATTCTTCCGCCGCAGACTACGGGGTGTGCGAGGTATGAGTTGACCGGTTTTCTTTTGAGTTCGAACCGGCTGATCACGTCGAAGCCCTCGGGCGTTATGGCGAGCAGGTACATCGTGCCCTGGTAGTTCAGGGCGTAGATCATTCCGTCGGCGAAGGTAATGCCGACTTTGCCGAACGTCTTGTCGAGCTTTATAGTCCGGCCTGTCAGGAAATCTACACAGTAGAATTGTTTGCCGCCCTGGCGACATGCCGTGCCGTAGAGCCTGCCGTCCACGAGCAGGGCGCCGCTGTGGCAGTCGTCGAGGTCTTCGCGGTGCCATACGGTTTTGGCCGAACGCGCAGACAGGTCGGGTTTTATCAGCCTGCCGCCCGAAGAGTGTCCGCAGGCGATGAACACATAGCCATCTTTGAAGACGGGCGTGAGGGAATTTTGGGGCGACCGGGGCACAAAAGGCGCCGACCAGAGCAGCTTGCCTGTCTCAACGTCCACGCCGACGACCGATCTTTGCGTTAGGGTGATCAATTGCCGTGCGCCGCCGTGGTTCACGACAAGGCCGGAGCAGTAAGCGGCCGAGTGCTCGATTTCCGTATTGACCCAGAGCGTCTTTCCCGTCCGCTTGTCGAGGGCGACGACGCGGCCTCTCGGCCCGCCGGGCATGCACAGGATCTTGTCGCCATCGACAATCACATTCTCGGCCAGGGCCCAGATGCCGTACTTTGCATCGAATTTGGCCTTGAGGTCCACGACCCAAAGGGGTCTGCCCGATTTGGCCTCGTATGCCGCCAGCCTGCCGGTGGGGTTCATGTGATATACGGCGCCGTCGCTGTAGGTCGGCGTTGCGCGCGAGCCCGGGCTGGACCGGCGCCATGAGTCGCCGTTGGGCTGCTTCCACAGGAGCTTGCCGTCCATATCGAGTGCTATGACTCTCTCCTGGCGCTCAAAATCGCCTGCGGTGAAGATCATCCCATCGGCAATCGTCACTCCCGAATAGCCTCTGCCGCATTGCGAATAGGTCCAGATTTTGCGAGGCCCGCTCAGCGGCCATTCTTTCAAGAGGCCCTTATCCGGGGATATGTTCGTCCTGCCGTGGCCGTGATGTTCGGGCCAATCGGCAGTGCCGCCGGTATGAGCAGCGCCCGACAATGGAGCGCGGACGAACGCCGCAACGAGCAGCATCACAACCGTAGCAACGATTCGTTTTGTTTCCATGACTTCTCCTTCTTGATCACAGTATGCCGTAAACACGTTTTACGGCATTATAGCAGGAACTCTCGCAGAAGGAAACCGCCTGGAATGTTGCGAGAACCGCCAGGGGGGGAGGCTGCCACACACAATTGAACCACGCTGGAAAATCGCCTCTTGATTTCGGGCGGTTGAGGTCTTACAATGCCGCGCACAGAGGCGTTGTCTAAAGCGGTTGGTCTTTAGACTGCGTGCTCTGTGTCTGTCCCGGCGCGCCGGGATGACTGAGACATACTGAAATTCTGCCACGAAGGCACTTAGACACGAAGTTTTCAAGTTCGGAGTAGAAGGAAAATGGCAAAGGCTGATATTGGCGTTGTGGGTTTGGCGGTGATGGGTGAGAATCTGATTTTGAATATGGAAAGCAAGGGCTTTACGGTGGCGTGCTTTAATCGGACGGTCTCGAAGGTCGATAACTTCATCAAGGGCCGGGCGAAGGGCAAGAACATCATCGGCTGTCACTCTATCGAGGAGCTGGCGGAGAACCTCGCCAAGCCGCGCAAGGTAATGCTGATGGTCAAGGCAGGGGCGGCCGTCGATGCATTTATCGAAAAAATACTGCCTCATCTCGAAGACGGCGATATCATAATCGACGGCGGCAACTCGCACTTCCCCGATACTATCCGTCGCACAGAACTCGTCGAGAGCAAGGGCAAGCTGTATATCGGCACGGGTGTCTCCGGCGGCGAGGAAGGGGCCCTGCTGGGCCCGTCGATCATGCCGGGCGGATCGCCGAAGGCGTGGGAATCGGTTAAACCTATCTTCCAGAAGATCTGTGCTCAAAACGACGACGGCGAGCCCTGCTGCGACTGGGTCGGCGAGAACGGTGCGGGACACTTCGTTAAAATGGTCCATAACGGGATCGAGTACGGCGATATGCAGATGATATGCGAGACGTACCAGATTATGAAAGAAGGACTCGGCCTGACTAACGAAGAAATGCACGAGGTCTTCAGCGAATGGAACGCCGGCGAACTCGATTCTTATCTGATAGAGATTACGCGCGACATCCTCGGCTGCAAGGACGAAGACGGCAATGCGGTTATCGACCTGATCCTCGATACCGCAGGGCAGAAGGGGACGGGTAAATGGACGGCTATCGAGGCGTTGAACCTTGGCCAGCCGTTGACGCTGATCGGCGAGGCCGTCTTCGCAAGATGTCTGTCGGCCCTGAAAGAAGAGCGTGTGGCTGCCTCGAAGATCCTCTCCGGCCCAAGGGCTGAGTTTACCGGGGACAAAGATACGTTCATCGACGACTTGCGCCAGGCACTCTACGCATCGAAGATCGTCAGCTACGCCCAGGGCTATCAGCTTATGCGAGCGGCCGCGGCCGAGCACAAATGGAACCTCAACTACGGGGGCATCGCGCTTATGTGGCGAGGGGGCTGTATCATACGGTCGGTATTCCTGGGCAAAATCAAAGAGGCGTTCGACACGAACCCGAAACTGACGAATCTCCTGCTCGATCCGTTCTTCAAGGACGCAGTCGAAAAGGCGCAGGCGGCGTGGCGGCGCGTGGTGACCACGGCCGTGGAGATGGGCGTTCCGATGCCGGCCATAAGCGCTGCTCTGGCCTACTACGACGGGTATCGCAGCGAGCGTCTGCCCGCGAACCTGCTGCAGGCCCAGCGCGACTACTTCGGGGCCCATACATACGAGCGAGTTGATAAACCCAGAGGCGAGGTCTTCCACACGAACTGGACCGGCCGAGGCGGGAGTACCGCTGCTTCGACATATATCGCCTAACGAACTGTATGACACCGCTTCGGTCGGGGCTGCGCTGCGGCAAGTTGGGTCCCGATGTGCATCGGGATCTCGGCTCCGCCTCGATTTGGCCTGGGGCTTGGGTGTGGGGAATTGGGTTTGAATTGGGTCCCGATGTGCATCCCCGGCGTACGCCGGGACCTTGCTCCGATCTCGGCTTTGCCTCGATTTGTCCTGGTGTTCGGGAGGCGACTTGGGTTTGTTTGGGTTTGTTTTTTTGCGTTCGGTGGGGCGGAATATTGGTATAACTCTTTGTGGCATAAGTGGTTGCGTTGGGTTTGGGATTTTGGAAATTGGGTTTGTTTTGCATAATTGACTCATGGCCACAAAGGCGCAAAGGCACGAAGGAAATAGCCACAGAGAAGGCATCCCCAAGGGACAGGAAGAGCACAGAGAAATAGTCCATTGGTAAGAATAAAGGCACGATGGGGATGATTTTGTGGCAAGATAGGCAGGATGGAAAGGTTGGGAATGCAAAAAACAAAGAGCAAAATTGCGGAATCCCGACGCTGTCGGGATGGCTGTTTTGATTGTTTTTATGGTTTTTCATACCAGGGATCGACTCCACCATAGGCGGATCTACGATATTAATTAGTTTGATATGTATTCCGCCAAAAGCGGATCCCGCCGCGGGCGGATCTACGACTTCGATATTTGTTCGATGTGTATTATACATCAAGGAAAGTTGGTTGTCAAGTGAATTTCTTGGCACAGAGAAAGGATTAACCACGAATCCATTCGACAAGCTCAGGACAGGTTGACGCGGATTTTTTTGCCACCCGCCTGCGGCGGGCCTTCGGCCAGGGCACAGAGAAGACAGAAAAGGGTAGGTTTTTGAAATCCGCCTACGGCGGGGTTGTTTGGCGGGCGAAGGGGTGATAAACTCAATGAAGGCTGGTTGAAATCGATGAATGAATTTTGCACACGCCATCCGGCTAATATACAGGAGAAATCAGGAAATGGAAGACGGAGAAAAACGGGAAAGCGCCTTCTGGTTGGTTCTGCCTTTCATAATTACAAGTTGCTGCATTGTAGCGCTGACCATAATGGGTCTCAAGTCCGGCGAAGAAGATAGCTGGTACTACATTGGCGTACCAGCCATGACCTTGGTCGTATTCCCTTGTGCGAAGATGGCAGTCCTGCAATTCCAGAGATGCTCTAAAGCTGGGACTTCTCGAATCACAGAGGAAATGTATGACTGCAACCCTGAGCTTTGCATTCTGAGGGATAAGGTTAAGAAATGGTGGATGGTTGGCGTGCTTATGGCCATAGTTGCCTTTTTTTTCGCGGTGGCGGGCATCAGTATTCTCAATGCAATAAGACCTCAAGACAAATGGATAACGAATATAGGAGATAAGCGAGATACGAATGAATCTTCTGTTACCCGCAACTATCACAAGGGGGTGGGCGAAATAAGCGAAAAGGGAATGCCACCGGCATTTATCGAAAGCTCCAACGTTCATAAACGCCTACAATTCTACGACAAGCTCATATATGGATCATTTCCTTTGGGTTTTCTTGGCATGCTGGCAGGAGCAATATTCCTTATCAGGTTACTCATCGGCGGCTGGTGGAAGAAGGACAAGAAGACTCCCATAGCCTGGAAGATAGTCCCTGTTATTGCTATAGCCCTTTTCCTGCTGCCAATTTGGCTGACGTCCGATTTGGACAAACGAATGAGTGAGATCATCAGGGCTAAAATAGTGGAGTTCCTAACGAATGTTTCAGATGAAGTTATTGTGATAATAAATGATGAGGTTGTTGACAATCCAGGGGATGTAATATCAACGCTGGCAACTCTGGGAACGGGCAAAACCATCAAATGGCCCTCGGGGAAGAGGTTCAGAATTCAGGTGGTGGACAGTGGTCATAGCTTGACACTTGAGCTTGGCCGAGACTCCTGGTTGAACACTGCATACTGGGTGTTTTACCCTGGTTATCGGCACACTCGTCTTAATAAGATTGGGGGGATAAAAACGACTATCTTCTATAAATATTAGTAGGTGTGGCTACGCCCCAGGAGTATTCGGTAGCAACCTCGAATAAGAGTATCTTTGCTCGCTCTTTTCTCAGCGGCAGTTCAGCGCTGTGGAATGGTGGGGAGGTTATGATTGATTCCCTTTCCTTCACGTTTTTTCGTTCTGAAGGTTTGGAGATTGCCACGGCCCGCCTTTGGCGGGCCTCGCAATGACAATTCTTCGCGTCTTTTTTTGGTCTGAGTATGTGGCCCCGCCCACGGGTGGCGGGGAGGGCGTGGTCTTCTTAATGCTTGGGGTGGGAGATTGCCGCGTCGCTTCGCTCCTCGCAATGACTGGGCGGGGGAAGAGAGATTTCAGATACCCAGGGCACAAGTTTCAGATTGATGGAGGAGGGGGCGTTGGGAGATGGAGAGGGCGGTTTTGTGCCTGGGGTATGAGATTGCCACGGCCCGCCTGCGACGGGCCTCCTAAGAAAATGGACAGTTCTTTTGATGCGTGGGGTAGTAGATTGCCGCAGTCGCCTACGGCTCCTTCGCAATGACAATTGTTCGCGTCTTTTTTTTTGTCTGAGTATGCGGCCCCGCCCACGGGTGGCGGGGCTAATCGGGGGATTTCGGCGGGTAGATGGGTGTTGCATTTTTTGGGGGGTTGGGTGAGAATGGGGGCGGTGTTATGATTGGTTTTTGGTTTTGAGTTGGAGGTTTTTGCTATGCGGTTTATTAGATTTGCGGTTTTGGTTGTTTTGATGGTTGTTTGCTCGGAGGCGCTTGGGGGGCGTGGTAAGGGGATGGGGCCTTTGCGGGTGCATTCTAAGAATCGTCGGTATTTTCAGAATACTGCGACGGGGGAGGTTGTTTATTTGACGGGGTCGCATACTTGGTCTAATCTGGTTGATATTGGGCCGAAGGACCCGTCCCTTGGGGACAGGCCGGCCAAGTTTGATTTCGATGCGTGTCTGGACTGGATGGGGAAGCTGAATCATAATTTTATTCGGCTTTGGACGTGGGAATTGGCGACGTGGAATACTACGGCCAATAGAGAGAACAAGATACACACTTGCGCTCCGCAGCCCTGGGTGCGGACGGGGAAGGGTAAGGCGCTGGACGGGAAGGGCAAGTTCGATTTGAAGAAGTTTAATCCGGAATACTTCGGGCGATTGCGTAAGAGGGTTGCGGCGGCGCAAAAGAAGGGGATTTATGTTTCTGTTATGCTGTTCGAGGGGTGGGGTTTGCAGTTCTCGAAGGGGGCGTGGGAGGGGCATCCTTTCAATCCGAAGAATAATGTCAACGGTATTGACGGGGATACTAATAAGGACGGCAAAGGCGTCGAGATTCACACCCTTGGGAACAAGGCCGTGACCGCGATACAGGAGGCATACGTTCGTAAGGTGATCGATACGGTTAATGGGTTCGATAATGTGCTGTATGAGATATCGAATGAGAATCATCCGCCGTCGACGCAGTGGCAGTATCATATTATTCGGTACATCAAGAATTATGAGAAGAAGAAGCCGAACCAGTATCCCGTGGGGATGACGTTTCAATATCGCGGCGGGAAGAACGCAGACCTGTTCAAGAGTCCGGCCGACTGGGTCTCTCCGAACAACGAAGGCGGGTATCGTGACAACCCGCCTGTTGCGGACGGGCGAAAGGTTGTGCTCAACGATACCGACCATCTGTGGGGGATCGGGGGGAACCAGGCGTGGGTCTGGAAGAGCTTTACGCGGGGGCACAATCCTATTTTTATGGATCCTTACGACGGGGTGGTGCTTGGTAAGCAATTCGATGCGAAGTGGGAGCCGATTCGCCGGAGTATGGGATACACGAGACGTTACGCAGAGAAGATGGACCTGGTTGCGGCGTTGCCTCGGCCGGACCTGGCTTCGACGAAGTTCTGCTTAGGCAATCCGGGCAAAGAGTATCTGGTCTATAATCCCGCTGCGGATAGGGCTTCTATTACGGTTAATCTGAGAGCGGCTAAATACAAATACGAATGGTTCAATCCGGACAACGGCAAGGTAGTCTCGACGGGCACGATAGATGCAAAGGCTGGGCAGCGGACGTTCGAGGCGCCGTTTAAGGGCGATGCCGTGCTTTATGTTGTTCGTTCCAAGAAGTAGTCGGCGAGGAGATTCGCAATGTTGAGAGATGCTGTTGGAAGTGTGATTGTCGTTTTTGCCCTTTTGGCCTACGTCTGTGTGGGCGGGGCAATGGTTTTCCCCGAAGAAAACTGGCAAGAAGCTGCGCCGGAGTCACAGGGCATCGATTCGAAGAGGCTCGATGCGGCCATTGGATATCTTGCAGGCAATTCG
>JADHXR010000202.1 GCA_016782865.1 Phycisphaerae bacterium
CGACTTTACGACGTTCCGGCACGCTCAATTTCGACTTTGTTCCCATGTCAATGCTCCTTTCGATTTCAACGAATCCAACAACTTTACCAAAAGGAACCTCTAACTTACAACTTTTCCAAATAACCCCGTTCTATACAAACCTTCCCCGATATTACCCCCCATTCCCTATCCTGTCAACCCAAAAACCACCAGAAATCGCCGAAGAAATCGCCACAAAGCTTTCGCAGACCCGCCCGTCCCGGCCCAAAATAACATCTACCATATTCCATCCCATTCTACATTTTACATTCTCCGTTCTGTCTCCGCTCCCTCACATCCTTATTATCCATAAAATCTGTGTAAATCTGCGAAAATCTGGGAAATCTGTGGTCAAAAATTAACTTGAAATCCAACCTCTTCTCTGGTACAATACCCACCTAACTAATAGGAACTCAATAATGATACTACATTCCCAACCTTCTCCAAGATTCGTGTTAACCAGTGTGAACTTGTGCCTTAGGTATTTATGCCTTAGGTACTTGTGCCTTAGGTATCCGTGTCCAAAAACCTTTCGTGCAAACCAAGACCAGCCCTCTACAACTGTCGAGCGCGCTCTACAAATCGCACCTTTTATGCAAAACAAACCCAATCTCTCAAACCCCAAGATCACCGCAACCTGTTATAATGCAAAGCCTTACACCAATATTCCACTCCGCCACGCCCGAAAAAACAAACCCAAACAAACCCAAGCCAGCGATTACCCAAACTACCACTGTTACCCAAATTCCGCACACATTTTCCGCACGTGGAAACACGACATACGACATACGAAACAAAACCCAACGACCGAAGGGAGTCCTGAGCATAGTCGAAGGATCAAACCCAATCCCGGCTGCGCCGGGTAAGGAGTTCTCTCGTGAATAGACGCGATTTTCTCAAGATAGCCGGCCTCGCCATCCTGGCCCCAACCGTCGGCTGTATAACGCAGGCGGCACGCAAGGCCCGCAAGCGCCCCAACATCATCTACCTGATGAGCGACGACCAGCGCTGGGATACTCTGGGCTGTTACGGCAATCCCGAATTCAAGACGCACAACCTTGACAACCTGGCCGACCAGGGCGTCCTCTTCGAGAATTGCTACTACGCCGTCTCTATCTGTATGCCCAGCCGGGCGACCATTCTTACCGGCCAGTTCATGTCGCGCCATCGCTGCGGGTTCGACCGGCCGACCGATTACACCATCAGCAGGCCCGAATTCGCCCGGACCTATCCGATGGTCTTGCGCAAGGCCGGCTACCGAACAGGCTTTATTGGCAAGCTCGGATTTGTCGTCACCGAGAAAAAGGAAAGGCCCTGCCGCAAATTGTGGAAGAGTCCCGAGCACATGCCCGCCGACCGGTTCGATTATTGGAAAGGCTGGCCCGGCCAGGCGCCCAAAGGCCAATACTGGCCCAAAGACTTCGGCCTCAAAGAGTCCTATGAGAAATCAAAACGCCCGCACCTGACCGATATAATGGGCGATTTGATTTTGGACTTCGTGCGCACTAATCCGGCGGGCAAGCCATTCTGCCTGTCGGTAAGCTTCCACGCCCCCAAGGGCGCCCTCGTGCCGGCGGACGTAAAGCCGGAATATGACAGGCAGTTCGAAGGCGTTAAATTCAAGCTGCCGCCCAACTACGTCGCCGGCCCTAACGACAAGCTCCCCGACCTGATCAAGCGCAACTGGCGGGGCTTGGGCTATCACCGCAGATACACGTGGACGCCCGAACTGTATCAGAAGTTCGTCCGTCGCCAGGCCGCCTTGGCCTACGGCATAGACGTCGCAGTCGGCCGGCTCGTAAAGGAGTTGAAGGACAAGCGCCTGCTCGACAATACCGTTATCATATTCACCAGTGACAACGGCTTTCTCAACGGCTCGCACGGCCTGGACGGCAAGACCCTCCTCTACGAGGAATCGATGCGGGCACCATTGATTGTCTTCGATGGTCGCCTGCCCGCCGAGATGCGGGGGCGACGGCTAACCCAGCTAATCTCCACAGTCGATTTCGCCCCGACGATTGCCGATCTTGCCGGTTCACCGGTCCCCAACGTTATGCAAGGCAAGAGCTTCAAGCCGCTGATTGAGGGCCGTGATATGCGATGGCGGGATGCCGTCTTTATGGAAAGCAACTTCACGCAGTTCAAGGCCGTTCCGCTCGCCGAGGCAAAAGACGACCCCGAAGCGCTGGCAAAAACCAAGCGCGACAGTCTGCGATGTCACGGCATCCGCACGGAACGCTGGAAATACATCCGCTTCTTCGAGACCGAGCCCGTCTTCGAGCAGTTGTTTGACCTCAAGAGCGACCCCATCGAGCAGCACAACCTCGCCGGCGATCCGAAACATGCTAAAGTCCTGGAAAAACTGCGAGCCCAATGCGACCGCCTTAACCGCTATGCACACGACCGCTGACATCTCACCTCGCCTGAAGAAACTCGGAGATCCTCTCGAGCGCTTCTTTCTCGACGTCGTCAAGCTGGTCGAACAGTCGCCGCTCGCGCATATCGAACGACCGCCGGGGTTTACTACCGGGCCTGTCCTTTTGGTCGCCGTTATGCAGGCACCAGCCCGCTGCTCCGCCTTCGGCTGCGCCCTTGGCATCGGTCACAAAATCCTCGACCGCCGGCTCCCAGCCCCTTGTAAATCCCCTGCGGAAAGGCTCCTGATAATGCAGCGGAACAACAGTCCCAATCTCCTTCATCCAGGTAATATACTCGCGCGATTTGTTCTTTGTTTGCCTGGCCGACTTGCTGCTCCGAGGCCGATGCGGACTGACAAAATCAACGCCTACCCTTTTGATATACTCCCGCAGCTCCAACTGCGGAATATCGCCCGCGCGCGACGCCGTCACAAGGCGGTCCTTATCGATTTGCCCGACTGCATTGCGCAGCTCTCGAAGTTCCGCCATACTCACATGCCTCTTGTCCGTTATGTTTCGCTCATTGCCGAGGTCCAGATACCAGTTTCGGTGATTTTTTAGTTCCGTCACGACTGTTTCGACGGCCCGTTTATGCGACTGGAGCGACTGGATACGCGGCCCGCCGGTGATGCCGTTGCCCCGGCTCAGCGTTACGTCCACAATCATCCCTCGCTTGTCGCATTCGGCCACCAGTTTCTTTAGCCTCGACATATATGGTTCTCTTGCCCGGCCTTGCTCATCTACGGCAGTAACGTCATTACCGAATGCGCCCCACGTCGCCCAGAGACGAATCCAGTTGATCCCGAGTTTCTGCATATCGTCGAAATCGCTCGTGACGAATTCCGGCTGCGCCCCGAGCGCCCCGTAGTAGCTGATGCCGAAAAGGAAAGTCCGCTTGCCGTTCACTGTGAACTTATCTTCGTCGATAGCAAGAATGGTTGTCTGATCCCTGCGTGATTCGGCGGCACTACTTGCAGTCAGCACAAGTATAAAGTCGGATTCGGCTGAGTAGTTCGGCCCCGGCGGTCTGATAGTGTGTACGCCGGCATTTATGAACGGGGACCCGTCAACCTCCGCGGAATAGGCGCTCGTCGGACTGAACCATCGGCCAATAACGTTACTCTTGAATTTTCCCATGTCCACGGCGATAGCCGCCCTCACAGGCAGATAGACCACGCCGAAATCACCGTCAGCCGAGCAAGCCGAGGGAAAATGAACGTCTGCATCAGCCTCGACGGCGGCCAGGAGCTTGTCTTTGGCGGCATGGTCCGGGACAAGTTTCTGCCACGGCTGCGATTTCAACAGGTCGAGCATGCGGAGCACGTCATTACCGCCCGGCATATTGAGCATTTCTTTCCACTTACTGCCGTTGCCGAGATTGAACAGGTTGTTCACTCCGTACCCAAATCCTGCTCCGCCACTTAGGACCGACCGCCATGCCGCCTGACGTATTGCAAATCGGCTGTTCGGGCGCTCATAGTGCGGCTCGGCAAGCCACGTTGGTTTCGCCGGTGCACGGCGCCAGTCCTTCTGCACCAATGTGTATTCGCCGGGGTGCTCTTTGCCTTGGGTCCGTATCGAGTTGAAGGCCGGCCAGCGTTCGTTGTTGCCGAAAGCCCTATTCGAAGAAGCAACTCCGGCGTGGTGGCTGATCAGATGGTGCGGGGCATAATAGCGAATCCCCTCGGCCAGCAGGCGCAAGTGGCGGCTGTTCTGCATTGGCGGGTAATCGCCGCCGAACAGCCAGATGATATTGTTGTAGTTGCAGCAGCGAAGGCCCAGGTATTCCCCAAACCTCGCCACGGCGGCGGCGGTGAGGGGTCCCTTCCAGGCGCCGCCGGAACTGCGAAACCGGCAAGGCACGATAGCCAGTCGCAGGGATCGTTCGCGCGCCTGCTGCATCACCCAGTCCACGTGCCTCCAGTACTGTTTGCTCGGACGGCTCCAGTCATAGTGATTGCCGTCAAACGCCCAGAAGCCATATACGCGATGTTTGGGAGTCCACTCGGGCTGGTCGTTGGGCCCGAAGTGCAACAGGCTGCACAGAATCGTATTGAATCCTTTGGCCTTTCTATCGTCTAAGTAGAATTTGACGTCCTCGCGGCTTAGGCCGCTGAAGAGCGGCCAGGCCGTGTCCGCCAGGACAAAAAAAGGCTTGCCTCCCTGCTCGATGAGAAAGTGGCCGTTTTCGCTCACTCTCAACGGCTTCATCCTCTTCGCCGAGGCGTCGGCCCCAATTGCGGCCAGACAACAAACTACGCCCACAACAACTCTGGTCAGTCTTTTCATCTCCATACGAACACCTCCTGTTAAAATTCCGTTTATGGGTATGCCAATAGCTCCTTCTCAATCCTTTTACCCATATTGTCTGGTTCCGTCCCGGACCTGAGCCGGACCGTATTAGGCTTTCTTCACTGCGTCGTTCGCTGCAGTAACAACGCTTCACAGGTTACTTCACAGCGCAATAACCTCCTCACCAATTGTCAACTGTGCCCGTCGGCTAAACTTGGGTTGGCTCACGACAATACAAAGTCGATGTGCCCCGGCGCTTCGGCGAAATCTTATTGAATGTGGGTGGGACGCGCCCTCTCGCCGGCTTTCTTGAAGTGCGAGAGCGCACTTTCACGGTCGTCAAAGTCCTTTTCCGTGAACAGCAAAGCGGTCTGCCCGATTAGGATTTCATCACCATCTACCAGGGCGGTCTCATCGGTGATCCTGCCGCCGTTAATGAACACGCCGTGCCTGCTTTTCATATCCAGTGCGTAATACTTGCGCTGCTCCTTGACGTAATGAATTTGAAGGTGCTTTCGCGAAATCAGATCGTCCAGGATCTGAATCGGAACATTCTCGGCCCTGCCGATGACGTTCGTCCGATGGCCGAGCGGGTAGTAGTCGCCTTTTTGCTCTCCGGTTGTGATGATGACTGTAGCCATCCTGGCTCCTCGAATAAACTCGAAGGACCCCGGTTCGGCGAAACTGCCAAAACCGCGACTCCTTCGTCGTCCTGACGTTATTCTATGCCGATATGCTATTGCACCGCCCTCAGAAATGTCAAGCTTTTTTTCCAGAACGCCCATTTCCAGGCGGAAAACAACCTTTCAGTTTGGCCTATGCATCGCTGGATTGCTGCTCAGAGGTGAAAGAGGATGGCAAATACTTCTCATACACCCTGTGAAGAAGGTTCTGGGCCGTTACTGTAGCGGAAGGAAATAGATGAAGCGACCGCAGAGTTGCTTCACGAGTTCCCAGAACTCTTTCGCCCGGTCTGGCGCCATAGCTAATCCGATCACGATCGAAATCAGGACGCCGATAAAGGTGTGCATCCAATCGAGACGGCCTTGTCGCTTGGCAGCATCGGCCAAGTACGCGAGTTTAGAGCGGACAAAAGTGTCCTGGTCTTCGCTTAGTCCATGCAGTTCGTTTGTTTGGGCTGCGAGCAATTGGAGATTCTGAGTGATTTGCTCCACCTCATACGCTGGAATGGGTTCGTTGACGAGATTCTCCGGCGGCGTCAACGACAGTGATGATCGATATTTCTCAACTTCCTGCCAGAGATCGGGGGTATCGAGTTCTCGCTTCAGACAGCGAACCCAATTCCTGACTACTTGGGTTACACATACTTCCCAAGATATATCTCCACTTGTCGCGACTCTCGTGCTAATGCCCGGTGAGAACACGAGGCGATACGCACCTGGATGAGTGCTTTTGCTATCAAAACGGCAGTAGAAACTCGTGTTGTGGCACATCAGCATCGATACGGGACCCTTGGGACTGAATGTACTCTTGAGAGTTGACCAGCGGAAGGCTGCTGGCTCCAAGCCATATTCAACAAGTATATCGAACACACTATTCCTCTGTGTCTTTAGTAGTCTGATGTCTTCAGCCATTGGGCAGTTCCTTTCTCGCGAGCATAGCTCGACACCGAATCGCCAGCACTGTCAGACGACCTTTGGAAACACCCCCGCGTTCAAGGCGTCAAGATACCGGACAAGAAGGATCAAAAAGTCCTTGATCTTCCTTGCTGGCTCCGACTTCTCAACTGCAGCCCAAAAATCTGCGGTGGTATCGACCGACTGTGCAATCTTACGTGCCAAAGCGTCCAGTCTGGTTTATATGTTCTCAGAGGTCAATTCGTGAGCGAGATCGTTACGAATGACATTCAGTTCCTGGACAAGCTCCCAAACATTTGTTATGTATAAGGGATTGGGGATCAACGCCTTCAACATCCGCAATTTGTGGACGAACTTGGTATGATCATCCAATACAAGTTCGGGATTGGGCAACTTACTCCTGAGAAGACGTTCAAGACCTTGTTCGATAAGCAAATGGGCTTTAAGGACGAGTAAAACATGATCAGGGGTGTCTGGAAATTGCGCCAGATGAGAATTGATGTTCTTTATGAAGCCGGCAACCCAATGTGATCCCATAATTCAACCTCTTTCTCTGAACCGATTCTAAGAGGGATTGCAAGAAAGATAAAGGAGAAATTGGGGTTCTTCTTCTGGGTTTTGTGGTATAAATGGGGGTGTTGAGACAGCTGTTTTGAGAGGAGGCGCGTGGCGAGGATGATTTTGGGGGTCGGCCGGGTGGTGGTGTGGGAGCGGAGGAGTGGATGAGGAAAGAGTAATTGATTCCGCCCAATTACCGGCGGATCTTCGATATTGATTATTTTGGGCTCGCTGTCGAAGGCAAGGCGGGACTTCGGTTCAGCTAAGGAAATGGAATGTTGTATCAGTGCGAGGGGTAGTAGATTGCCGCAGTCGCCTACGGCTCCTTCGCAATGACGGTTTTCCACCCAGAATTGAACCGTGCGCGAGTTTCGGGCCCTCATGGTTGTGTTGGGGCTTGTTTGAGCAGATACTTTTTGGCAGCTTCGAGGACGGTGTCGCGTTGTTTGGCGAGGTCTGCGGCGGTTTGTTTGATTTCTACGTCCGGCTCGAGGCCGCGTCTCTCTATCGGTCGGTCCAGAAAGCCTGTATATGGCCTTATTGGATACTTGACCTTGTACAGCCCATTCTTCAGCAGATAGATGTCTTTCAACGCCGAGGCGCCCGCGGTTGTTTCTCCGAATAGCGTGGCCCTTTTTTTTGCAATGAACCACGATCCCCATCCCTCCCCGGCGCTTATGCACCGGTTATCAATCAGCAGGGCCATCGGGCCATTGTATCGAGGTCGATTCGTCTCAGTTACGTCATCGTCCGGATAGAAGTTTACGTGTGAGGTACTCCGCTGAAATCCGCCCCCGGTATTGCCTCGGACATCCACTATCAGGCCGTGGGCATTCTGCAGGTCGCCCACCGCCTTGTCCAGCGCTGCTTCCAGGCCCTGTCGAATCCGCCGGACATAGATATAGCCTATATTGTCATCCAGCATCTTCCACGATACGTTCGCAGTATCGCGTATTCCCTCTTTAGGGACCGGCAGCCTCGGAAGATAGCGTCCGCCAAGCTCGGCCGCCACCTCGAATTCGCACACATTGGCTTTATCATCGAGCATCTCAAATTTCACTACGTCGCCTTTTTCCATTCGGCGCATAAAGAAATGGAATGCGAAATATCGCAGATAGCGCTCACTTGAGAACCCGCCATACTTCTTGAGACGGGTCATCTTTTTCTCTATTACGCCGGCAACGTCGTCGCCGTCCACTTTCAGGACTACCATGCCGACCTTGATCCCCACTTTCTCCGCAGGCCCGTTGCGGTCAACGTAATAAACCGCAGGCCTGCCCTGATCATCCTCAAGGCATGAAAACCCAGCGTCCCACTGCGGGCCGGCTATCTTGGGCAAATCGATTGCTCCGGGCATCAAATAAGCGTGATTATCCTCCAGCCTCGCTACCAACTCCGTGCATAAGATGCCGAACTCTTCGTCGGTCTTGACCTCTTTCGCCCGCGGCAGAAACTCTTCTCCGACCGCCTCCCAGTCGATCCCCTTCAACTCGAAACACGGATATGACAGGCCAAGCGTCTCGTACAGCTCGCCGAATGCCGTTTCATAATCCACGTCGTCTCTTCTCTCCGGCTTGATGTCTTCGGCGGTAGGGCGCCACGTCTCCCAATGCTCCGTCTCCTGCTCAAAGAGCTTCTTCAATTCTTCGGCGCGCTTGCGGACCTCGGCATCGGGACTCGTCAGGTAAGGATCGACGTACAACAGGAACTCTCTGGCCTGTTTTGTATGCTTGACGCCCCAGACTATGCGGTTCATGCTTTCGTTACTGAGCGCCAAGGCCGCGAACCTCGCAAGGAGCTCGGCGGATTTCTCGGGGACACTCGAAAGGCCAAAGTACACGGCATAGTGGCGCACGTGGCCCTCCGGGGAAAAGCTCGCGTAGTACAGCAGATCGGTCGCGTTTCGGCGCACCTGCGGGTCGGTATGGCGCAGATACCTGCCGACCCAACCGATAATCATCATCCTGGTCCATTTCGTTCTGCGAAAGCCCTGCCGCACTATTGGCAGCACTTCATCAGGCGGCAAAGACTCGACGGCCTTATTCTTCCACCACTCATCGAGTCTCTGGCCGGCGTCGTTGCTGTCGGGAAAATAGGACTCGAATAGCCTCTTCTCCTCTTCCGCATCACGGACGCGTCCGCTTTGTGCGGAAGCCCCCTGCGAAACGCCAAGTACGAGCGCTACCGCCAACAGAATTCCCAGGTTCACACGAACCGCCATAGCCAAATTCCCCATGTCGCTGCCGTGCCGCCTCGACAACGCAAGATGGTCATCAAGTATTCGCCGTGTGCGTAAGACGAAAGAACGGCGTGTGCAGTTAAGATAGGCTATCTCCTACTTTTTGTCAATGTTTTTTAGGGGGAAGGGGCGTATCCCCGCAGGCCTAAGCGGCCACAATCCTGTCGGGCGTGCGGTATTTTGGGTGCGGCTAATTCTTCTGGCACACTATTAAGACTCTTTCTGACAAAGGATTGCACACTATCTCATTGCGAAGGGGCCGTAGGGCCCGGCCCGGGGGCCGACTGCGGCAATGGCAAACCACTCGAAGGCCGGAGATTGCCACGGCCCCAAGGGGGCCTCGCAATGACTACGCTTCTGTTAGACCTTATGAATAGCTACCGGTAAACGCCCCAATCACTTGCCAGAAAATCTGGCCACGCCCGGTATTTTTTGTACGGCGATTATTGGTTGAAGGGGGTGTGGGTCTGGGTTATACTGTTTGGGCAGGGCTTATTTGAGTGGCATGAGTAATGAGCGAATCGCCGGAAATAGAATTGTTCGAGAACCCGCGCCCCGAGCGTGGATATTGTATTACCGTCAGGTGTCCGGAGTTCACGAGTCTGTGTCCGAAGACGGGGCAGCCGGACTTCGGGGAGATTATCATCGAATACAGCCCGGGCAAGTCGTGTATCGAGCTTAAGAGCCTGAAGTTCTATATGCAAAGCTACCGGAGCCGGGGCATTTTCTACGAGGCCCTGACTAACGAGATATTAGACGATTTGAGCGGCGTCTGCAAGCCGCAATGGATGAAGGTTACGTCCCGATTTACAGCGCGCGGTGGGATAACGACCGAGGTGGCCGCGGAGTACGAAGGCCCATAAACTGTAGTTCTGATCAGAGGTGCTCAAATGGCGATAACATTTCATTGTGACCATTGCGGCAGGGAGATAAAAGCAGCCGACAGCGCCGGGGGGAAATGGGGCAAATGCCCGTCGTGCCATAACAAGCTGTATGTTCCGAATCTAAACGCCGATGACGGGCTCGCACTGGCACCGGTTGATGAAATGGATGAAGAGAAGAAGAATCGCCTCATGGCTGAAACGTACCAGCTCACTCAAGATATATTGCAGGAAAGAGATATTCCCGAAGGGGCCGGGGAGTCTGCCGGGGCGGCCTCGGTTGTGAGCGAGCAGGAACTGACCAAGAACATCATACTGTATCTTCGACAAATGGCCAACGGGGAGCTTGGCGGCGCGGAGACGACTGCCACAGCGATAACCCCGCACGGTCGCCAGGCCATAGCCATCCTCGATACAATAGCACTTAGCGAAATGCCTGAGCCGGAGCTGGCCGATGTTGCGCCGCAGGTCCTTGCAGGTTTGATAAGGGCCCTTCGCAGCAAAATAGGCTGACCCGCAACGGGGTAAGCCAACAGCACCAAGACGGTCCGGAAAAAACCACGTCCAATCCTCACTTCGCAGCGATGTTTTCGGCACATAAAGTCCATTCGACTCAGTGACACCTTCGATTTGGCTTCGTTGAGAGTGTTCTCTATACTTTATGTAGAGACCAGTAGAAACAATCTCGGAAAAGCTCGGATTGACGTTCGGAAAGAAGCTTATTATGCCCAACGAAACTACAGTAATCCACGTCACGCACGAAGCGGTGGGGAAAGTCGGCGGAATAGGGGCGGTTCTTCACGGTTTATTCACGTGCAGATCTTACCTCGAAGCCGTCGAGCGGTCGATCCTCGTGGGTCCTTTGTTTACGACCGAAGGGTCTTTGTCCGAACGGCTCGGCGAGAACGGTGAAGTGCTCTACTCTTCGGTTGACGGACTGATTAACCCGCAGTACGCCCCTTCGTTCCGCAAAATCGAACGACTGTACAACACCGGGATCGTTTACGGTCGGCGGACGTTTCTCGAAGAAGCGACGGGCATAAAGAGCTCACCTGAAGTGCTTCTGTTCGATGTTCGACACATAAACAAGGATATGGTCAACGAGTTCAAGCGGCTGCTCTACAGCGAATTCGGCATCCAGAGCCATTTGCACGAGAACCTGTGGGACTACGAGCAATACGTGAGGCTGGCGCCTCCGGCCATGGCGGCGCTTAAGGCCATTGATGCCGTCGGGGATTCGACAACGGTGGTTTCGCATGAGTTCATGGGAATGCCCACGGCGCTGGCGGCGATCCTCGAGGGTGGCGGTGAGATCAAGACGGTTTTCTATGCGCACGAAGCGGCGACGATGCGGCGCATCGTGGAAGAACACTCCGGGCACGACACGATGTTCTACAATGTTATGAAGCAGGCGCACAGTGAGAGACTCTATGTCAACGACGTATTCGGGGACCAAAGCGACTACTTCAAGCA
>JADHXR010000203.1 GCA_016782865.1 Phycisphaerae bacterium
GTCTATTTTCTATCCGGAGTTTCCGGTTCTCTTGCTCAACCTGTTCAATTCTGGCGTCCTTGCTAGTCATGCCAACTCATATTGCAATCCTTGTGCCATAAATGATCACGGCAAAAAAAACTCCGTGAACGGGAACTTTTGTGAAGACTATTCTGAGCTGTACACGCAGAACCAGGATCAGTGGTCCAAGCAGGACGGCGATAGTCTCAAGACTCAGGCGGTCAGGATTGCGTGCGGTCATTTGAAAGGTACCGCCCGGGGCCGCAGAAACACAAAGCTTGTGAGCCTGTATACCTCAAGAGAACAAGCGTATACAGACGCATTGGGCGAGGTACCTCGAAATAGCTGGTAGCAATCCGGCCGTGGGTCGGTGATCTAGCTTTGTGGTGGTTTATTCGCTTTTCTTGGAAAGAGAAATTGAAGGACCGAGCTCTGAAGACATCAGTGGATAGAGTTTCCAGCAACTTCAAACGTCGCGTGGCTGCCGCTGCTAAAGTATTTGAGGATTATGGGGGCTTTATCGAAAACGTGATTCGCTCCAACGCTTGGAGTGAAGATCAGGTCGCAGATTTGTCCCAGGACTTCTTCATTTCTCTGATCCTCAACCCTTTACCCGAGGACCTAGAGAACGTGGAAGCCTATCTGTACAAAACAATAGTCAACAGCATCCTTGACGCCAATCGCCGAACAAGAAAATACCGGTGCTTCATGCGGACCTATGCCGGACTATCCTGTGATCCGGTCGAGCAGAAGACCCCGCATGAACTGCTCGTCCGGGCTGAGGAGGCAGGGAGAATCTCAAAACTCATGGAGACGCGGCTGCCGAACGGCGAAGCCCGAGCCCTTGCTTTGCGATATCGAAAACAATACGATGCAAAAGAGGCGGCGGAGGAAATGGGCGTCAACAATAAGACGTTCAGAGCTTATGTCTGTGAAGGGCTCAGCAGAATCCGCAGGCTGTTGAGAAACGTCGGAGCGGATGTGGCAGAATGACTGTCTCGTCTATCCGCAAGGCATATGTTGTCAAACGTGGGTCTGTTTGCCGCGTATTCTCCAGGAAAATGCAAGGAAGACCCAATCCTGTTCGGCAATACCCTAATCTTGTTTTGAGCTAACGGTCCCCTTTCTCCCCCGGATATTTCCTAGTTCCAAACACAGTGCGGATGTCTTATTATGTAGAGACGGCGTTTGAGCCGGAAAGGATTTATCCATGAAACGATGTATTTTGACCGCAATGATCATTGCTGTCGGGTGAAATATAGATTCTTATCCGTTATTTTTGGAAGGTGGCTCCTAAATGAGACAGTTAAACCCTAATATATCTGACCCACAAAACGTCTCAAAGATTTCACGGCGTAGTTTTCTAAGACACTCATTGGCTGCGGCAAGTACATTAGTAACCCCGTACTTCATACCAGCGAAAGCCCTGGGGCGAGATGGACTGGCGGCTCCGAGCGAGCGGATCGTTCTTGCAGTGATCGGCCACGGTCCTCGCGGTCGATATGATCTGAGCGTCATGCTTGGCGAAAAGGATATCCAGTTTGTGGCCGTCTGTGATGTGCAACGGAGTCGACGTATGCAGGCAAAGGAAATGGTCGACAACCATTATGGCAGCCGTGACTGCGTTATGTATCGTGACATGTTCGAGGTGTTTGGTCGATCGGACATTGACGCGGTGTTGATTGCCACGGGGGATCGCTGGCATGCCTTGGCTTCGATTCTGGCAATGAAAGCGGGTAAAGATGTCTATAGTGAGAAACCGTGCGGGATGACGATTCGCGAGATTCAAGCCCTGACAGAGGCAGTTCACCGCTATGGACGCGTTTTTCAGGCGGGAACACAACGACGAAGCCAGGAAAACTTTCAATATGCCGTCTATTTAGCTCAGAGTGGAATACTGGGTCAACTTCATACTTTACATGCCTCAGTTTATGTTCCGCGACGAACCTATGACTGGCTTGCGGCCGAACCCGAACCGCCCCAAGAAGAGTGTGATTGGGATCGATGGCTCGGCCCCAGTCCATGGCGTCCTTATAACAGACGGTATATTGAGGGGAGATGGCGAGGCCACTATGACTTTGAAGGTGCCGCGAATTTCCTGGATTGGGGTGCTCACACGCTGGATTTATGCCAATGGGCTAATCAGTCCGATCACACGATGCCCGTCGAGTATGAAGCGAACGAAAGTGGAATCGTCGGCCGTTATGCGAATGGCGTCAAGCTAATCTGTGATTTCCTCCCCGATCCGTTTGGAGACCGTTCTCCGCAGTATCGAACTTCGACTGGTACATGTCCTGTTCGTTTCATCGGTACCGAAGGCTGGGTCGAGACCGGTGATAATGGCCAGATTGTGCTTTCCAATAATCTGGCAAAAACTCAGCAACGAAAATTCAAAAAACCCGGAACCAGTGCGGCAGGTCATGGCCGGAATTTTTTCGATTGTGTTAAGTCACGGGCGTTGCCCGTCTGTAATCAGAATGTCATGCGCCGATCCCACATCGCTTGTTATGCGGCCGAGCTTTCCTGGGAATTAGCTCGAAAGATTACCTTTGATCCGGTTCAGGAACGATTCGTGGGCGACGCCGAGGCCAATCGCAGAATAAGTCGTGCCACCCGGGAACCCTGGTCCTTTAATGTATAGAACCGGTTTTGACCGAATTTGAAAGAAAAAACCATGATGATGCGACGTGCGTTCATACTCTGGGCCGCAGGGTCCTTCCTATTTGCTGCATCGGTTGCCTGCGTGGGAGCTGCCAATAAAACACAGGAGTGGATTGAGGTCTTGCAATCAGAGACCTCCGTATTCGAAAAGGCCCAAGCTTGTCGACAACTGGGTGAGTTCGGCACTAAGGAGGCTGTGCCTGCACTCGCCTGTCTTCTCAATCACAACATTCTCAGTGCTTATGCGCGAGCCGGCCTTGAGAGGATTCCCGGCCCTGAGGCTTCCGCTGCTCTTCGCGCTGCGATGGATCAGACGCAAGGGAAATTTCTGGTCGGCGTGATCAATTCAATTGCCGCTCTGCGCGACGAAAAAGCGGTCACTGCCTTGAGTGCACTTACCCGAAATTCTGATCCCCAGGTCGTCAAGGCGGCATTACTGGCATTGGGGCGGATATCAAACGATGAGGCCCTCCCGCTTGTCCGCCACGCACTGATCTCCGGGCCGCAAGTCTTTCGTCCGGATGCAGCGGCGGCCTGTCTTCTGGCTGCAGAAAACCAACTGAACCAAGGAAAAGCAGATATCGCACGGTCGCTCTACGATGCCGTTCGAGGAGCCCGGGTTCCAGCATCCTATCGTATCGGTGCGACGCGTGGCGCCATAGTATCGCGGAAATCGGATCGTGCTGCCTTTCTCATTGAGCAATTACGGTCCGATGAGCCTGCGATCCGCGATGTGGCGCTCCTGACGATTCGCGAAATTCCCAGCGACGAACTCGCTACCGCGCTCAATGCTGAGCTGGAAGGGGCGCAAAGAGATCTTCAAATCCAATTGATGACTGCCTTAGAGGATTGTCACAACGCACAATCGCTTCAGGTCATCAGGACGAAGGTTCAATCTGATGATCCTGGAGTCCGTTTAGTGGCGCTGAGGGTATTGGCGACAATCGGCGGTTCCGACGATGCATCCACCTTTCTTAACGTGATAAGGGACCACGTTAGTGCTGAGGAGTTATCAGTTGCAGCCAGCAGCCTGGAGCAAATGGAAGGTACTGAGGTTGATGAGTTGATCCTAAGGGCTCTAGGGCTCTCTAATGAATCGAAACCAACTGTCCAATTGATCCGTCTTATAGGTAAACGCAACGTCGCCGGGGCGACTGACGAATTGCTTCGGCAGGCCGCCAGTTCGGATCCGAATGTTGGCGTGGCGGCGTTCCAGGCCTTGAAATCTATAGCTGGCTTTGATGAACTGCCAAGCTTGATCGCACTGGCCAAGGAATGCCGCGATGATTCGGTAAGAGATGCGGCAGTGAACGCGGTTTATGCCGCCTGCAAGAACAATGAACGCGTCCACCAATCCGGTGCATTGGTTTTGAAGGAATTGAAGGCATCCACTGTCACCATAGAGAGAGAATCCTGGATTAGAGTCCTGGCATTGTTGGGATATGCCGAAGCTTTACCTGCCATCACAGCCACGCTTGAGGACGCCGATCAGAAACTCGTGCAAAGCACGATATCTCACTTGAGCCGATGGCCTGATCCGGCGCCGATCGATGCCTTGTTCGGCGTGGTAGAAGGGGACTCTAATCCGAGTCTGCGCAGGCATGCACTGATGGCGATCCTCCAACTGGCCACTACCGCGGCTGATCGGAGCATGGCGACGGATGAAGAACTGATTGTCTGGTTTCGGCGGGCTAGCAAAGCTGTTCAATCCGTTCAAGAAAAGCGATTACTCATCTCCGGTCTGGGGCGTGTCAAGCATATAGAAAGTGTTCAGCTATCGGCGTCTTATCTCGGCGACGCCGACGTGAAAATCGAAGCAACCTATGCTATTGTGAATGCGGCTGAGCCGTTGGTGAAGGGACCTGACTATAAGGCTGTCCGAGCCGTGTTGAAGAAGATTTCAGGCATACAGGACCAACGCTTGCTCGATCAAATCGCAAACCTTCAACGCAATATTAAGTCCACAGCCATCAGGCTGAATAAATGAGCACTTCTTGGCAGTTAGGCGTTGACATCGGCTCCGTTCACGTCAAGGTTGTTGCAGTCACTCCGGAGGGGCAGCGCTACTCATGGGTAAGGCCCGCGAGGGGCAGATGCCTTGGTGTCTTTTGCTAAGTCGGACATGATCCACCTGCAGCAAAAGGGAACACCGACAGAAGAAATTGCCTACGGTCTTTGCCTGGCTCTGGTTCGCACATTCATGACCACCGTGATGCGTGGAAGGAAAGTGAGTCTTCCCGTTCTACTGGTTGGCGGCGGTGCTGCCAATCCTGGCCTCGTACGTGCATTTCGAGAACTGCTCGGCTCCGAGGATTCAGTCATTGTTCCTGAGGAGCCCATGTGCCTGGGTGCTTTGGGCGCAGCCCAGATCGTGCGTGGCGAGCAGGCCGAGGCCATACCAGCAGAAACCTTGACAGAGTTCTTGACGAATCGTCCGGCTGCAAGCATTTCCAAAGACAAAGCCGCACTCGAACCTCTTGTCGCGCTGAACTGCGATCTGCGCCCGAACGAAGACCCAGAGGCGGTTCCCGGCCCTACTCAGGCTTTCCTGGGTATCGACGTGGGTTCGGTCAGTACGAACCTTGTGCTCTTGAACACAAATGCAGGGCTTATTCACGGCATATACCTGGCGACGCGCGGGGAGCCGCTGGCTGCGCTGAACGAGGGTTTGGGCCAGATCCATGCACGGTACGGCGACCGGCTTGAGATCCTGGGTGTTGGAGTGACCGGAAGCGGCCGCCACCTGGCCGCCCAGGTTCTTTGCGCCGATGCGGTGCGCAATGAAATTACGGCACAGCTTACCTCTGCCGCACACTACTTCCCCGATGTGGACACGGTCTTTGAGATAGGAGGGCAGGACTCAAAATACATCGGGGCAAAAGGAGGCCGGCTTCTGGATTTCGAAATGAACAAGATCTGCAGTGCGGGAACAGGGTCATTTCTCGAGGAGCAGGCCCAGCGGCTGGGAATCGACATCTATACCGAATTTACGGAGCTTGCGCTATCGGCCGCCTCTCCGTGCGACCTCGGGAGGCGATGTACAGTCTTTATGGACTCGGAGCTTGTCAGCGCCTTGCAGCAAGGCGCTTCGGTGGACAATCTTTGTGCTGGACTCGCATACTCTGTAGCAAGAAATTATCTGGACTAAGTGGTGCCAGGCAGGCCGATCGGCAAAACCATCGTTTGTCAGGGCGGCACGGCTTCTAACGGTGCAGTTAGGCGCGAACCCCTGGGATGATCTCGAAGGCACCAGGGTACTTGCAAAGGCGTTTTGCAGGCCGCTCCACAAGGTGCTTATGGCCATGGACAAGGCGCGGAAGGTGTACGAGCAGTTTGTCCAGGCGCGAGAAAACCTTGGACGGGAGGCACTGCAAGCCGATTTTGACAGAGCTGTTGTTGTGCTGGGCAAGCCTTACAACACACATGACCCTGGATTGAATCTATTCATGGCACGTCACCTTGAAAGACTCGGCCTGCCCGCGATCCCATGGGACTGCCTCGCTCTGAGCCAGGTTGTTCTTTCAGAGAGGTGGGATACGCTTCCATGGCATTACAGCAGAGAGCAGCTTCGCGCCTTGGAGTTTACCGCGAAATATATTTCCAAAGGAAGAGAATTAAGTTTTGCTTTGTACAACAGGTGCCGATATACTAATAGTGTAATTCTGATTGAAATGAATGCATAATGAACCGCTTCCTGCGGAAGTAAGAGTTGCTGGATTACCACCAACGCATCCTGTTGTTCGTCATTTCTATCACTTTGCCGCCCTTTATCAAGGAAGGTACTATGCACGTGCAGGAAGCACACGCGCTGTGTAAATTTGGGGGTTTTGAAGAGAGCCGAGCAAAGTCGATATCTGTGTGAAAGCCTTCTCATAACCTCCCGGGACTTATGATCATACAGGCAATATGAAACATGCATTATGCACAATAGTATCGCGACCTTATTTCTGATCGCGAAGTCGTTGAGATTTCCTATCCGGCTGAGAAAGGCCGGATTCATAGGAAACTGCAAATAAGGAGAAAGTCTGATGCATTACGTGAAGCAGGAACAGAAAAGCAGGAAACTGCTTCTGACCAGCATATGCAGACCGCTTGGGCCAGAATACGGCGACGGGGAGAGCGTGGGCTACGAGCTCCTCTACGGACAGGTCACCAGGGCCCAGGGGATCTTCAGCCCTCGAGCCACACACATTCATTACGCTCTCGATTACATAGCGAACAATCTGGAAATACCCACGGTGGTGCTTCACTACCCATCACGCAGGGAACTGATTCGAGAACTCAAGAAAGGATATGATTTCGTCGGAATCTCTTTCATACTGGCAACATTTCACAGGGCGAAAGAAACGGTTAGCCTGATACGCAAGTATTCTCCTATGAGCAAGATCATCTTGGGTGGCTACGGCACGGTTCTGGACGATGAGGCCCTCAAGCAATATGGGGACCACATATGTCGAGAGGAAGGAGTAGGATTCATGCGTCGCCTTCTCGGTGAGCCGGAAATACCCATGCCGTATAAGCACCCCCTGATTGAAAGTCGCCTGAAGGTTTTCTCGGTTCCCGTCTCCAAGACAGGTTTGATATTTGCCGGATTGGGTTGTCCCAACGGATGCGACTTTTGCTGCACCTCCCATTTCTTCAAAAGAAAGCACATCAAGCTTCTCCCCGAGGGCAGAGATATATACGACGTGATTGAACGCTATCTTATCAGGGACCCCAACATGGTGTTTACCATTATCGACGAGGATTTCCTTCTGGACAAGAAGAGGGCGATGCAGTTTCGCGACTGTGTGCTTGCCGGAGGCAAACCGGTTTCCATCTTCGTGTTCTCAAGCGTCAAGGCCATCAGTCGGTATGATGTTCAGGAAATCCTGGAAATGGGCATAGATGGCGTCTGGATCGGCTACGAGGGAACTCGCTCGGGATACAGCAAACAGAGTGGAAAACCAGTGCACGAACTCATCCGTGAACTCCGAGAGAATGGAATCGCTGTTCTAACATCCATGATAGTCGGATTCGATTACCAGACTCCGAAAGTAATCTCTCAGGAGTTGGCTGGGCTAATGGATCTCAGGCCAGAGCTTGCCCAGTTCCTTATATACAGTCCTCCTCCCGGAACACCTTTCTATGATCGAGTCATGTCTCAGGGCCTTATGCGGCGCAAATACGTCGAAGATGCGGACAGGCGCTGGCATGATGGATGTGGTTTTAAATCTATAGTAAAACATCCAACAATGTCCTCTTCTGAGATCGAGGGCATGCAGCGTTGGTGTTTTGAACAGGATTTTCAGAGACTAGGTCCATCGATCTATCGTTTTGTCGAGACATCGTGTGTGAGATACAAGAATTGGAGGGAATCTTCCAGCGATTTTCTTCGAAAGAAGGCGGCCGGCCAGGCCAAGGATATCAGAAAGGCGTATCTGATATTTCTGGTCGGACGGCTCTTAGGGCCCAATAGGCGTATTCGGTCATGGATCAGAGAGCTGGAGCACAAGGTTCGCGCCGAACTGGGTACTCCGACGCTTGCGGAGAGGTTAATGTCTCTTGGCGCGCTGGTGACGGCGGCGTGGACCGCACTGAAACTGCGACTTGGCATCTTCCAGCACCCTCGTCTTGGCCGCGTCAGTTTCAGAATTCCAGAGGAAGGTTTAGGCTTATGGGCTGCCAATATCTGGGAATCGCTGCGGGATGAAGGAACCTGCCCACACTTCTCCATTCAGGTGGATCTCCAACATGCTAAAAAGCAGGTTTGGGTGAAGTGGAATGGCATGTTGGATAGTCTTCGCGCCGAAAGACTCGCCGGGAGAATCAGAGAGTATCTCGAAAAGGACCAGGGAAAACTAATCCTGGACCTTGAAAATGTGAAGGCTTCCGAAGACAAGGCCCTTGAGACCATAGCAAACAAGCTAAGGGCCTATCGTCGCCGGATACGCATACGGCTGCCAAATAACTACCTGGACCATGCCGCCCAGTTCTTGCTTCTTGCGCAGGTATTCAAACTCTACAAGGGCTGAATCTGCACCCGGAGAAAGAACAGTGTTCTGCGGCCAGCATAGTCCACCGGATCCACGTGGTTCTGGCCGTTCTGGCCGTTCTGGCGCATCGCGGGTTTGACTATATGTATTGTATGTTTGCCTGAATCTGCTGTTCTCTCCTGGCATAAAGAGCCGCTCCTGCCAACATATCCTTTTGAAAAAAGGACACAGTGGCAGGGCGACCCCGTGCAAATTGAAAGACGCAGTCCGGGCAGCCTTATTTGGGGTATTTGACGGAGCAGCCGTAAGACTTTGTAACCATCTCTATTACGGTCGTCCGCATCGGCTCGGTTGCTCTTGTCATGACCGGGCTGTCCAAAGACCTTGCAGTCTTTCAGGCACAATCGGCCTTCTCAGGAGTCGGATTTACAACCACAGAGTCCTTATTTTGATAAGGATTCGTTTATTTTGTCTTGCCAGGGCGCGATTCTTTACGTAGTCTGCGCAGAGATCGATCTGTGTAGAGACGATCTCACACAATCGCTAATGAAAACTTGAAAGGATGAACCTATGTTTGAGACATTGGACAAGATGATGCTTGCGGGTCTTGGAGCCATTTCCATGACTCGTGATCGAGCCGACAAAATTTTCGATGAATACGTCAGCAGGGGTAAGCTCGAGAAGGAAAGTCGAACAGGGTTCATTAAGGCGTTGATGGACGCTGCAGACAAGAATCGGGCGGAGCTTGAGGAACTGATTGCCAAGCAGGTTCGAGAGACAATGGAAAATCTTAACTTGCCTACCCGTGAGGACGTCCGGCGCCTTGAGCAGAAAATAGACGAACTTTCGAGCAGGGAGTCGTAACACTTGGGAGCCCTTAGGTTCCATCTGAAGGGCACTTTTGGCCGCCTGAGATGCTACCGCCACATAATGGCCGTGCTGGCTAAGTACGGTTTTGGAGAAGTGACGGGGGCCCTGCGTTCGCGATTGTCCCTCAGACTCGGAGAAAAAAACGCCCCATCACAGGTCGAACCTGCCGTTACAGCGGGTAGTCGGCCCGCGCGCGTACGTCTGGCTTTGGAAGAGCTGGGCCCGACTTTCATCAAGCTCGGGCAGCTCTTGAGCACGCGCCCCGACTTGGTACCGCCCGAGTATATTAAGGAATTAGAGCATCTGCAGGACCAGGTCGCGCCGGAGCCGACGGATAAGATTATGGCCCAGCTCCGGCGGGAACTCGGAGGGCAAATCGAGAACACATTCGAGAGCTTCGATGAGAAACCTATCGCCGCCGGCAGCATTGCGCAAATCCACCGCGCCGTAACACGTGAGGGCTTGCATGTGGCGGTCAAGGTACGCCGGCCCGACATTGTTGAGACGATCCGTGCCGAGTGTGAGATTCTCTCGGACCTTGCGGGAGTGCTGAAAAGTGCGCTGTTTGGACACGAGACGATTGAGTTAGAGGAGATGGTTGCCGACTTCACGGAGGCCGTATCAAAGGAGACCGACTTGGCCAACGAGCGGCGCAACCAGTTGCGTTTCTCAAGACAATTTGCTGATGACCCTTCCGTACATATCCCGGAGGTTTATGAGGATTATTGCACCGCGGGCGTCCTCACAATGGAATACATAGAGGGGATCAAGCCCACGAACAAGCAGGCCATCGCAGAACAAGGTTTAGATTGCCGGATATTGGCGCGCCGCGTCACCCAGTTCGTTCTCAGACAAATGTTTGAGTTCGGTTTTTTCCACACGGATCCCCATCCAGGCAACTTCTTTCTCCTTCCGGATAATGTGTTGGCGCCCATAGATTTCGGACAAGTGGCGCGGCTGTCTGTCCAGGACCGCAGGTTCTTTAATGAAATCGTGTTATCGATAGTGGACCGGGACGCTGCGAACATCGTACGTTGCCTTGAGCACGACGACATGTTGGCTGACCGAACGGACGTGCATAAGCTGACAGCCGATATCGAGCAGTTGATTGATACTTATCATGACTTTCGCCTCAAAGACATTCCTTTTGGCACGATAGGCATGAAGACCTTTGATTTGTTTCGACACAACCATGTTCGTCCGCCAACTCAGTTTACACTAATGATCAAGAGCATGATGACGATAGAATCGGTGGCAACCTCATTGGATCCCGAGTACAGACTCATAGAAGCACTCAAGCCTTACGCCCGGCGGTCCAGCCTCCGAGACTTCGAGCCTAAGCAAGTGCTTCGCAACGTTCGCAAAGCCGTGCAGGGCGCCGGTGAGCTGGCTTCAAGACTACCCGAAGACATAAGCGCCCTCCTGACCAAGTTTCGGCAAGGCAAGCTACAGGTTCGCGTTCACCACGAACACCTTGAGACGTTAACAAAGACATTGGACAAGAGTTCTAACCGCGTTAGTTTTGCTCTGATCATCTCAGCCCTGTTGGTGGCCTCCAGTCTTCTGGTCGCACAGCAAGGAATGGTCTTGGGACTGCTAAGCTTCCAGACCATGGGCATCCTCGGCTATATAATAGCCGCGATCATAGGTATTTGGCTGGTCATATCCATCATCCGCAGCCGTCACATTTAGCCTCTTCCCGGAAGACTACGTCTCCTTCGTGCAGACAAAGAGACATATCATGTGAAGGAAGTGGAAATAAGTTCCACATCGAGCAGGCGTATATTCGCACTGAAATTCACAACCGTCCAGTATTATTGGTATCGGCCTGTTCTGAATGCATACAGTCTTACGGTCACGGGATACATCCTGTCCAGATTCCTTCTCGCATTGTTCTATCGTCCT
>JADHXR010000204.1 GCA_016782865.1 Phycisphaerae bacterium
CGACTAAAAGCTTATTATATGGATTTGCCCAAAAAACTCGCTGAACAAAACATCGATCCGAGGGTGCCGTGGCTGTATAATTACAAGTTAGATTTCCGGTTTTGCTGAGTCGCCAGTCAGTCAAAAGGTCAAATTAATATGGGCTAATAAATCGCTGGTTAACACGTCTGGCCGGGAGCACGCACCGCGGCTTTCTACCGATGGGCTGGAACTCTATTTTTCCTCCTACAACCGACCCGGTGGATACGGCGCTGCCGATATATGGGTAACCAGACGAGCAACAGTAAATGATCCATGGGGACCTCCAGTTAATCTTGGGCCAGTGATCAACAGTTCGGCTGACGAGAATTTTCCGTTTATCTCAGCCAACGGTCTGTTACTCTTTTTTTCCGAGGATTACGGTGGGCCATACCGGCCCGGTGGATTCGGCGACATAGACATGTGGGTAACAACTCGGGCAAGTGTCAATGATCCGTGGAAAACTCCTCTGAATCTTGGTCCTATCGTCAATAGTGCGAGTCTCGATGCTGCACCACAAATCTCACCCGATGGATCTATGCTCTACTTCAGCTCAGAAAGACCTGGCGGATTTGGCGGGTTTTGGGGCGACATATATCAGGCACGCGTCATCCCGATCGTTGACCTGAACGCCGACGGATTTGTCGATTCCGCCGACATGTGCATCATGGTTGACCATTGGGGAGAAAACTGCCCGTTGTGTGATATTGGCCCGATGCCCTGGGGTGACGGCGTCGTGGATGTGCAAGACCTGATTGTCCTCGCCGAGCATTTATTCGAGCACTTTCCACTGGTTGAATCTGAGGAAATCAATGTCGATGAGAAAGACGACGACAGCCAGATTGAACTCGAGCAGGGACAGATTCTTGTTGTTACATTGGAATCGAATCCCACCACCGGGTATCGGTGGCAGCACGCCGAAAACCAGCAGTCCGTCCTGGAGCAGATGGGCGAAGCAGAGTTCAAGCCATTCGAGACAGGTGAGCCGCCACTTGTAGGCGCGGGCGGCTGGGAAATCTTCCGTTTCAAGGCCATAGGTGCAGGGCAGGTGACTCTTCAGCTCGTCTATCACAGACCGTGGGAAGAGGGCGTGGAACCACTAAAGACCTTTTCGCTCCGGGTCATAGCACCCTAACCTGACATGGGGGTAGGGTCACCCATATAGGTTCCTGTCAAGAATAAATACAGTATCTCTGAGCCGAAAAATCTTTTTCTTTTCGGCTTAGCCTTTTTGTCGTTTTATACGTGACACTAATTAATCTAGAATGCTCGGGCTTCATGGCTTATTTCACACCTGCGACGTTCACTGTTAAGTATTCAAAGACAGCTTGTTCTAGACAAGACGATCTTTCGTACAGTCAGACCTGCCCGGGGTCCCATTAGCCCAACATCCTGAACATTCGGATCGATAACGAGGTAATCGTTTCCCAGACCGTGATATTTTCTAAAATGCAGTTCCATAATTCTCTGCCCTGAATTATCTACCACCGTCGGAGGCGATAGTCAAGGCAGTAATTTCAAAGGCGCAAAACAAAATCCCCCGAATTCATGATTCAGAGGATTCTGACATTGTACCGCACTCAGTTCTATCTGTCCGCACTACTGCTGCTCAAGTGCGCGGAAGGTCCCCGTCTCTTCGATAATGACTAAATAGCCCTCAACCGTTGAGGGGATCTTGCCTCGCAGCTCCTCCGCTTTTCTCGACGAGAAAACCTTGATGCAGGGCTTATCTTCGAAAAGCCCGATTCCGATGCCTTCGACTCCGGGGATGGCCATCCATTCGTTTGTGTTCTCTTCCTGGACTTGCTCGATAGTTCGCTCCGGCATATACCGTCCTTTCTCAGGGTCGCTGGGACCGGTATAAGAACAGCCGGCAAGATTACCGGCTGCGCTCATAGCACCAATGTTCAGCAGAACAATTGAAATCCACCTGACCATTGACAGGTCTCTGTTCTTTCAACTCTTAAGGAAAGCAACTGCTAGGTCCTGCTTTCGCAATTCATTTTCCAGGTTTCGACCAGTGCTTATCTACTCGACCTCAAAGGTAGTCGAACCACTGCCCGGATCGTATCCTGACTTCGAAGCATCTGCCGTGACGTAATAGGTTCCCTTGCCCTCAGGCCTCTTGGTCTTAAACTCGAACACGACCCCCTCAGCGTCTGTCGTTCCGTCACCGGCATACTTGCGCCCGCTGGCTGTGGTAATCTTACATTGGCAGCCCTTTACGCTAAAATTAACTTTTTCGCGAAGCTTCAGTCACCACTCGAAAACGAGCAATTACCACGCAACGACCTTAACCACATCAACGTAGGCATCTTCTATGGAGCTGGACATCGTTCCCCTGAACCGAATCCTCAGGTTATTTATAGCGGTCACGTCCACGTCAATGCTTACATTGTGCCACGTGTTTTCCGGGTCGACGTTTCCTTCTAACGATGCCATTTCGGTCCAATTTACTCCACCATCAGTAGAGACGTCAAAGGCAAGATATTCTCCTTTATCGAGACCTGATTCAATAAACCACCAGAAAGTAATAGTAGCATTTTTCTTTCCCTGCAAATCTATTGGGATGGAGATTAATTGTGCGTCCGTGGCTCTACCATCAACTTCAGCGGCATAATTACCTTCTTTCTTTCTGGAAGTTCTTCGACTCCAGTCGTTCTGAGAGTCTTGACTCCAGTTCGCAGTCCAATCAGTCGACGACTCAAAGCTGTCAGAGAATACCTCTATTTCGGCTGGCTCTTCAGTGACTGTAACAGTCGCAGTGTCTTGAACTGTCTCGCCTCCGTTGTCTGTTACTATCAGAGTGACGGTGTATGTCCCAGCGATTGAGTACTCATGAGCGATAGTCTTGCCGGTCCCCGTTGAGTCATCACCGAAGTCCCAATCATAACTAACGATAGTTCCATCAGGATCAGAAGAACCAGAGCCATCAAAGTTGACTGTTTGACCTACTGTGGCGGTCTGATCTGGGCCTGCATCGGCTACTGGAGGATCATTAATATTATCCACTGTAACACTTATTGAATCGCTGGCAGTTTGAGAAGCAGTATCAGTGGCGGTAGCCTTAATGATATAAGTGCCATCGGCCACAGTGGTACTATCCCAACTAACACTGTACGGATAAGTGCCATCCACACCTATTAAAGTTTCGCCCACATAGAAATCTACTTTGACCACTCCGATATCATCAATAGCATCAGCACTTATGCTAACTGTCTCTGAAACCGTAGCGCCATCTGCAGGTGAAGTTATGGTGACTGTAGGCGGGTCGTCCACTGGCCCCTCCGCACTGTCGTCAACAGTTACATTGAACCGATCGAGTACCAGGTCAATCCGATTGGCAACAGCTAACAGTCCGTCGCCAGTACCGGCAAACAGCAATCCTACCGGATTAAGATTAAGGTCGGGATCATCGGGATTATCAGTTACCAGGAGCGATCCCGAATCGCCTCCCCCGATGAATTGGGTCCCGCTTTCAACGATAATCTGTTTCACAAATCTCGCTGTGCCACGGCTGTAACCTACATTGACGGTGGCATTGACATAAGTAATTACCCCTTGGGTCAGCTCAGTTGTTCGCCCGAATTTTTGTACCTGCTGGCCAAGGAAGGCTCCGACGTCGGTCGAGTTGGGTGTCCCATAACCGCCAGCCGGTGTGGCAGTGCCCAGATTGGCAGTCGAGCTGAAGGCGATGGCCGCATCGATCTCGTTTCTGGCCTTGCGTGAGAAAACGATCGGCTCGAAAGCCGCAAGAGTGCCGATCGCGTCGTCAGGATCTTCTCCACCATCGTATGTCCCCGGCTGGAGAACGTTGTCGCCTATGGAAGCCCTATTTTCGTTGGCATAGACATGGTTATTGCTTAAAGCATACACATTTATTCCGTCCGTGACCCTGCATGCAATGGTACCGGCGGTGATATCTGGGTGGCCGGTCGAGACCCCTATCGGCACTGGCCGCTCGCACCAAAGTAGTGGCTTCTCCGGAGGAGGAACAGTATTAGGTTTTGGTGGTTTGCCGGATTTGCCGCCTTTGCCGCCTTTCGCCAATGCATAGATTTTACCCGTGACTACGACCTGAACAGGGACACCGTCAAGCTCTTTGGCAATTCCGGCAACTCCAGGTCTGGCTGTAAACACCTTGACCGCTAGCTGGCCGCTCTGGTCGAGCCCAATGGCTGTGCCCTCGACATCGTCCATTTCCATAAGGCGGTCGGTGTTTCTTTCCTGGACCTCTTTGACGCGTTCGAAAGCCTCTGCGCTGCGGCCCTGGGCGAACAGAACGCCGGACAGAGCCAGAATACCGAAAACGGCAACAACAACTGCTAACAATACCTTACAAAATGTTCGCCTTACCATGATGCTCGCCTCCCTTTCTTCCTGGACAGTTTCTGCGTTTTCAACTCACACACTGTCACAAATTCAATCCTACTTATTATCGAAACTTTCTTGCCTGTTATATCACTAAAAGTATACGTTTTCACAGCATTCTTAGTTTTTCAGATTTTTGGAAATTGCGGTGGTTGGCTGCAATCAGGGGAATCTACTCCCCAAATTCCTCCTGCTGCTACCCAAACCGTATCCTCCCAAAAAGAAATAAACGGTGCGGCTTCAACTTTTCCATCTACAAACTTCAGATTGCACAATAATATGTTGAGCCGAAAAAGTCAAAGGAATTATAGGACCTCGTTGGCTTTTTCCTGAATACTTTCCAGCCATCAAGGCGTAAGCTCTTCTATTGCAATCAGTTACAACACCCCACACAAAGAACGAAACGCTGATATGGCCGAGCACCATCTCCAGGTCAGGGATTTCAAGATGATATTTTCGTAAAGGACCACCGCTCGGCCCTCACGTCAGTCTTAACTCCATGAACACCGCCCCTTCCATCGCGTTGTATCGATAGGGCTTGTCAGTAATACAATTACACAAGATCCAAGAACGGTCGCTGAGCCGATGATCGATTGCCACGAAACGACCTCGCCAAAGACAGCCACGCCGAGAAGGTAGTTCAGTACCGGCACCAACATTCCCAGCAGAGACCCCGGCGTTACCTCCACATAGCGGAATCCCTCGCAATCCTTGACTGTCAAGCGCAAACATCATCAAAACAGTGAAAATCCCGAAAATTTTGTGTGGTCGCTTCAACCGGAGCAAGTTACGTCAGAAAACTCATAATCACTTGCCTGTAATACTCAGCAGCCTTGTCGAGGTCGGCAACATCAATATATTCATCGGGCTTGTGGCAGAGTGTCGGCTTGCCCGGCCCGAAGATTACTGCCGGGGCGCCTAGTGAAACAAGATGAGGCGCGTCTGTGGTAAAACCGACCGCCTTGGTTTCGTTGGCCCCCACGCACGAGCAGAAATCTTTCACGAAATCGCAACCGCAATCAGTCTCCAGCGCGTGCATCTCGCGCAGCACGGAGACCTCGGCGTCAAATTGCGGGTTCCGGGACTTCAAGCCCGCGAAGATTCTCTCAAAATCGGCGACAACATCCAGGTTATTCTGCCCGGGGAGCGTGCGGATGTCTACCTTTATGCTGCATTTGTCGGGCACAACGTTCAGAGCTTTGCCGCCTGTGATTGTATTGATACTCATCGAGCACTTGCCCAGCAGCTCGTGCGGCTCGACAGGAACTTCGTAGCTTTCAAGCTCATTCAAGATCAGCCGCATCGAATTTATCGCGTTGACACCCAACTGAGGCGCCGAGCTGTGGGCCGCCTTGCCTTTGGTCGTAGCTTCGAGCCAGAGCATTCCGCGATGGGCCGTAACAACCACAAAATCCGTCGGCTCCGGAACGATCACGCCTGCAAGTTCGGGCATCTCGCCGTGATCGCAGGCAAATCTTATCGCGCCGCAACTATCCGTTTCCTCGCCGGCACAAGCCAGCAAGACCAAATCGCCTTGCAGCTTCGCGCCGGAATCGACAATCCTTCTGATGGCGGCAACAATGGCGGCGGTCCCCCCTTTCATATCCACCGAGCCCCTGCCGTAGATTCTGCCATCACTCTCAACGGCGCCAAAAGGCGGATTCTTCCAGGCCGCCTCGCCGGGGCCGACAACGTCGAGATGGCAGGCAAACAGCAGCCCGGCCCTGGATCCTGTGGATTTGACGTGTGCAACGATGTTCGCTCTCGCAGAATCCCAGCTATCTATCCTGGAATCTATTCCGGAGCGGCGCAGCTCGGCCGAGATTATTTCGGCCGCGGCTAATTCGCCCTTCTCGGGGGTGCTTTCGGCCTCGATGAGCTCTTTCAATAGTTCCTTCATAATGGGGCGATTATAAGCCGACGGACCTAAAAGAAAAAACAGAAAATTTTCTTGTTGCAGAATAAATTGCAAGCAAGGATAATACAGAGTTTGAATGTTTGAAGGCTGGCGTAAAGGAGCATAAATGAGACCTGTATTAGATGGGTTGGTGAAGCTTCAAAGTGTCGAGAATCGCTTAGGCGCCGAAAAGGCAAAACTTTCAAGGTGCAGAAGAAATGTAGTCATTCAGGAGAACCTGATCAGAAGCCTTCAGAACGCCCTGGAAGCCAAGAAGGAGGAAATCCAGCTGACCAGAGTCCAGTTCGATCGGCTGGAACTGGAACTCAAGAGCAGGGACGAGGCGATAGGCAAGTTGAGAGCCTCGCTCAACATCGCAAAGACAAACAAAGAGTATGCCACCGTCCTGACTCAACTCAACACGACCAAGGCCGACAACTCCAAGATCGAAGCCCAGAGTTTGGAATTGCTAAAGGTTATGGAGGTCGACGAGGCGGAGTGCAAAGATATCCAGGGGCAGATAGACGAGCAGAAAGAGACGCTGGAGCAGAAGCGCAAGGAAAGCGAGGCGCTCGCCGGCAAGTACCAGGTCGAGATTGACAAGATCCAGGCCGAGTGGGACCAAGTCGCACAGGGCATCCCGGCCGATGTGCTTGACACGTTCAAACGCGTGGCTGAAACATACGACGGCCAGGCCGTGACGACAATCGAGCAGCAGGACGGCAAGGGAGCCTATAGCTGCGGAGGCTGCTTCATGGCCATCACCGCCGAGAGTGTCAACATGCTCATGACCAAGGACGACATAATCCGTTGTCCCAACTGCACGAGGATACTTGTACTCAGCGGTTCGCATGAGAGTTAGACGCACGGCACGAGTGCCCGGGACCGCAGCGTGTCACGCACCCGTCGGGCGCAAGTCTGAACTCATGTCGATTTTACTTTGAGGAACCAACACAGTGCCCGAGAAAATAATCGCTCACATAGACGGCGGCAGCAGAGGCAATCCCGGACCGGCCGCGGCTGGTTTCACGTTGACCGACACAGCCGGGACACAATTACAGGCAAGAGGCTTAGTGTTGGGCCGGACGACGAACAACGTCGCCGAGTATACCGGCCTTGTCAAAGCTCTCGAAGCCGCATCGCAAATCGGCGCCGAACAGCTGGTTGTCTTCAGTGACAGCGAGCTACTCGTCAGGCAGATCAACGGCCAATACAAGGTCAAGAGCAAGCTGCTCAAGCACTTTTACGAGCAAGCCGTCAGCCTGCTCGAGCGCTTCGAAAGCTGGCAGGTCCGGCACGTTCGGCGGCAAGACAACGTCGAAGCGGACAGACTCGTAAACCAGGCGCTCGATGCGGGGCATGATGTTGAAACCAAATGTCAGCCCACTGCGCGAAAGAAGAAACCCATTCGACTCGGTGTGCTGATCAGCGGGGGAGGCACGACGCTAACAAACATGATCGAGCATATCAAACAAGGAAAGCTCAACGCCGAAGTAGCGGTTGTTGTAAGCTCACTGTCAAAAGCTGGCGGGCTCGCCAAAGCGAAGAACGCCGGGCTGGACGCCAAGATAGTCCGCAAGAAAGACTATGCCGACATCGACCAATTCAGCAAACGTATCGAAGCCGAACTCGTCGCCGCGGATGTCGATCTCGTCGTCCAGGGCGGCTGGCTCTGTCTCTGGAAAATACCCTCTCGCTACAAGAACCGCGTTATGAACATCCACCCCGCCCTGCTGCCCAGCTTCGGCGGCCGGGGCATGTGGGGACATCACGTCCACGAAGCCGTGCTGAAGGCGGGCTGCAAGATAAGCGGCTGCACGGTGCATTTCTGCACAAATGAATACGACAAAGGCCCCATAATCGTCCAGCGAGCGTGCGAGGCCCGGAGTGACGACACTCCGGATACATTAGCGGCCCGAGTATTCGAGCAGGAATGCATGGCATATCCTCAGGCCATAGAACTGTTCGCCGAAGGCAGATTGTCGGTGCGCAACGGCATCGCAGTGATCGGATACCCAAACGCCGGTTCGAGTCCGTTCATAGATTCCTGACGGCAAACCCGCGCAGCTTACTCCGACTGTGCGACTGCTGCTTCGCTTTCTTCGGTCTCTTCGGGCTCGGCTACTTTGGAACCTTCGAGTTTCAGGTGCTCTTCGTCCAGCACGTCAAACTTGATAAGATTCTTGCCCTCGAATTCGCCTGCCAGTACGGATTCTGAAAGTGGGTCTTCTATGTAGTGCTCGATCGCTCTTCGCAAAGGCCTGGCGCCGAATTCGGGATTGAAACCCTTGTCGATGAGGAATTCCTTCGCCTGGTCGGTCAGCTCGAGCCTGAAGCCGTGCTCGGTCAGACGTTTGAATACCTTGGCAAGCTCGTATTCGACAATAGTCTGGAGATTCTCTCTCGTCAGCGCCTTGAAGACTATGGTGTCGTCAAGCCGGTTCAGGAATTCCGGCCGGAAGTGATGCTCGACTTCTTTCTGGAGAATATCTTTCATCTTCTCGTAATTTGCCCCCTCGGTCTTCTTGCCGAAACCGAAGCCGGACTGATTTTTGATCAAGTCGGCGCCTATGTTGCTGGTCATGATAAGGATGACGTTCTTGAAGTCGATGCTTCGTCCGAAGCTGTCGGTCAGCCTGCCCTCGTCCATAATCTGCAGCAGTATGTTGTAAACATCCGGATGGGCCTTCTCAATCTCATCCAACAGCAGCACGGAGTACGGACGTCTTCTGATCCTTTCGGTCAGTTGTCCGCCTTCTTCGTAGCCGACGTATCCGGGAGGCGCCCCGACTAATCGGCTGACATTGTGCTTTTCCATGAACTCGCTCATGTCCAGCCGGATCAGCGAGTTCCTGTCGCTGAACATGAAATCCGCCAGGGCTTGTGCGAGCAGCGTTTTTCCGACGCCGCTGGGCCCGAGCAGTATGAAGCATCCCATCGGACGGTTCGGGTCCTTCAGGCCGCTTCTGCTTCGCCTGACCGCCTTGGCCACGGCGGTGATCGCCTCATCCTGCGAAACAACCGTTTTATGCAGTTCGATCTCGAGCTCCAGAAGTCGCTGCGTCTCCTTTTTCTCCAGCTTCGTCAAAGGCACGCCGGTCATATTGCTGACGACCTCGGCGATGATCTCGTTGTCCACCACGCCGGTCGCCTCTTTGTTCTGCTCGTACCATTCCTTGTGCATTTGCGTCTTTTCCTCGAGAAGCTGCTGAGCCTCGTCTCTCAACGCTGCCGCCCGCTCGTAGTCGGCACCTCTAACCGCCTCGTCTTTCTCCCTCTGCAGCTTTTCTATGGTACCTTCTATCTGCGTCAGATCGGGCGGAGGAGTCATGTTCTTGAGGCGGACTCTCGCGCCGGATTCATCGATCACGTCTATCGCCTTGTCGGGCAGACATCTGCCGGTGATATATCTTGTCGACAGCTCAACCGCGTGGAAGAGGGCCTCATCGGTGAATCTCACCCTGTGATGCGCCTCGTAGCGATCCTGAAGCCCCCTGAGTATGGCCAGGGTCTCTTCCTTCGAGGGCTGCTCGACGATTATGGTCTGGAATCGCCTCTCGAGCGCTCCGTCTTTCTCGATATGCTTTCTGTACTCGTCCAGAGTGGTGGCGCCGATGCACTGAACCTCTCCTCTGGCCAGGGCCGGCTTGAGCACGTTCGAGGCGTCGATGGCGCCCTCGGCCCCGCCTGCTCCGACAAGCGTGTGAAGCTCGTCGACGAACAATATCACGTTCTTGGCCCGCTTGACTTCATTAATGACCGCTTTGATTCGCTCTTCGAACTGTCCGCGGTACTTGGTCCCGGCCACCATCATTGCCAGATCGAGCACCACCATCCGTTTACCATTGAGGATTTCCGGCACCTGTTTGTTGATTATCTGCTGGCTCAAACCCTCGACGATAGCAGTCTTGCCTACCCCTGCCTCGCCCAGGAGGACCGGATTGTTTTTCGTGCGCCGACAGAGTATCTGTACAAGTCGCTCAATTTCCTTCTGCCTGCCAATTACCGGATCCAGTTCCCCGCTGATCGCCAGTTCCGTCAGGTCTCTGCCGAAGCTATCCAACGCCGGAGTTTTGCTCTTCTGCTTTCTGCCGACCGTCGGGGTCATCTTCATTCCCATGGCCGCCGGGCCGTCGTCAACTCCGGCCCCCAGCAAATTCAACACCTCCTGTCGCACGTCTTCGAGCTTCAGACTACAGCTCATAAGGACTTGAGCCGCTATCCCCTCGGTTTCGCGGAGGATGCCGAGGAGAATATGCTCGGTCCCCACATAATTGTGGTTAAGTGACCGGGCCTCTTCTATGGCGTACTCGATGACCTTCTTGGCTCGCGGCGTTTGCGGCAGCTTTCCCATCGTAACCATGTCGGGTCCGCTCTTGACCTGCTTCTCCACCTCGAGCCGGAGTTTCTTTATATCCACATCCAGATTCTTCAAAACGGTAGCACCAACCCCGCTGGCTTCTTTGACCAATCCGAGAAGGATATGTTCGGTACCTATATATTCGTGGTTAAATCGCTGCGCCTCCTGATTGGCCAGCGCCATAACCTTACGTGCACGGTCTGTAAAACGCTCAAACATCTCATACCCCGAAATCTATGTCTGTGAATAGTCCAAAACCAACATCGTCCCACTATCCGCACAAAGCCAGCGCCGTACGGCTAATGGGCAACGAATACCACACTTTCCAAAACGTGCATTATACTGCACTCAGCCCCTCTGTCAAGCATACAACAGGTACTGACCCCCATTTTGGGGACTGGGGTTGCATACCTTATATATGGCCAAAACCGAGCTTGTGTTCATTTGCAATCCGACGCTCTTCTTTCACCCTGATTTTATCGGCAAATACAGACGAAGACTTTCCCATTGCCTTGCTAAAAATCCGGATTTTGGGCACAAAAAACAATGATCCGCATTAAGGCCATAATGAGTCGATGTGGCGTACTTCAAGAGTACTCAATAGATCGGGGAGTTTTCTGGTCGAACAGGCCTTACGCATTATGGAACGACGATGAATCGCGTTAGTCTGACACGTAGGGGA
>JADHXR010000070.1 GCA_016782865.1 Phycisphaerae bacterium
GTTGGCTTTCAACTTGCCTGCGATCTCTGTCATCGATTGCCAGCAGAGTGCATTCGCTGGCAATTCGGATTCATCCGAAGAGTGGATATCATTGTTTAACGGCAAGGACCTGTCCGGCTGGGACGGCGACTCGCGCCTCTGGTCGGTCAAGGACGGCGTCATTCACGGCGAGACTACGCCTGAAAAACCCGCCCGAGGCAATACATTCCTCATCTGGCGCGACGGCAAACCCAAGGACTTTGAGCTTCGGCTGAGATTCCGCATTGAAAACGGCAACTCAGGCGTCCAGTACCGCAGCAAAGAGGTCGATAAGTGGGTCGTCAGCGGCTACCAGGCCGAGGTTGAGAACAATCCCGGCAAGGTCGGCTTTCTCTACCACGAGAGGGGCCGGGGATGGCTTGTCAACGTAGGCGATTTCATGGTCATCGACGCCGAGGGCAAGAAGGAAGTTGTCAGCAAAGTCTCGGATGTCGATGAACTTGTCAAGACCGGCTACTATAAGGAAAAGGACTGGAACGAATACAGAATCATCGCCCAGGGCAACCACATCGTGCACTACCTCAACGGGTATCAGACCATAGAGCTGATCGACAACGACAAGGTGACCAACCCGGACGATCCCAAAGACACCAAGGGTGCCGCAAGGGAAGGTATCCTGGCGCTTCAGATTCACCAGGGCCGGCCGATGGTTGTCCAGTTCAAGGACATCCGGATCAAGACTCTGGAGCCTAAATATGACGACGCGGTTCTGCTCTTCGACGGCAAGGATCTGAAGGATTGGCACGTTAAAGGCGACGCCGACAAGAGCAAGTGGGCGGTCGGCACGGCCCGGATGTCGTCGGAGAATCCCCAAATGCTGGTGAACAAGGGCGGCAGGGGCGAGATGATCAACCTGGCTGCCAAGCATGGCGACAGCCTCGACATATACTCCCAGAAGAAGTTCGGTGACTGCCGGATCGAGCTGCAAGTGATGGTGCCTAAAGGTTCCAATTCCGGCATCTACGTCATGGGTGAATATGAGATACAGGTGCTGGACAGTTGGGGGCGGACTGGAAAGATGAGCGGCGGCGATATGGGTGCGGTTTACGGCGCCAGTCCTCCGGGCATCAACGCCAGCAGAAGGCCGGGCCAGTGGCAGAAGTACATCATTGATTTCCAGGCGCCCAGGTTCGACTCGTCCGGCAAGAAGAGGACCGGTGACAGGGGCAAGGCCAGGCTTCTCAGAGTGGAGCTTAACGACCAGTTGCTGCACGAGAACCTCGAAATGGATAAGGAGACACCCGGCGGCGTTGACGAAAAAGAGGCGCCGAGAGGTCCGCTTATGTTCCAGGGTAACCACGGGCCCGTGGCGTATCGTAATATCGTAGTGAAACCCGCGAAGAAGTAACCGAACGTTCGCCTATAGGCTGCGGCAGCTAGGCACTGTAGGCAGCTTACATAGCATTTGACAGTGCCGCACAGTGGTGCTATATTGCACCGCAAGTCGAGTTGATGATCAAATTGTTAAATTCTTGGAGTTAATAGAAGAACGATGAATAATCAAGAAACAACTAAAGAGATAGACAGACGCGGTTTCCTGCGCTCTACGGCGGCGGCAGGGGCAGGTTTGGCGTTCGCGCCGATGGTTACGTCAAGAGCCGCCAGCGCCAAGCCCGATGATATCAACATTGCCCTTCTCGGTGCCGGGGCCGAGGGTCAGGTGCTGATGACTGCCATCTTGAAGATACCCGGCATTCGTTTCAAGGCGGTCTGCGATATCTGGACGGCCTGGAATCAGAAACGTGTCTCGCGTACGCTCAAGGCCTATCGCCATCCGGTCAACACCTATGTGGATTACCAGGACATGCTTGCCAAGGAAAAAGACCTCGATGCGGTGATAATCGCCACTCCCGACTTCTGGCACGCCCCGCACACCGTGGCCTGCCTGGAGGCCGGCCTGCACGTCTATTGTGAGAAGGAGATGTCCAACACGCTCGATGGCGCAAAGCAGATGCTGGAAGCTGCCAAGAAGACCGGCAAGCTGCTTCAGATCGGCCATCAGCGCCGCAGCAACCCTCGGTACAGGCACTGCTACGATAAGCTGATCGAGGGTTCAAAACTGCTGGGTAAGATAACCACCGTCAACGGCCAGTGGAACCGCAGCAAGGCGGCGTGCGAGCCTTTGGGGTGGCCGAAGAATGCTCCTATTGACCAGCCGACACTGAAAAAGTACGGTTTCGAGTCGATGGATCAATTCAGAAACTGGCGCTGGTTCAAGGGGCTCGGAGGTGGCCCGATCGTCGATCTGGGTTCGCATCAGATCGATATCTATAGCTGGTTCCTCGGTACACATCCCAAGGCCGTAATGGCCAGCGGCGGCGTCGATTACTGGAAGGACAACGACTGGTATGACAATGTCATGGCTATCTATGAGTATGATCTCGGAGACCGAACCGTCAGAGCGTTCTACCAGACGATAACGACCAACAGCGCCAACGGATATTTTGAGACCTTCATGGGTGACGAAGGCACTCTGCAGATTTCCGAGGCCTCGGGCCGCGGCACCGTCTATCGTGAATCGTGGGTTCCGGCAGAGAACTGGGAAAAATGGACCAAGATGGGTTACATCGCGGAGCCGGAGAAAGAGGAAGAAGAGGCAAAACCTGCCGCCGACACGGTTCTGGACGTGCGTGAGACGCCGAAGCCGCCGAGCTACGACATACCTGTGACAATGGAGAATAAGCCGTATCATATGCCGCACCTCGAAAACTTCTTCGATGCAGTTCGCGGCAAGGCCGAGCTAAACTGCCCCGCTCAAGTCGGCTACGAGACTGCCGTGAGTGTCTTGAAGGTTAATGATGCGATAGCTGCCGGCAAGAAGCTGGAGTTCAGCGCGGCGGACTTTGCGGTGTAAGTCGTCGTTTCACGTAGCCGTTTCGTTCGAGTAATGTTAATGCAGTGAAAATTTAAGGACCGAGCCTACATTGAAGAATGGATTAGTGTTGACCGCCTTTCTGTGTTTGCTGGTATTTTGCTATTGTGCTGCCGCGGCGGATACCGTGCCGAAGTTACTGGGCGACGAGAGCGACGGCAGCATGGCCCATCCGATCCACCGGATTCCTCTTCTCGCCGAAGAGGGCGACGAGATCGGCCCCGACGACGATCCGCTTCTGCCGTTTTCGACCAAACAAACCTGCGGCGGCGTCTGTCACAGCTACGACGTCATCGCGACCGGCTGGCATTTCAACGCGACCGACGCAAACGTACCGCCGGGCCGGCCCGGGGAGCCCTGGATACTGACCGACGGACGCAGCGGAACTCAGATTCCGATCTCGCATCGCGCCTGGCCCGGGACGTTCACGCCCCGACAGGCGGGCCTCTCCGACAGGCTGTTTCTGAAGATCTTCGGCAGGCACCTGCCCGGCGGCGGCGCAGGCGAGCTTGATCCAGAGAAGCCGGAAGATATTATGCGGTCGTTCGTATCGGGCAAGCTCCAGATCAATTGCCTGTCTTGTCATGACGGCGATCCCGGACATAACCAGGCCGAGTACGATGCCCAGGTCAAGCGGGAGAACTTCCGCTGGGCCGCCGCGGCGACGACGAGCTTTGCCACGGTAACCGGCTCGGCCAAAGACATGCCGGACACGTATGATCCGATGATGCCCGAGCCGCTGAACGATCCCAAGAAGGTGCCGCCCGGCATCACCTATCGGGCGAACACATTCGGCGATAAGAAAACGGTCCTGTTGAACATCCTGAGAGAATCGCCGTCCAATCGATGCTATTTCTGTCACTCGAACATGTATCTGACGGACGAGCACACTGAGAAGTGGACGGGCGACGAGGACATCCACATGACGGCGGGGTTGACCTGTGTCGATTGCCACCGAAACGGGATCGACCATGGGATCGTCCGTGGCTATGAAGGTGAGGCCGACACTTCGGCCAATCCGCTGGCGGCCACCTCTTCCTGCCGGGGTTGCCACCTGCCCGGCGCCGGTGACGAAGTCCCCGTTGCCGGTCGGCTTGGGGCGCCGGTGCCCGAGCACGAGGATCTTCCGCCCGTGCATCTTGAGAAACTAAGCTGCACCGCGTGCCACAGCGGCCCCTGGCCCGGCGATGAGACTATTTTGGTCAAAACCTCGCGGGCGCATCGACTGGGAACGATCGGCGTCAACAAATCTCATGAGGCTCTTCCACATATTGTCACGCCTGTTTACGCCACCGGCGATGACGGGAAGATCGCGCCGCACAAGCTGATCTGGCCCTCGTACTGGGCCAGCCTGACCGACCAGGGTATTACGCCGGTTGCTTTTGAAACTGTTACCTCGGTGGTCGGCGCCGCTCTGGCTGATGTGGAGCGACCGGTATCCGGCGACTGGCCCGCTTTGACCATAGACAATATCGTCACGGGTCTCAAGGTGGTGGCCGGCTCCGTGGAGGGCAAACCTCTCTACGTTAGCGCCGGCAATTTGTACAGTTTCGACGATTCCGGCGATTTGTCACAAGAGGACGACCATCCCGCAGCCAAGCCCTATCTCTGGTCGATAGCTCACAATGTCCGGCCGGCCGCTCAGTCGCTCGGCGCACGCCGTTGCGAGGATTGTCACTCTCCCGGCGCGCCTTTCTTCTTCGGCAAGATTGCAGTAGATACGCCGGTTGAGAATCGTGCCGGGTCGTTTGTAGAGATGAATCAGATGCACGAGGCCAGCGGGCCCACGCATGTGGCAGTCAACAAGTTCTTCAAGTACATGATCATAACCGTGATGACCCTGTTGATTCTTCATATCATGGGTGACCTGTTCAGGCGTTTCATGACAAAAATGAGTGCAAAATAAGCCGGGGAGCGAAAGGAAGCAATGAAAAAGTCAAACGGTGCCGCGACCGTGGAACCAGAGTATGTTCAGCGTTTTGGTCTTCAGTTCCGCGTCCAGCATATTATATTGTTTCTGGGCACTCTGGGTCTGATTTTCACCGGAATACCGCTGTGGTGTCTGGGCAGGCCTGAGTATGGCTGGACTCAGTCAGTGGTGAGATTCTTTGGGCCCATAGCGACAATTCGCCACATTCATCGCGCCTTTGGTGTCTCGCTCGTACTGATTTCCATTTACCACCTGTTGTACACGATCCTAACGCGCCAAGGACGCCGCGAATTCCTCGAACTGTTGCCCAAGCCCAAGGACGTAGCCGATGTAATGAAGAATTCCCTGTACTTTCTCGGTTTGAGCAAGGAGCGCCCGCGGTTCCGCAGGTATTCATATTGCGAGAAGTTCGACTACTGGGCGGTATACTGGGGCTGCGTCATTATTATCAGCACGGGATTGGCGCAGTGGTTCCCCGAGGCAACTGGGCGATACGCTCCCTGGCTGACGTACGAACTGGCGGCTGAAATTCATGCCGACGAGGCCATCCTGGCGACCCTGGCATTGTTCGTCTGGCATTTCTACAACGTTCATTTCAATCCCTCTCGTTTCCCGGGGACTCTATTGTGGTGGCACGGCAGGATGTCCCGTGAGGAAATGCTGCGCGAGCACCCGCTTGAGTACGAAAAGCTGATGTCCGCAAGGGAATAGAGCAGGACAGGGTTTGAGACAACGGTTCAGGACTCCTCGATCACAGTCTGAACGTGCGTGTTTGGCCCAGGAAGAACCATCCCCATCTACAGATAAACGACAATCGGGATGAGGCTCCCCACCCATCGTCATTCCGACCGGAGTCCCAGCGCAAGTTGGGACGGAGCGGAGGAATCTATTTAAAGACAGATCTCTCCGTTCCGCCTACGGCTTGAAGTCGAGATGACACACCATTGTGCCTTCGGCTTGAAATCGGGATGACACGCCTTCTTGGGCAAACACAGGTCCACGGTTGCTTGAGAAGCCTGACCTTGATCGCAGGGCAGAAAAAGCTTGCCAAACGACTTTCCGATCGGTACTTTCTCTGAATGAACGCGAGTTTGATCAGCAGCTTCGTCCATAGAACTTGCCACAAGGACAGAGAAGGAAAGGAGATTTGAGCCATGGAAAAAGTCAAAGTTGCCGTTGTGGGACTTGGGTTTGGAGCCGAGTTCATTCCGATCTATCAAAGACACCCTGACGCCGAGTGTCACGCCATTTGTCAGAGGAACCAAGAGCACCTCAACGAAATAGGTGATCAGTTCGGTATCGAAAAACGCTTCACGAAATTCGAAGACCTGCTGGGTATCGACGAGGTGGATGCTATCCACGTTGTTTCGCCGATTGCCGACCATGCCTGGATGTCACTTCAGTCACTCAAGGCGGGCAAGCATACCTGCTGCACCGTCCCGATGGCCACCACCACGGAGGATTGTCTCGCAATCACCGAGGCGAGAGCGAAAGCGGGCAAGGTCTATATGATGATGGAAACGGCCGTGTACAGCCGGGAGTTCCTCTACGCCAAAGAGCTTGTCGAATCGGGCAAGTTAGGCAAGATTCAATTCTTGCGAGGCTCACACCAGCAGAACATGGGCCTGCCCGGCTGGCCTGAATACTGGTATGGTTTCCCGCCGATGCATTACGCAACGCACGCCGTAAGTCCTTTGTTGTGCCTTGCGAAAAAAAGAGCCGAATCGGTTGTATGTCACGGCTCAGGGCGAATTCAGGAAGATTACATCAAGAAGTACAATTCACCTTTCGCGGCTGAAACCGCCGTCATCAAACTCGCCGACTCCGACCTTGCCTGCGAGGTGACCAGGTCGCTGTTCAATACCATCAGACAGTATAGAGAGAGTTTCGACGTGTACGGCACTGAACTGTCGTTCGAATGGGAGCAGACAGCAGGCGAGGGCCCGGCTATTTATTCGGGCTACGAAGACGTTGAAAGAATAGAGGTTCCCGACTACGGACGCCTGCTGCCAAAGGAGATAGCTCCGTTTACCGGTCACGGCGTTTATGATGAGGAACATGAGCACACGTCCTTCATCCAGGGCAGCGGACACGGCGGCTCACACCCGCACATGACACATGAGTTTGTTCGCGCTATCGTTGAAGGCAGAGAGTCGGCAGTCGATGCAGCAACGGCCGCGAACTGGACCATGACGGGAATCTGTGCCCACGAATCGGCGATGAACGACGGCAAGAGAATTCAAATCCCAACGACGGATTAGCCCTCTCGGCACGGCCTACAAATTTCTGCTCAACGCACCAAAAAAACTGGTGGTCTTGACGCGCAACTGGTATATTGCGGAGAATCCGGTAAAGTGCCGGTGGTATATAGTTCGAGGTAGTTATCTTTAGGAGATCGAATTATGAGTAACGGAGCGTTACCAGATTATGTTAGCATGGCCAAACCCAACCCGTCTGGGAATCGGGCCCCCTGGTACAAGAACACGGCACCCACTTATGCCGGGATTATGCTGTGGTTTGTCTTCTGGCAGGATGTTCCTGGGGGAGCCGGGGCTCTCGGCGGTGTGCTGTCGCATGGATTGGGAACTGCACTTTTAGGTCTGATCCTGGCGGCATTGCTGTGCCATTTTCTCTACTACCTGGTTCCTGCAATGCTGGGTATGAAAACTGGTCTGCCCCTCTATATCGTCGGTACCTCCACCTACGGAGCGACTGGGGGCTTCATAATGCCCGGCTTTGTGATGGGCTTGCTGCAGTTCGGCTGGTTAGGCGTCAACTCCTGTTTCTCGGCGGCATTCCTTGTCAAACCGTTCTATCCGGATCTTGGCCTACTGGAGGTTATCAGCACACCTCCCCATATTATCGTTGCCATTATCTGGGCGGCAGCGGCGGCCTTTATGGGCTTGAAGGGAATCCAGTATGTCGCCAAGGTGGCCACATATCTGCCTCTGATCCCGTTGGGCATACTTGTCATATTGTTCTTCTGTACTGTCGGCGGGGTGGGCTCTTTTGAACCGGCCCAGGTCGGAGTGACCGCCGATGCGGAGGGCGCCTTGACCACCATGGGCGTGATTGCAGTGCTGTTGACATACATTATTGGTTTCTTTGCGACGGCAGGCGCCGCCGGAACTGACTTTGGCATGAACAGTCGGGATGCCAAGGACGTGAGCATGGGCGGATTGGTCGGGATAACTGGAGCAACCATCTTTGCCGGGGGGCTTGCGTTGTTAATCGTTGCAGGTGCGTTTGGCTCGGGCAAGGCGACAGATGCAGCCGTCTTGAATCCGACCCAACTTATGGGCGTACTAATTGGCGAGAAGACCGGCGCCGTATTCATGTGGCTGCTCGCGTTGGCGGCCTTCCCGCCCGCGTGTTTCTCCTCGTTCATTGCCGCCAACAGCTTCAAAACCACTTTGCCGAAAGTGAATCCCTTTATCACGGTAGGTATTGGCACAGCCGTCAGTATTCTGCTTGCCGTGACGGGCTGGGCAGCGGATGTGATGAGTGTCTTCGGTGTTATTGGAGCTTCGTTTGGCCCGGTATGCGGTGCGATGATGGTTGACTACATCCTGGCCGGCAAGAAATGGGCCGGTCCTCGGGCCAGCTTTAACCCGGCCGGCTGGATTTCATGGGTTGTCGGCTTTATCGTGGGCATGATGCCGCTCGTGAACCTGCCGCTCGTGGGCAAGGTGAACATCCCAGCCGCACCGCTGATGGCCTTTATCGTCGGTGCTGTGCTCTATTTCGCTCTGGCCAAGGCGGGGCTCGAATCACCGGTCCTTGAGATGACTGCCGCCCCGGCCGAAGCTGCTCCGCAAGAGGCTCCGAGCAAGAAAAAGGGCAGGTAAGAAGCCAAGATTCGCGAGAGTACTTATTGCTCTAAGAAGTTGATCGAAACGGCAGGGATTCGGGAAGACCTGAAATCCCTGCCGTATTTTTCACACTCACCTGTTTAGCTTCTCCCTTGAACAAGACGCTGCTGTCGGTTAAGATCCTCCCAGAGATTGGGGCATCCACTTTGAGACGGTCCGGCGTTCGGGCCGCAGGTCGAGGTGGACCGCCAACGGACAAACGAGCATTGGCAGGTTTATCATTAGTTTCTGGAGGCAAGAATGGGACTTCTTGACAAAATCCGCGGAGAATTCATCGACATCATCGAATGGACCGATTCGTCCAGCGATACGATGGTGTATCGCTTTGATCGGCGTGACAATGAAATAAAAACAACAATCCGCATTAATACCATAGAGAATGAGCCTGACGAATCCCCTACGTGTCAGACTAACGCGATTCATCGTCGTTCCATAATGCGTAAGGCCTGTTCGACCAGAAAACTCCCCGATCTATGGAGTACTCTTGAAGTACGCCACATCGACTCATTATGGCCTTAATGCGGATCATTGTAAAAAAGGAACTGTTCAAAAACAGCCCGGGGCCCACCAGCAGAAGATTCCCCCCCCCCGGTCTCCCAAATCTGTCTGCTGGCCCAAACTGTTTTTGAACAAGCTGTTTTATGGTAAAAACGAAATGATGCATAAAGACAAAGGATAAATATGGCTTAGGTGCAGGCATGATAGGAACTATAGGCGTTCCATCCTATGTGAGCAGTGGCAAACCTCTGTATTCACGACCGAAGAAAGCCCAGTTCTTGACGAAGCATATCCCTGTTAGCTCTGGTCTTTGCAAAAAGGCTAACCTACGAATATCAGACTGAAGCATCGTCGAAGCAGCCTGCACCAAAGCCTCTTTATAAAATAAGATGTAGAAAATAAATTGAAAAATATTGGATTTAATCCGTTGACAAAGGTCGTTCCATATCAGGATGAAAGGTGAAGGGTGAAAAAAGAAAGAAGACAGAAGGCTAAAGGCTGAAACTGGACCAGATGAGCGGCTCTCTTCATACTTCATACTTCGCTATTATCCACCATCATAAACCCTGAATTCGGCACAAAAGTTTAATACCACAGTCTTACCAAGATACACAATTCCCCTGCTTTTTCACCGGAAAAACTTCGTCTCATTTCATTTTATGAGACCATGGGTTAAATATAGAATATTGTGGAATCAGGACGCCAAGGGGCTCTAATGTGTTATTCAACAAGCTGTAGATAGATTTTCATTTTAACTATCGAATGTACGCGTTTTGTGTTGCAATAAAGGTTCATGGCGGTATAATGATAATGAACGATAATTCTAATGTGAAAGTGAAAGGGGCTTTGGGCCCATGAAGAACGAGCAAGTTGGCGTGTGCATCATTGGGGCCGGGCGCGCGGGCATGATCCATGCCCGTGCCGTTGCCCAACTCGCCGGTGCGCGCGTGGCTGCCCTGGTGGATTCTGACGTGGGCCTTTGCCGAGAAGGATGTCGAGAACTTGGTGTGGGGCTGTCGTATGGAGACTACAGAGAGGCCCTGGAGGACGCCGGTATCGATGCCGTTATCGTGGCCACACCCACGAGACTGCACCACGATATCGTCGTGTCGGCGGCTCGGGCCGGCAAACATATCCTATGCGAGAAACCCATGGCGATGAGTGTGGTCCAGTGTGCGGAGATGATCCGGGCGGCCGAGGAGAATCGTGTCAAGCTGCAGATCGGGTTCATGAGACGCTTTGACAGGGGATTTCAGCAGGCAAAAGAGGTGGTTCAGCAGGGTGATATCGGTGAGGTCGTGCTAGTCAAGTCACTGACTCGTGGCCCCAGTCTTCCGAAGCGATGGCAATACGACGTTGGCGTCAGCAACGGCCCTTTGGCCGAGGTCAACAGCCACGATATCGACACGCTGCGCTGGTTCACCGAGAGCGAGTTCGCACACGTCTACGCGATTGCCGGTAACTATCGTTGCCCGGAGGCACGAGCGGAATTCCCCGACTTCTACGACAATGTGTCGCTGGTGGCTTCTTTTGCCAACGGTATGCAGGGCTTCATTGACGGAGCTGTGTCCGTCAAGTATGGTTATGACGCTCGGCTCGAAGTGCTGGGCACCGAGGGAATTCTGTTTGTGGGTCAGTTGGCCGATGGATCGGTCGCTGTGTGCAGGAGGGGCGGTGAGATCGTGCAATCGGCCGTTGCAAGCTGGCGAGACCTTTTTGCCCAGGCGTACATGGCTGAGGACGAGGCCTTTATGGCCTGCGTGCGCGACGATACGGAGCCGGTTGCGACCGGGTACGACGGTATGATGGCGGTGAAAGTGGTCGAGGCCGGGAATCAGGCCATACAAGAGGGCCGGCCGGTGTATCTGAACTACGAAGCGCGATGAAGGAGATACAGAGATGAAGATCGGAATCGATAGTTACTGCTACCACCGCTATTTTGGTGAGGTCTACGCGCATCAAGAGCAGCCCTCCCAAAAATGGACTCTGAACGATTTCATCGACCGAGCCAAGGAACTGAAGGTCGATGGGGTGTCACTGGAGTCATGCTTCGTTCGCCTGGATCGGGCCTATTTGTCCGAAATCAAGGGCATGCTGGACGAGGCCGGCTTGGAGAGGGTCTGGGCTTGGGGACATCCCGATGGGCTGGAGGGTGGCACCAACGAACAAGAGTTCGACAAAATGCTGGAGAACTTCGAGTATGCCAGGGAGATCGGTGCGCCGGTGATGCGGGTGGTGGGCAGTAGCTTGATATTCAGAAACGAGCCGCATCAGGTGCAGCTTGAGCGTCTGTCTACGATGTTCCGGAAAGCGGCCCGGACCGCTGAGCAATATGACATCAAGATGGCGATTGAAAATCACATCGACTTTAACGCGGACGAGATCCTGCAGTTGCTGGACAATGTGGGCTCGCCGTACCTGGGGCTCAACTTCGATACGGGCAATTTTGTCAGAGTCCTGGACGATCCGGTGAAGGCGGCCGAGAAACTCGGTAAGCACGTGTTGGCCACGCATGTCAAGGACGTGAAACTGCTGGAGAGCGTACCTGCTGATACGTGGTACTTCTTTTCGAGCGTTCCGATTGGCAAGGGGCTGGTGGATGTCAAGGGTGTTGCGATCGCTTTGAAAAATGCCGGCTATGAGGGAGTATTGGCACTGGAGATCGACTCGTTGCACCCTGATTATACCGATGATGAAGACAAGATCGTTCAGGAGAGTGTGAATCAACTTAGGGCTCTTACAGGTGACTTGTGAGGGTTTTGTTGCACGCGTGGGTTAGGAATCCGACATATACTATGAAGTGATTGATACGGGATTGAGAAGATGAAAGCACAACTGATACCAGTGTATTTCAAGTCGGCCGAAGACGAGGATTTTCAGAGACAGTTGGGTGTACTCAAGGACCTGTTGGTCGATGAGGCAGCGTTCTTGCAGCCGACGGCACTGGGCACGACCCTTCCGGATGCAGATGCGGTCGTGTTTCCTCAGCTACTCGGGGATGCATACGGCCGGGTTGAGGACTTCCGGAAGATCGATGTGCCCCTTTTGGTCATCACTTCCGAATTCGGTACGATGGCGATGTGGGACTGGGAGATCGTCTCGTTCATGAAAACCGAAGGTGTGGAGATGATCGCGCCCTACAATCCGGAGCATACGAAAATGCTCTGCCGGTCCTTGGCGCTTAAGCGAGACATGCGTCGCACAACGTTTCTTGTGATCCAGGACGACCCCGGCGAGGGGTTTCAGGCCGACATCTTCAAGCGGTTCTACTGGTGGGAGGACCAGTGCGCGCAGCGGATCAAAGACAAGTTCGGTGTCACCATTGTCAAGAAAAGCTTCAAGGAGTTCGGCGCGCGGGCCCGGGAGATTCCGGATGAACGGGCGCAGGCCGTTGCTAAGGACTGGGACCTGACAACGGAGGGCGTCAGTGAGAAAGCGTTGTACAGCGCGCTGAAAATGTACCTGGCGGCCAGGGAAGAAATTGAGAACGATCCTGCCATCAAGGGGATAGGGATCAACTGCCTAAACGAATCCCACTTCAGCGATACCACACCTTGCCTGGCATGGGACATGCTGTTCAAAGAAAAGGGAATCGTCTGGGGTTGCGAGGCGGATACGATGAGTCTGCTGACCAAGTATCTCGCCCACCATTGTCTCGGTGCTCCCATCATGATGACGAACATCTATCCGTCCCTGATGGGAATGGCGCCGCTGAAGCACGAGCATATCGATTGCTTCCCCGAGGTTGACGACCCGGACAATTGTATGCTCCTGGCGCACTGCGGGTACCTGGGGATTGTACCGAGCGTACAGGCAAGCGAGTGGACGCTTCGGCCCAAGGTGCTGACCATCGTTGACGAAAACGCCACGGCCATAGACGCGCGTATGCCACTGGGGTCGACGACCATGGTGAAGCTGGACCCGACGCTGAACAAGATGATGGTCGTAGACTGCAAGCTGGAGCAGTACGTCCAGTATCCCGGCTCGCACTGCCTCAACGGGGCCGTGCTTAGAGTCCCGGACGGACACCGACTGATGGCCGGGGCCTGCTCCCACCATCAGTGCCTGCTGTCCGGAAAATGGATAACCGAGATGGAGTTTATGGGCAGGATCTTCGACCTCCGGATAGAACGGCTTTGATTCAGAATTGCGCGTGGATGGCCCGTAAGAAAGACAGGAGTTGAACGATATGAAAAAGATAAATGTGGCTATGGTGGGCGGCGGGTTCATGGGTAAGACACACAGCCATGCCTGGAAAAACGCCGTACATTTCTTCGACCTGGATGTCCAGCCGGTGATGAAGGTCATCTGCGACAACAATAAGAAAACGGCGCAGCAGTACGCCGACAATTGGGGCTGGGCGGAGATTGAAACCGATTGGCAGACGCTGACGACAAGGAAGGACATCGACATCATTGACATCTGCGTGCCGACCTATCTCCATCATGAGATTGCAGTCGCGGCGGCCCGGGCCGGCAAGCATATCTTCTGCGAGAAGCCTATCGCGTTGAGCGCCGCCCAGGCGCAGGCGATGTATGAGGCCGCTGAAGCCAGTGGGATCGTGCATTACCTAAACCACAACTACCGACGATGTCCGGCCGTGCGTCTGGCCAGACAACTCATCGAAGAAGGGAAAATCGGTCGGATCTTTCATTGGCGCGGTGCTTACCTCCAGGACTGGATCGTGAATCCGGACTTTCCTCTGGTCTGGCAGCTCCAGCGGCAATACGCCGGCGCAGGGCCGCATTTCGATTTGAATTCCCATAGTGTTGACCTGGCCCGATACCTGGTGGGAGATATCAGCCGCGTCACTGCGATGACGAGCAACTTCATCACCGAGCGCTCCGTTGCCGAAGCGGGCGGTCCCACGGCGTTCAGCGCGAAAACGAGCCGGAAGAGCACCGGCAAAGTGACCGTGGAAGACGCCGCGTTTATGGTGGTGCAGTTTGAGAACGGAGCGCTCGGATCATTCGAAGCGTCGCGATTTGCTCCGGGACGAAAGAACTACAACTATTTCGAGATCTACGGTAGCAAGGGGAGCTGCGCATTCAACTTCGAGCGCATGAACGAGCTACAAGTGTTCTCGCGCGACGACCCGGCCAACACGCAGGGCTTCCGGACCATCCTCGCCACGGAATCGGTGCATCCCTATATGGCGGCTTGGTGGCCCCCCGGCCACATCATTGGCTATGAACATGAGTTTCATCATGCGGTCGTCGATTTCCTCCGTGCGATTGCTACAGGTGGATCAATCGAACCCAACTTTTACGACGGAATGAAGGCGATGCAGGTGCTCGAAGGAGCCCTGGAGTCGGCCGAGACCGGAAAGAGGGTGACCCTTGCTTAAAGTGAACGGGCGCGAGCGCATGCGCACGGCGCTGCTGCTCGGCAAAGACAGTATTCAAGTCCAGTCCACGCAGCAGCCGGAGATCGGGCCGGGTGACGTTCTGCTTCGTACCAAGGCCTCGTTGATTTGCGGTACGGACGTCCGCATTCTGCGCTACGGCCACGCCGCCATTAGCAGTGGTACGCGACGCATTTTGGGGCACGAGCTGAGCGGTGTGATCGCGCGGGTCGGATCGGATGTCAGCAGCCTTAAGACAGGGATGCGCGTCGCTGTCGCGCCCAATATGGGCTGCGGTCTGTGCGATCAGTGCGTCAGTGGCAACATGCATCTGTGCGCCGACTACCGCGCCCTCGGTATTCACATTGACGGCGGCTTTGCCGAGTACGTTCGGATTCCGAGCGTCGCCGTGCGCCAGGGCAATGTGATTGATATCCCGCCTCAGATGAGTTTCGTCGAGGCGGCACTGGCCGAGCCGCTGTCCTGTGTGTACAACGGTTTTGAGCGCTGCGCGCTTCGTCCCGGTGATACGGTGTTGGTCATGGGGGCCGGGCCGATCGGCCTGATGCACGCCAAAATGGCCAAGCTGGGTGGCGCCTCAACGGTGTTTGTCAGTGACCTCAACTCGGAACGTCTGCTGCGATGTCGCCACATCGACGCTTCGCTCGTTGCGCTCGATGCGAACGATATAGAAGGGAAGATCATGGACTTCACGAGCGCCAGGGGCGTGGACGTCTGTATCACGGCGTGTCCTTCCGCTGAGGCCCAGCAGCAGTCTCTGCAACTGACGGCTGTCAACGGGAGAGTCCTGTTCTTCGGGGGACTTCCGACGAATGCATCGGAGGTTCACTTGGACACGAATCTCATTCACTACAAGCAGCTTATGGTCACGGGCACGACGCGCGCCAGCATGAGACAGTTTCGTACCGTTCTCTCGCTGGTTGGACGCGGCACGCTGACCGTCAAGGAGTTCATCACGGAAACGTTCGACATTGCGGAGATCCGGCAGGCGTTTGCCTACACGGCCCAAGGCCTCGGGCTGCGCTGCATGATCGCATTTGACGGACACGCGAAATAGACGAAACACACCGTTATCGGCAGGACAGGATCGATGGTGGAGAAGGCAGTCATCGGAGTTGACATCGGGACGCAAGGCAGCAAGGCGGTGCTGTTCTCCGAGTCGGGACAATGCCTGGCCGCAGCCGTGCGGAGGTCGCGCCTGCACCAGCCGGGTGCCGGCGTGGTGGAGGAGGACCCAGAGCATCAGGTGCGCACGGTTTGTGAGACGATTCGAACGTGCGTTAGGCAGTCCGGGGTTTCGCCGCAATCGGTGGTTGCCGTGGGGATTGACGGGCAGATGGCCGGCGTCGTGGGAATCGGCGCAGACGGACGCAATGTCACGCCCTACGATTCCTGGCTGGACACGCGTTGCGCCGCGTACATCGAATCGATGCAGCGGCAGGCCGGGGATCGAGTCCTGGATCAGGCCGGCTGTGCTCCCAGCTTCAATCACGGCCCCAAGATTCTCTGGTGGAAACACGAACGCCGTAAAATCTACCGCTCGATCGCCTCTTTCGTCCAGCCCGGTGGGTATGCAGCAATGCGCCTCTGCGGTTTGGACAGTCGAAACGCATTTATCGATACGACCTATCTGCATTTTTCCGGGTTCGCCGACAACCGCAAGAGTGCCTGGGACGACAACCTCTGCGCCGTTTTCGACGTGGATCGAAGCAAGCTGCCTCGGATCGTCTCCCCGGCTGAAATCATCGGCGACATTGCGCCCTCCATGGCCCGTCGCTGCAACCTGAGCGCGGGCACGCCGGTCGTGGCCGGTTGCGGCGACACCGCCGCTTCGTTTCTTGCCTGCGGGGCTACCCGGGAGGGGATCTGCGTCGATGTGGCCGGCACGGCATCCGTGTTCGCCGCCACTACCAGTCATTTCCGGGCCGACAGCAAACATGAGACGCTCGGTTGCGGCCAGGCGGCCACGCCCGGGTTATGGCATCCATACGCCTATATCAACGGCGGCGGCATGAATCTGGAGTGGTTTCGCCGCGAGGTGGCCAATCACGGCCGGAAGGCCGGAGCGGTTACTTTGGCTCGATTGAACCGAATGGCCGAAAAGGTCTCCGATCCGGAGGCCGGGCCCTTGTTCATTCCCCATCTGGGCGGGCGTGTCTGCCCCAGCGCGCCGCACCTGCGCGGGGCTTGGATTGGACTCGAGTGGTCGCATACGTTGGGACATCTCTACCGGGCCGTGCTGGAGGGAGTGGCCCTCGAATATGGTATCTATCGTGACATTTTTGCGGGGCTATATCCAGACCTGAAGTTGCGCGAGATTCGCGTTACCGGAGGAGGTCAGGACAGTGCCCTGTGGAATCAGATCAAAAGTGCGGTGCTGGCGATGCCGGTGGTGCAGATTGCCTGTAGCGAGGGGGCTCCCATGGGCGCTGCCATGCTGGCGGGCGTCGGCGCCGGTCTGTTCAAAGACCTACCGGCCGTGGCCGCGAAGTGGGTGCGCAAAGGGACGCGTCACCGGGCTGGGGCTCGAATGACGCGGATGTATCGTTCCCGTCAGAAACACTACAAAAAGTTGCTCGATCTCCTCAACCGCGATTGGGATCAGCAGGACAACTGATATATAGGAGCTATCGTCATGAAGAAGTATAGTGTTCTCATTGCTGGTGTATTGCTTGCTGGTGTCGCAATGGTCCGTGTGCGCGCCAGTACTGAAAACGCTCCTGCCGGGAGTGTCTTTGCGAAGGATAACCTCGTCGCGTGGTGCATCGTGCCGTTCGATCCGTCAAATCGGAACCCGCAGCAGCGCGCCGAGATGTTGCAGCGCCTTGGCTTCAAGAAGGTGGCGTACGATTGGCGCGCGCAGCATGTGCCGACGTTTGAGGAGGAGATCCTGGCCTACAAGGCGCACGACCTGGAATACTTCGCCTTCTGGGGTTGGCACCCGACGATGGCGTCTTTGATCCGCAAGCATGGCATCAAGCCGCAGATATGGACAACGTTTGGCGCTCCCGCGACAGGCACGCAGGCTGAGAAGGTGGCCGCGGCCGCCAAGGGATTGCTGCCCTTGGTTCAGCAGACGCGCGAGTTGGGTTGCAAACTTGCCTTGTACAATCATGGCGGCTGGGGCGGCGAACCGCAGAACCTGGTGGCGGTATGCCGGTGGCTGCGCGAGAATGCCGATGCCAAGCACGTTGGCATCATCTACAACCTGCACCATGGTCATGAACACATTGCAGATTTCGCGGAAGTGTTGAAGCTGATGAAGCCTTATCTGTTCTGCCTGAACCTCAACGGGATGAATACGGGGGCCAAGCCCCTGATTCTGCCCTTGGGTCAGGGACAGCATGATCGCAAACTGCTCGATATCATTGTCAAGAGCGGCTACCGCGGCCCGATTGGCATCTTGGACCACCGGGGTGATGTCGATACCGAGAAGAGCCTCAAGCAAAACCTCGATGGATTGAAGCAATTGCTAACGGAAATGGGCGACCGCGAGGCGCTCAAGACGTTTTCTGACTAACGGTGGTCTCGCCGGTCTGGGGGGGAGCTTCGGGCTGTCGGAGCGCTCGCTCGATCTGGATAGTACATTAAAGGAAACACATGACCGCATTTGATCTTGAACCCGCAGAGCGTCCAACCTTCTATTTCGTTGGCGTGACCACGGGTAAATCCTCGATCATGAAAGTTTTTCCCGCTTGGGCGCGCCATCTTGGATTGGGCGATTGTCTGATCAAAGGGATCGATTGCAGGTGGCACGATGACCCGGAGGTATATCGTCGCGTTGTCTCTTTCATCAAGAATGATCGGCACTCCGTCGGCGGACTGGTGACCACGCATAAGATCGACTTGTTAGCCGCTTGTCGCGATCTGTTCGACGGGTTGGGTCCCTATGCCGAGTTGCTGGGGGAGATCAGTTGCATCTCCAAACGTGACGGGGCGCTTTGGGGGCATGCCAAGGACCCGATTACCAGCGGGCTGGCGCTGGAAGCTTTCGTCGCAGACGACTACTGGCGGCGGTCCGGGGCGGAACTATGTTTACTCGGCGCGGGAGGCTCCTCGCTGGCTCTGACGACGTACTTCATGAAACACAAAGGCCGGAGCGAGTCTCCCGCCCGCATTTATGTAACCAACCGCAGCCAGCCGCGGCTCGAACAGATGCAGCGCATCCACAAGCAGATCAATCCAGGAATCGAGATGGTGTATCGTCACTGTCCCACGCCGGCCGAAAACGACGCCGTGGTCGATCAACTCGCGCCGGGTTCTCTTGTGGTCAATGCCACCGGGCTGGGCAAGGATGCGCCGGGTTCGCCGCTGACGGATGCGGTGAGCTTCCCGAAAAACGGAATCGTGTGGGAGTTCAACTATCGGGGCAATCTGGTGTTCCTGGACCAGGCCCGCGCCCAGCAGGAGGCGAGGAACCTGACGATTGAAGACGGCTGGGTCTATTTCATTCACGGCTGGACTCGGGTCATCGCGGAGGTCTTTCACATCGATATCCCAACCGACGGTCCCGAGTTCGACAAGCTGTCGGAGATCGCCGCCCAGGCCAGGACCCCATGAAAGGAACACTCCAAAGATGGACGTGCGAAGTACTGACAAACTGATCGATCCCTTTTCCGTCGATATCGACATCGATGAGGGGATCATGAAGCGTGCTACGAACCACCTCGTGCGCAAGGCCTCGGACATGCGAGGTCATTACGCGGACCAGGCCGCTCTGGAACGGCTCATTGCCGAGAAGGCGGATCCCTTGCATTACGAAGTCTTCGAGGTGCCGGTTCCGGAAAAGGAAGGTCATTTGATGTACTGCATCAGCACGCTTCAGCCGGGACAGGTCGGCGAGGAGTGCTTCATGACCAAGGGACATTATCACGCCGTTGCTGCCACCGCCGAGATCTATTTGTGTCTGCGCGGCCAGGGCTACATGGCGATGAAGACCGCGGACGGCCGGTGGAGCGCCGAACCGATGAGCCGGGGACGAATGGTCTACGTCCCTCCTCACTGGGCTCACCGTTCGATCAATACCGGGGGCGAACCGCTCATCTCGTTCTGTGTCTATCCGGGGCAGGCCGGTCACAACTACGGCGATATCGAGCAGGAAGGTTTTCCCAAGCGTGTATTTCTTCGAGCGGAGAGGGTGGTCATCGAATGAACCGCGTTCTTGTGACTCCGCGTTCGCTGACCCGAGATGGACATCCGGCCTTGAAGCGTTTGGAAGAAGCCGGATACGAGTTGGTGTTCTCTACGCCCGGCGCCCAGCCGAGCGAAACCGAGCTCTTCCGGTTGTTGCCCGGATGCGTGGGCTACTTGGCCGGCGTCGAGAAGATATCCGCCGAGGTTATTGATGCCGCCCGGGACCTCAAGGTGATTGCACGCAACGGTGTGGGAATCGACAATATCGACCTGGATGCGGCCCGGCGCACCCATATCGAGATCATTCGCGCAGCAGGGGCCAATGCGCGGGGCGTAGCCGAGCTGACCATCGCGCTGATGTTTGCTTTGGCACGTACCATCCCCCTCAGTGACGCCCGCCTGAAACAAGGCAATTGGCAGCGCCGGCAGGGAATCGAGCTGTATAGGCGCACCCTGGGCATTGTCGGCTGCGGCAGTATCGGCAGGCAGGTGGCTTCTCTGGCCTTGGGCCTGGGCATGCAGGTGCTCGCTTATGACCCCTATCCGGACGAGTCCTTCCGGCCGGGCGGCGACTTCCAATTTGTTGACCTTGAGGACCTGCTGGCCGGTTCGGACGTGATCTCGTTTCACTGCCCGCCGGCTGCGCACGGAAAACCGGTGGTAACGCGCGAGACCCTGGCCCGCATGAAAAAGGGTGTCTATCTGATCAACACGTCCCGTGCCTGTCTTATGGACGAAAACGACCTCTTGGAGGCACTTGAGTCCGGCCCGGTTGCGGGTCTGGCCCTGGACGTTTTTGCCACGGAACCGCCGGGACAGAATCGTCTGGTTGCGCACGAGAGAAGCATTGCCACGCCGCATATCGGCGGGTTCACCGCGGAGAGTATCACCCGGGCGGTTGAATCGGCCGTTCAGGGCATGATCAACTTTCTGAGATCAAGTGTATAGGAGAACGCGATGGCAGCACAGCCGGGGATCTACGATCGGATACGACAATTCAGGATTGTTCCCGTGTTGGCGGTGGACGGCGTGGATGCGGCCGAACGTCCGCAGTGGCGGCTCGGAGTCGGGACCGTGCTCAACATTCGTGATTTTTTTTCTGCCTCCACTTTGCAGAGGCGTCTTCCGTGACTACGATCGCTTGTCGACAAATCGCCGTGGATGTGGGCGCACACTTGCGCGAGCCTTGCGCAGTCGACGCGTCTGTGCGGATTTCCTGGCTGGGTCAGGCCGGCTTCTGCGTCAGTGGTGCGGGCCTCCATCTCCTGATTGATCCGTATTTATCGGACCACCTGGCTCGAAAATATCACGGACACGCGTTTGACCATGTGCGCATGATGCCCGCTCCGTTGCGTCCGGAGCAAGCCGGTGTGGTGGACTACGTGTTATGCACGCATCGCCACGGGGATCACATGGACCCGGAGGCTCTTCCGGTCATCCTGGAAACCAGCACGGGGTGCCGGCTGGTGGGTCCTGCAGCCGAGCGGGACTGCATCTGCGCCCTCATGGATAATCCGCAGCGCACGATTCTTGTTAATGACGGGGATGTCATACCGCTGGGACCCAGCGCTCAGGTGGAGGTTCTTGCCTCTGCCCATGAGCGTTTGCTGACCAACGAGCAGGGCGAGCACCATTTCCTGGGTTATATCGTGCAGCTCGGATCACTGCGCATCTACCACTGCGGCGATTGCATTCCTTATCCCGGTCTGGTGGAGCGCTTACGCGCGCGCCGAATCCATGTGGCGCTGCTACCGGTCAACGGGCGCGACGCAGGCCGTTCGAGCCGGGGGGTGCCGGGCAATTTCACCCTTGATGAGGCCGTGGACCTCTTCGTTCGGGCCGAAATAGCTGTGATGATCTGCCACCATTTTGGCATGTTTCGTTTCAATACCGTTTCGACGACCCGGATCCAAGAACGGATTCAACTGCTCGATCTGGGTGACAGGGTGCTGGTCCCGCGCGTCGGTACGGCCTATCAGTTTGTCTGCAAAGACCCATGATGTAGGGTCTCAGTGCATACCAAGGAAAATAGGCAAATAGAATTGTCTCTAGCTGTACTGTCGCATTTTCAAAATGTTACATAACCTATTATTAGAACAGCGGTTACAGCAACTCCTATTGCAGAGTATTTCGCCCACGAACAGAAGCAGAAATCGACAATCTGGGCCGAAACGCCACATGGCGGGCGTCTATGAATTTGCGTTGGTTTCAAAGCAAAACAATAAGCGACTCCATGGTTCTTGTAACCACCTGTTATTACAGGGCTTATATGTCTTTAGCTAAATGCGACAGTACAGCTAGTAAGCACACGAGGCATATTATTTTGGTTTTATTGTTATTTTTTATTAATTTGCTTGCATATAATGTCAGATATTGTTATTTGTAGGATATATTACCGCAAGCGAAGCCACTCGATAACTTTCGCTATCTAGCACAAACGGTTTCCGGTGGCCTAGTAAGATCGTTGCGCTTGTTCAAGGGAACATATAATATCGGAGGCGCTAAAATGGGCACCAGGAAACACGGTTTCACCCTCATCGAATTATTAGTGGTAATCGCTATCATCGCCCTGTTAATGAGCATCCTGATGCCGGCGTTAGGCCGGGCGCGTGAGCAAGCCCGGCGAATGGCGTGTGCAGGCAATCAGAAATCAACCGGCATGGCCATGCTGATGTATGCCAGCGAGAATGACGGCAAGTTCCCGCCGAACACATATTCCAACTGGGCCAACGAGCTGTCGTTCTTCACGACCGACCAGATTGTTGGCCCGACACCGCATGGGTACGAGATCGGGACCAGGGGCGACAAGCATACGTTGTATTGTCCCTCGATCAAGCATTCAAATGCACCGGGGGCGGATCATCCGGCCGGCTGGCAGTTTTCCCTGGCATGGGGTAAAGGCCCGCCCTGGGAGTGGCAGGACGAGACAGGGCTGACCAAGGGGCAGAGGATGGGGTACTTCCGCATCGTTTGGTATTTTTGGCTGCTGGACAAAGTGACGCCGGACGGGACGCCGAACAATCTGTTTGAGATCCAGGGGCATCCCCGGAAGGGCTGGATTCATTCCACCGACCGCTACCGCCGGTTCAGGGAAGCGGCGTTGTCCCCGATACATCACCCGGCCCAGTTTGAATTCATCACCGACGAAACGTTCAGCGACGCTCCTTCAGGCGCCGATCCAAGATCGTCGGCATGGGGAGGACCTCCCATCGATGGCGGCTACCCGTCCCAGGGATTTGCGCACTACACTGGGCACATGCGCGGCGGTGTTCCGGCCGGTTCAAACATCTTCTATCTGGATGGACATCGGGAGTGGCGTCCTTTCAAGGATGGTGAGCCTGATTCCGCTGACCCGGCGGCTTACGGCTACGACGAAGTCCTCAAGCGGGGCAAAGGGGGGGGGGCGGGGTGGCCCTATTTTTGGTGGTAGTATGGCGTTTTCTGTGCGTACAGACTATGGACTGAATCATAGAGCGTGTAGTAAAATCGGACAAAGAAAGAAATCTGGAGGACGGCCCTATGCACGAAACAATCATGTTGCCCGTCTTGCGATGGAAGGGCTGGACTGAAAACATCAATATAGTTAGGAGGTAGTGACATGTGTAAGCGAATGGTTATGTTGTTTTTTGTGGGTTGGTCGATCGCTCTGGTAGGGGTATCCGCCCAAGCGGACCTGATCGCCCATTGGCCCATGGACGAGGGGGCCGGCGCAATAGTGGCCGACGTTTCTGGAGGGTATGACGGAAGCATCGAGGGGAACGTCGTTTGGACCGAAGGGAAGATCGGCTCTGCGCTGAAATTCCCCGGTGTCCAAGGGAACAATGTCAACGTAGGCAACGTCGCGATCAACATCGGCTCGAACTTCACGCTGGCTTGTTGGATCAAGATATCGGAGGTGTCCAGTTTCCACGACATCCTCGCGAAAGGCCCCAAGGATCCCGGTCACTATGAGTTGTACCTCAACGGTTCGGGCACCGGCGGCGGCGGCCGTCTCAAGGGGGGGGCAGCGGCATATATCCCGGACTTGGGCGATTTCTGGTCCAGCATCAAGGTCGATGATGACACCTGGCACCACATTGCCTGGACCTACGACGGCACCACGGTGACCTGCTATGTCGATGGTGGGGACACCGGCATCAAGACCTGGGCTGTCCCGGGCCGGTCGGTCGTTGCAGAGTCGGAAGAGTTTCGAATCGGTTCTCTGGCGAGCAGTGCGAATCCATTCGGGGGCACGATCGACGACGTGCGGATCTATGACACCGCGTTGCCCGCAGAAGAGATTCAGCAGGCTATGAAGGGTGTGCCCCCTGGTCGGCCGAACCCTGCTGACGCGGCGACCGATATGCCCAGGGACATAGTGCTTAGCTGGACACGGGGCGAGTTCGCCAATACACACGATGTCTACTTCGGCACGGTCTTCGATGACGTTAACGACGCCGATACTGCGAATCCGCTGGATGTGCTCGTGAGTCCAGGTCAAAGCGCCATGACGTATGTTCCGGACCGACTGTTGGAATTCGGTCAGACGTACTATTGGCGGGTCGATGAGGTCAACGTGCCGCCGGATAATACGGTGTTCAAAGGCGAGGTCTGGAGCTTTACTGTAGAGCCATTCGTCTACCCGATCACGGGGATCGCCGCGAGCAGCAATGGCGTTTCGGAGGCAGGCGTCGGTCCGGAACGGACCGTTGACGGCTCCGGGCTGGATGCGACCGCCGGTCAGCATTCGACACTCGATACCGACATGTGGCTGGCTGCCTCGGTCGAGGGGGAGCCGCTATGGATTCAGTATGAATTCGGCCGGGTGTATAAACTGCGCCAAATGAACGTATGGAACTACAATATATCCGCCGAGGAGATCGTGGGGTTTGGCCTCAAGGATGTCCGCATCGAGTATTCGACGGATGCTGTGGAGTGGACGACGCTCGGCAGTGTTGAGTTAGCCCAGGCAGCGGGCAACTTTGCTGAAAAGGGTATGATCGTGGATCTGGGCGGTGTGGCGGCCAAGTACGTTCGTTTCAACGTGGACAGTGCTTGGGGCACCCTCGGCCAGTATGGTCTCAGCGAAGTACAGTTCCAGCAAATTCCCACCTTTGCGCGTGAACCGCAGCCGGCGGACGGCGAAAGCGATGTGTCCATAGATCCCGCTCTAAGTTGGCGCGTAGGTCGCGAGGCGGTCACCCACCAGGCTCACTTCGGTATGGATGAGACGAAGGTGGCCCAGGGCGATGCCATGGTTGACGTGGTCACTGAGAACCGCTATGAACCCGGACAGCTCAATGTCGGGACGACGTATTACTGGAGAGTCGATGAGGTGAACGAGGCCGAGGCGGTCAGCACGTGGCAGGGCGATCTCTGGAGCTTCACGACGCAGGAATCGCTTATCGTCGATGACTTCGAAAGTTACGAGGACACAGAACCGTCGAGGATATTCGACGTGTGGCCCGACGGCTGGAAGGACGACACGAATGGTTCAGTCGTGGGCAACTCCGAAGTACCGTTCGCCGAGCAGGTCATTGTCCACGGCGGCGGTCAGTCGATGAACTTGGCCTACGACAACAGTGCGGCGAAGGTTTCGGAGGCGGCACGCACTTGGGCTACCGCCCAAAACTGGACGGCCAACGGTGTGGAAGTCTTGAGAATCTGGCACCAGGGTGCCCAGGCGCCGGGCAGCATTAGCTACGACGCCGCGGGTGGGACCTATACCTTGCGCAGCGCCGGCCCAGACATCTGGGGCACGGCGGACGGCTTCCACTTTGCGTACAAGGAGCTGGTCGGCAACGGCTCCATTACCGCCCGGGTGGACGGTATCACCGATGGCGGCGTTTGGGCTAAGGTGGGCGTGATGGTTCGCGAGTCCCTGGAGCCGGGCGCCACGCATGCGATGATGGCGGTGACACCGGCAAATCGCGTATCGTTCGTCCATCGGTTGGCGGCGAACGAAGGCACGAGCGATGCCAATGGTGACGCCGACGCCTTCGCGATGCCGCACTGGGTGCGGATAACGCGCGAGGGGAACATCCTTCGCGGCGAGCACTCCAGCGACGGCGTGAACTGGACCGGACCGACGGCGGACCCGGCGCAGACCGAGGTCGGCGCCTTTCTGCCGCAGACGGTGTATGTGGGCCTGGCCATGTCGTCCTTCAAGCCCGGTCAGTTCGCCGAGGCTACCTTCACAAATGTGCAGACGACCGGTAATGTTGCTGGCGGTACGTTGACGACCTCGCAGGATATCGGCATTGCGAGCAACACGCCGGAGCTGCTGTATGTAACTCTGCAGGACCTGGCCGGGAACAGTGCGGCAGTGAGCCACGAAGATGGTTTTGAGGCCGTCAATGCGCCTTATTGGAAGGCATGGGATATTTCCCTGGACAAGTTTGCGGCTGACGGAGTCAATCTGACAGGCGTGAAGAAGATGTACATTGGGGTGGGCGACCGCAATGCCGCCCCGTCGGGTGCCGTCGGCGTACTCTACTTCGACGACATCCAGCTCCGCGGGAGCATGGTCGCCGATGCCGAACCGGTTCTTCACTTGGATGCGTCGGCTCTGGCTCTCCAGGACGGCGATCCGGTCGTTGATTGGGGTGGCGTATCGGCCGCGGGCACGCCTGTGTTTTTGCAGTCTCAAACCCCCGGAGGTGGGCCGGCCGTTCTCTTTGACGGCTCCGCCCATTTCGGCCAGGTCACCCTTCCTTCTTCTTCAGCGGGCGACTTCATTCTTGTGGCGGTGATCAGCCCCGAGAACCTGAACGCATACCACAACATTGTTGATGACGATGCCGCGCAGCGGCCTATGTTGTGGGTGGATAACCGGTCTCCCAACACCTACGAGGCGAACTTCAGCCCGACCGGCGCTATTGCCGCCGAGGCCGGCAGCACCGGCACCGAGAAATGGGACATCTTGATCTGGGATTCGCGGTCGGGGGTCTTTTACCTCAACAGCCCCACGGTCACTCATTACATCAACGCGGTTCCGTGGTCCCCCGGGGCTGGATCGCAGGGGTTCAGTCTCTTCAATCGTGGTGGCGACGCAGCGTTTCAGGGGCGCGTGGCGGAATTCCGCATATACAATGACGCCGCAGCTTTTGGGATGGATTTTGACGGCCTCTACCAGGAGCTGTTCGACAAGTGGTTTGCCGGGGAAGGACAATGACCTGCTTACCGGCAGGAGTGAGCGCATCCTGGGAATGCACACTGCTAACGGCCCGGGGGGCGGCTGAAGAGCAGTACTTGGTCGCTTTGTAAGAAAAGGTGAATGGGGGCGGTGGCTTCGTCTACCGCCCCCTTGTTTGTCCCGGCGGCTGAGCGAAAGGCACGCTGCCATGGCAGACGGCGAACGTGAAGATGCGGCGTGAGTCACAGCGTGCACTAGCACGTCCCCCGGTGTGGGCTGTGTCTCCTGCTGCGCGGCGGGGGTCTCGAGACAAATCTACCTTTCGGCCACTACGATTTGTACATCCTGCTCTTCGAATCGCGTCCGCGTCTCTGCGTCAATTTCATCCGTGATGATGATATCGATCTGATCCGTCGCCGCAAACCGGGCGAACGAGACCTTGTTGATCTTACTGCTGTCGCACAAGACAATCACGTGGTTGGCAATCTCGATCATCATCTTCTTGGTCTCGGCCTGTCCCACGTCCGGTGTGGTGGCCCCCTTCTCCGGGCACAAACTGTTGGCCCCCATGAAGGCCTTGTCAACCGTCAGGCCGGAGCAGGTGTCTCTGCCTTGAATGCCGATCGTGCAATGAAAACGCTTGCGCAGGATCCCTCCCATCACGATCACGTCAGTGCCTTCCATTTCCTCAAGCACACCGGCAACCGCAAGGTCGTTGGTGATCACCGTGATGTTCTGTCTGTCGTCGAGGAGCTTGGCAAGTTCGAGTGTGGTTGTGCCCGTGTCCAGGATTATCCGGTCGCCATGGTCGATAAGGGCCAAGGCGGCTTTGGCAATCCGTTGTTTCTGGCGGAGGTGCTGGACCTCTTTCTGCTTCGAATTGAGTTCAAAGCCCGTCTTGGTCTTTTGAATGGCTCCGCCGTGAGTTCGGGTGACCAGGCCTGCGCGCTGCAGTTCCCTCAGATCCGTGCGCACAGTTGCGCTGGACACGCCAAAGACCTCGCAAAGCTCATCCACCGTCATTTTCTGTCGTTCATTGATGAGATCCAATATTTTGATTCTTCGTTCTTCGGCAAACACACTTCCCTCACAGGTATTAGGACGTACTGAAAAGATCGCGTTGCGGCAACCCTATCTATCGGCAATTATAACCAATATGGTTGGTTGGCCACATGACAAAGCAGTCTTTTTTTAGATATTGGTATTTTTATTTGTTGAGTCTGGTGTTGATTGCCCTATAATGGAAGGAAATGATAGTATACACAAGCAAACAATAAACTATATAGGTGTATGTCCGGAACGTGGCTGACCTCACGTTGAACCGAGCCGAAGGATAGAACAGCATGATGACAGGAGGATCTGTATGTCTGAGCAACTGAACCGCCGTGATTTCTTGAACAAATCGATGCGTGTATCCGCGGGTATTGTTGTGGGGGGGGCCGGGAGTAGGAGCGCGCATTCCGCCCTGACCAAAGAGGAGATGGAGAACGCCGCGCGCATTGGCCACACCCGTAGCTACAATCCCAAAATGGAGTACCGCCGCCTGGGCAAGACCGGGCTGTGGGTCTCAGCCGTGTGCTTGGGAGGGCACTGGAAACGGATCGACAAGGTGATCGGGACCGGGGAGATCAATCCGTACAATGCGCCGACCGACAAAGAGCAGTTTGGCCCGTTCATGAAGAACCGAGAGGATGTCATTCACTACTGCCTGGAGCAGGGAATCAACTGTATCGATCTGGCCGGTGATTCCGAGGCGGAAGTCTACTGTCGGGCCCTGGGCAAGTCACGCGACAAGATCTACCTGGCCTATTCGCACCCGGCCAGCGAGCTGCGCGTTCCTGACAATCGCAAGGCCGACAAACTGCTCGATCTATTCAAGGCGGGACTGAAACGCTGTAATATCGAGTATGCGGACATCTGGCGGCTCATGGCCCTCGAACGGGGTGGTCAGCATAGCCAGGCGGAGGTCGAGGCAATGATGACGGCGCTGACCAAGGCCCGCGAACAGGGGCTGTGCCGATATACGGGTCTGTCTACCCACGACCGTAAGTGGGCCGAGGTGCTTATTAAGACCTATCCGGACATCGTCCAGGTGGTCGTGACGCCGTATACTGCCAAGTCCAAGGTCCTGCCGCGCAGCAGCTTCTTCAAAGCAGTTCAAACGCACGACGTGGGAATCCTCGGGATCAAGCCGTTCGCCAGCAACTCCTTGTTCATTGGAGACGGTTCGCCGGACAATCCCAATGCCGAAGAAGACGACCGCCGGGCCCGTATGGCGACTCGCTATATCCTCAACAATCCGGCCATCACTGCACCGATTCCAGGATTGATCAGTACCCACCAGGTGGATAACATGGTCTTGGCTGTGAAGGAGCGTCGCGAACTGGATCTGGTCGAACGCGCGGAGCTTGAAACCATTGGGGATGAGATGTACGCGCGTCTGCCGGCTGAGTATCAATGGCTCAAGGATTGGGAGTACGTGTAATCGGCCCAGGCGGGCCCATATCACCGTGTAGAGTTGTGGCTTGATGGTGTGTTTGGTTAGGACGATGGATGAACGCGAAGGGAAACGGACACTCGATTTTCTGTGTGTGTATCTTGGCAGGCGCACTGGCCGTTGGGCTGATGGGCTGTTTGAATCAGGGAGGCAGCGGCGGCTCGGCCGAAAGCAACGGCGAGGTCGCGGTGACCCAGGCGGCGCAGTCTGTGACGCCGCTGCCGGCGCCGGCTGCGGCGGAATCCAACGGCGACTGCGCCGAGGAAGAAGAGCCGGAATGGGCCGACAATTCCTATTGCTACGTGTGCCATCTGAACTATGACGGTGAAGAGTTGACACAGAACCACGAGATCGTCGGTGTCGGCTGTGAGACGTGTCACGGGATCTCCGAGCGGCACAGCGCCGATGAGGATGGCATTACGCCGCCGGATGTCATGTTCCCCAAGGAGAAAATAGGCGCTTACTGTATAACCTGTCACGGGCAGCCCGAACTCGAGCATGTGGACGAGCACAAGCCGCTTCTGGCGAACGATCCGGACGACGAGCACGTGTGCACGGATTGTCACGGCAAGCACAAGATGGACGTGCGGACGCGGATCTGGGATAAGGAAACGGGCAAGCTGATTTCCGATGACGGCGTCCGCATGATGTATGAAGACTCGCCGACGCGGGGCAATCCGTAGCCTGCGCAGGCGCGTTTGCCCGGGGTGCAGTATTGGCGCGTGATAGCTTGTACGGTCCCGGGCCGTGAGGGTTGCATAGCAGAATCGGAGGTTCCTGTGAGGGTGCGAGCTTGGGTTGGTGTGTTCTGTGTGGCCGTGGTGATTGTCTGGGCGACCGTACCTGTGTGCCTCCAGGGCAGCGAAGCAACCGGAACCCGCCTGAGAAGCCTGCCCAAACAGCTTAACGGGCTGTACATCACCGAATTCATGGCCGCTAATAGGGGTGCACTATCCGATGGCGACGGTCGCTTTTCGGATTGGATTGAAATCTATAATGCGGCGAGCGCTCCGGTCAACCTGGCCGGCTGGCATCTGACGGATAACCCGGAGGACCTGTCAAGGTGGACTTTTCCCGGGAGCACGGAGCTTGCGGCTAGGAGCTATCTGCTGGTTTTCGCTTCCGGTCGAAATGCCGACGGGAGTGCCTACGTCGATGCGACCGGGCACCTGCACACGAACTTTCGCATTGACAAGGACGGTGGCTACTTGGCGTTAGTTGCCCCGGATGGCAAGACTGTCGTCCATGCGTACGAGGATTACCCGCTCCAGGCGCGCGACGTTGCCTACGGGCTTCCTCAGCGAGTCGATTCTCTTGTCCCCGCCTTTACCGAATCGGCTTTTCACGTTCCTTGCGCCGGCGACCAAGGCGAGCTTTGGACAGACTTAGAGTACGCTGACTCATTCTGGACTCGCGGCTGGACGGGTATTGGGTTTGGCACAACCAGCGCTGTCACCGCGGGACTATTGGCTCGCTGGCCGTTAGATGAGGGAGCCGGTGTTATCGTGGGCGATGAGGTGAGTGAGTATCACGGCGTTCTCGTTGGTGCCCCCGGGCCGACATGGGTTCAGGGACACGAAGACGAGGGGACGGCGCTGCGGTTCGACGGCCAAACTGGAAATTACGTCGATTTCGGCAATGTGGACATCAACATCGGATCGAGTTTTACCCTAGCGTGCTGGGTCAATGCGCCAGCCGCGGCTCTCGGCCGATACGGCGTGCTCCTTGCCAAAGGGCCCAAGAATGCCGGTCATTACGAATTATACCTCAACGGCAGTACCGGTGGCGGTCGCACCAATGGGGGAGCCGCGATGTACGTACCGGACTTGGGAGACTTCTGGTCGGGCTACGTGGTACCCGACGGCACTTGGCATCATCTTGCCTGGGTCTACGACGGAGCCAGCGTCAGTTTCTACGCAGATGGACAACTGTGCCGGACGTTTCGAGCCAGCGGGGAAGTGACGCCGGAGACCGCGCCGCTCAAGATCGGCGCATTGGCAGATGGAGGTTTGCCTTTTCTGGGAAGACTTGACGACATTCGTATTCATGCCACGGCCTTATCGCCCGCGCAGGTTCAGTCCCTTACTGACGGCCGGGTCGCCGACCTCAAGACAGACGTCGCCGCCGAAATGCTCGGCGTCAACAGTACCCTCTGGATGCGGCTCGAATTCGCCTGTTCCGATCCGGCCGCTTATGATTTCCTGCTACTTCGACTGAAGTACGCTGACGGATTCGTGGCTTACCTCAACGGAGCCAAGGTTGCGCAAGACAGTGCGCCGCAGGATGTCACCTGGTGTTCGGCTGCACTGACAGCGCGCTCGGTCGCATCGGTCGAAACATTCGCAGAGTTCGACCTGTCGGCGAGCATCCATCTGCTGCGTCCGGGCAAGAACGTCTTGGCACTTCAGGCCCTCAACGACGGCTCTGACGACCCCGTCTTTCTGATGCTGCCCATGCTCATCGCCGGCGGCGATATGGCGCGATCGGAGGAGAAATGCTATTTCGTGTCCCCCACGCCGGGCTGGCAAAACACGACAGGCTACCCTGCCTTGGCACAGGCGCCGCAGTTCTCGACACCCTCCGGCACGTTCACTGATTCATTTTTGCTTGAGCTGAGCGTCGCGTCGCCCGATGCCGAGATCTTCTACACGGTTGACGGCTCTGAGTCTACGCAGGGCTCCCGCAAGTACATTGCTCCCATCCCCGTCAGCTGCTCGCTTGAGGTTCGGGCGCGTACTTTTGAACCGAACAAGGTGCCAAGTCCTGTGGTAAGCCATGTTTTTCTGGCCCTTGATTCGGACCTGACCGGCTTCAGTTCAAACCTTCCCATCGTACTGCTCGACACGTGGGGCCGCAGCATCCCTGGATCGGCCAGCGACAGTTACGCGGAATCGCGCGCGATCCTTATCGACACAGGCAGCGGGGGCCGAGCCAACGTGGAGGACGAGATCAACCACGCCGGGCGGGCTGGCATACGGGTTCGTGGGCGCAGCTCCACCCGCTTCCCCAAGAATCAGTACAAGTTCGAGACGTGGGGCGACGATAACGAGGATCAGAATGCCTCGCTTTTTGGTTTACCGGGTGAATCGGACTGGGTCTTGTACGGACCCTATAGTGACAAGACCCTGATGCGCAATTATCTGGCCTACCGATGGTGGGGGGCGCTGGGACACTATTCCGTACGTACGCGTTTCTGTGAGGTTTTTTTGAATGACGACGGTGATCAAATGATGTCCCACGCCGACGACTACGTGGGGGTCTATCTCTTGACGGAAGCCATTAAGATTGGCCCGGATCGCGTTGACATCACCGAGTTGACGCCACAAGACAACGCTAAGCCGGAGATCACCGAGGGGTACATCATTGAGATGGGGAACGCCAACCCCAGCGGTTTTGCCTCCTACATCAGCGGCCAAACCGTGCAGTTCAACTACTGGGATCCCGATGCCCGCCAGTTGACCACGCTCCAGAAGCAGCACGTCCAGGACTACATCGCCGATTTCGAGACTGCCCTATATGGCTCCGACTTTGACGACCGCACGAACGGCTACGCCGCGTATACCGATGTGGATTCACAGGTCGACTACGAGATCATGCGAGAGTTTACACGAAATTTCGATGGAGGCAGCACCTTCTTCTACTTGGATCGTGACGGCAAACTAACGATGGGCCCCCTGTGGGACTACAACATGGCCATGGGAAACGTCGATTATGCACATAACGACGAGCCCGGATACTACACCACCGGCTGGAACGATTCCTACATGGCTCCTGGCGTCAATGGCTGGTGTCCCTGGTGGTACCGGCTCAGGGATGATCCCGACTATCAACAGAGGCTGATCGACCGCTGGTTCGAGTTGCGCCAGGGTCTTCTGTCCGATACGAGTATTCTGGCCCAGATAGCAACTGCCGTGGCTTTGCTGGAGCACGAAGCGACCGCCCGAAACTTCGAAAAGTGGCACACTCTCGGGAGTTACGTCTGGGCCAATCCGCCTGGATGGGAAGATCGGCGGACATATCAAAGCGAAGTCGATTGGATGAGGCGGTGGCTGTTGGAACGCGCTGCCTGGATCGATGAACAGTTTGTCAAGCCGCCGCAGATTATCCTGGAGGAAGACCTTCCGGCGGGCAAAGCCATCGCCACTCTAACGCGCGGTGATCAGCGCGGAGAAATCTACTACACCCTGGACGGTTCGGATCCCCGAATCTTCGGCTGCCCCGGACAAGAGAGCATCTTGCTGGTTCCGGAGGACGCGCCGAAAAAAGTCCTTGTTCCCACGGGGTCCGTTGACACGTCGTGGAGAGGCGATAGAGCTTTCGACGATTGCATGTGGACCGATGCCGACTATGTCGTGGGCGGAAGCGGCGGCGTAGGTTACGATGAGAGTGCAGACTTTCAGCCGTACATCTCCTATGATGTCAGCGGGCTCATGAATGGCGATATTGAGCCGGGCGCGAACACGACCTGTTACGTACGCATTCCCTTCTCGGTCAATCCGGAGGACGTTGGCGCCTTCTCGGCCCTGAGCCTGTCCGTCCGCTTTGACGATGCCTTTGTGGCGTATCTCAACGGAACGGAAATCGCTCGCTCGGAGAACGCCCCGGCTGAGCTCGCTTGGGATTCCGCCGCTGAGCAGACCCTGGCGGAGTCCTCTGCATTCGTTGCGTACGACGTATCCGCGTTCATGGCGGAGCTGACATCCGGCCGCAATATCCTTGCCGTTCACGGTATGAACCACCCTGCCGAGCAGCTCCGATTTGTTGATCTCGGTGAGACTGGAGGCCTCGGTTGCCAGTGGTGCTTATGACCTCGCTTGTGGTGACATCGCAGCGTCGGCTCTGAAATACTCACTGACTACGCCGGTCCTGCTGCCTGAAGGCACGGTCTTGAAAGCCAGGACATTGTGTTCGGGACATCCCCGCAGCTCCTGGAGCGGGCTAGCGACCGCCCGCTTCGATGTTAACGCACGCGGATCGAACCTCCGCGTTACGGAGATCATGTACCACCCTGTTGATCCCGATCCATATGACTCCTTTGCGAAGGAGGACTACGAGTTTCTGGAAATAGAGAATACGGGTACGCAAAGAGTCAATTTGGACGGGGCGCGTTTTACCGAGGCGATTGAATTCGCCTTTCCCAATCTCGATCTTGCCCCGGGTGAGTACCTGATCCTGGCCAAGAACCCAACGGCTCTGCAGGCGCAACACCCGACCTTGCCGGCGAGGACCATTGTCCTGGGACCGTACGAAGGACAACTCAGTAACGGTGGCGAGCGGCTCTCGTGGGAGGACCCTGCCGGTGCGATCATACAAGAGTTCTCCTATGAGGACTCCTGGTATCCGCTAACCGACGGTCGCGGCTTCTCTCTCACGGCGACCGAGCCATCTTCAAGCCATCCCGAGGAATGGAGCCTGAGACAAGCATGGCGAGCCAGCACGATACTGGGAGGCTCGCCTGGATGGGATGATATGCTAATCTTCCCCCGGCCATGAAAGGTTCGGCGCCCTATGAAGAATTCAGTATAGGAGGAAAGAACCTGGATCAACCAAATATAACGTCGCTGCCTCGCCGGCTTTCGATGGAGTAAGCCGTAGCGAGGCCATACAAGCCGATTCGTCCTCCTGTCGTGGCACACAGTAACACCTTGCCGCTTCTACTTCCTGCCCATGACAAAGACCAACCCAAGCTCCCCAGCGCGCAACAGGCGCGCCACCAGCGGCTTCGTTTCGCCTACGGCGCGGTTTCGGCTCCGCTTCGGCCTGCATCGTAAGTCCTGTAATGTCAGTCGTTAATCGTTTTGCCACAAGCGCTTACAAACGTGGGCGAAGTACTTGTTGAACGTTGACCCCTGCGGCAAAAACGGCTCTTCAGGCGGTCACAGCAAGACTGATTCAGTCTTCTTGGTCTGCTTCCTTTTCATCTTGTACACCGGGTTGACCCTTGGACTCTGGATGGCATTCCTTGGTCTGCTCGGGCGTGCATTCTTCGGGCTTATCCTTCTGTTGCTCAGGATTCGTGCAACCGCAAGACTCACACATGGTCTTCTCCTTTCATTCTTTTCAGGACTCAACTACTCATTGTATGGTTCCTGCAGAAAACCCACAGTCGTTCCAGGGCTATCTCTCGTTTAGCTTAGCATCAGCGCCGGGCAGTTACCCTTGTCCGGCGGCATAGAAAGTGTGCCTGAATAGACAGCGTCTCTGTTCTCAAACGTCAGTTCTTGCCCTTTGATCTCTCGCGTCGTTTCTAGTGAGAAGACCTCGCCGCAAAGGGTAATTACAATCACGAGTATCGTAGATTCGCATAAACGTTTCATTGCATGCTCCGATAAGAGAATTCCAGCGAAGCCGTAATTGCTTCGGCCCCCAATTGACCATTGATCTGGGATTTACCAATTGCACTTCCGAAGAACACTCATACAAAGTTGAAGCCAGCACGTTCGTCAACATTGTAGTCTGGCGGGAATAGAATGTCAATGTACTCGCATGAGCGACTTGGGATGAGCGACTTTGACCCTGGCGTAAGCACCGCGATTGCAACCCTTCATCTTGGTTGGGATGCCTCACACAATCTCCCCGAGTAGCCCTCAGAGATGTTTTGCGCTCGTAGAATCGACGATCTCCACTCTAAGGGTACCTCCTCCTGTCGGAATCGGGAGCCCCTGCCGGCTCCGCGCAGCGCGATCGGTGACAGCAACCTGCCAAGGTAAGGCTGTAGAAACCAAGCATGTCTCAGACAACGTGCTCCAATTCGATGCCGCCCAAGGCAGCACCTGTGAGATGCAGCCAAGATAGATGGCTGATCTACTGCCCATTGGCCTCTAACAGGAGATTAAGCTTGTCGTCAATCGTCTTGAGCTTCCTACGGGTTTCCAGGTCGTTGATCATGGTGCCCAGCTTGTTCATGATGGCGTCGACCGCACCGTTCCAGTGGGTCCAGTCCGGGCCCATCATGCTGGCACCCATGCGCCATCGACGTCCGTCATGGTGCCAGATCAGGTAGTGCATGATCTCGGGCGTTTCATCAATGGGGTTGTCTCTGCTGATCAGCCCGTCGTTGTAGGCGTCCTGGAGAAGACTGTCCGTATGGGCCCAGACCTTGTTGTAATCTTCCACAACCTTGTCGAATTCCTGGAAGTAATTGTTGGCCCACTGGCTGGAGTGGCACTGGGCGCAGACCAGCAGCATCTCTTGGCGTCCCCTTTCTGCTTGGACGGGATCAGGGATCCTCTCTGTGATCAGATCGACTTCATCAGGGCCTTTCCATTGGGGTACGGATTTCTTGGATTGCAGCTCCCAGTAGAGGCGTTCGCCCACATTATGCGTGGTTTGCACGATATCGCCGAAGCCACTCATGTGACAGGTCGCACAGGTAGGGGCGTCGATGTCTTCCGGACCCCACTCACCCACCGGTGCCTTCCAATTCCAGGATTCCCCGCTGGTGGCATAAAGGTTGCCGTGTTTGGATTCCTCATAGATCTCGTGTTGCGGGTGATCTGGACCCAGGTGACACTGACCGCAGGCCTCCGGTTTGCGCGCCTCTTCCACACTGAACCGATGGCCGCTGTGGCAATAGGTACAAGAACCCAGGCTGCCGTCCGGATTAATCCTACCCGGGCCGATATTGGGCCAGCCTTGCAGCTTCCCGTTGGGTTCGGCCAGCACGAAACTGCCGTGGCACTCAATACAGCCGAGGTTGACGTTGTTGTGATGATAGGTGGGATCGTCGAGTAATCCGATCTTCTTGAGAATGCCGCTGTCCGGAAACAGAGGGGTCACGGCGGTCTTTGCCATCTTGACGGGGTCCAGTTCGCGCGCGGTCTCCTGACTAAGCGGATCGAGCCCCTGAGCCTTGGCCTCTATATAATACAACAATCCGCATTAATACCATAGAGAATGAGCCTGACGAATCCCCTGCGTGTCAGACTAACGCGATTCATCGTCGTTCCATAATGCGTAAGGCCTGTTCGACCAGAAAACTCCCCGATCTATTGAGTACTCTTGAAGTACGCCACATCGACTCATTATGGCCTTAATGCGGATCATTGAATAAAAATGGGCGCCAAGCTAACCGTCCGAGAGGGCCAGACGGCGGTATTCATCAACAAGGGCCAGCTTGCAGACGTATTCAAGCCGGGCATGTACACTCTCGAAACGGACAATATGCCGATCCTCTCGACCCTGATG
>JADHXR010000071.1 GCA_016782865.1 Phycisphaerae bacterium
CCGCCAACCATCTTATGGGACCTGTTCGGCGGCCATGCGGGGAAAAAGGAATTGACATTTCCGCGCTGTTGTGCCATCATATCCGGAGCAAGAATGTGCTGCTTTCAGCTTGAAGCCCGTTTGCCGGCAAAAGCAATAAAACCAGCTCGAATTGAAAAGGAGAGAACCAATGAACAACGACCGATTTTCACGAAGAGATTTCATGCGTACCACTTCTCTGGCGGCAGCGGGGACTGTTGCGGGTGCATTAGCGGGCCAGGGCAAAGCCGCCACTGGGCCAGTCCACACATCGAAGATTCTCAATTTCCATCCCAAGATGATTTATCGCCGGTTGGGCAAGACGAACCTGATGATCTCCGAGGTCAGCCTGGGCGGCCACTGGAAGAATCGCAACGCCGGCCGATACTGGGACAGCTTTGCCAACGAGCAAGTGCCTGCTGATGTTGCCCAGAACCGCACCGACGTGGTCAGCGCCTGCATCGATTCCGGCATCAACTACCTGGATATCACCACTGCGGCCGAATGCCTCTGCTACGGCGAAGCCCTCAAGGGCCGCCGCGAGAAGATGTATGTCGGCGCCGACATACATAACCTCGGCCCGCGTGGGTCAGACCGCTGTAACATCAAGGACCAGACTCTAAACGTCGAAACATGCCTGCGTCTGCTCAAGACCGACTACCTCGACATCTGGCGCCCACAGGCCAAGATGGCCGGCAAACTCGGAACCAACCAACTCAACACCGATCCCGAGGTTGAGGCTCTGATCGAAACCTTCCAGACTCTGCACAAAGCGGGCAAGGTGCGGCATCTCGGCATGTCATGTCACTGCCGTCCCTGGTTCGAGCACGTTCTGAACAAGTACTCCGAATTCGAGATGATTATCTTCCCCTGCAGCGCACAGACCAAAGTCAAGGGCGAGGTCCCGATGGCGGCAAACACCAAGGAGGTTAATCCGGGACACGGCTCCGACCAGACGCAGAGTATCTTCGAGGTTGTTCTCGAAAATGATGTCGGGATCGTGACGATCAAGCCATACTTCGGCGGCAGTCTCTTCCAGGCCACCTACGGCAAGGTCAAGTTCCCCGTGATGGGCGTTGGGAGCAAGACGGAAAACGACATAGCCCGCCTCACGCTTCAGTGCATCCTTGCCAATCCGGCTATCACGGCGTCCGTTCCGGGCTTGTCGACGGTGTATGAAGTCGAGAACGCGGCGCGAGCTTCGTATACGCGTTCGCTCGGAATGGCCGCGGCCGACAAGGAATGGCTGATGGAAATCACCGAGCAGCAGTGGGCTAATCTGCCCGCCGAGTACGAGTGGCTGCGTGACTGGGAAATCGTTTGATACCGAAGACAGAAAACAGAGGACGGAGACCTGGAAATGGCCTTGCGTCCTCTGCCTTTTGCCCACACAGCATTGTCTGCTGGTTGATTACTCTGACTTATCTAAATTCACAGGGAGAAGAAAGTGCGCTCAAAAACTAAAACCTGTTCGCGTCTCGCCGCGGAGATGCTTGTCTTTGCAGTTTTTGGCGGATTGGCGGCGGTTTGTTTGGCCGAGGACTCCGGCGGCGAAGAATCCGGAGACAATGGCAAATGTTACGTCTGCCATCCCGCCATGAAGACCGAGGCACTTACAACAATCCACCTGGAGATGGACGTCACCTGCGACCAATGTCACGGTGCGTCGACAGAGCACATGCACGATGAGATGCTGATGACCAAGCCCGATCTTCTGTTCGGCCGATCGCAAGTGCGCAAAATGTGTTCGAATCCGACATGTCACAAGCCCGGCTCAGAGCGCAGAGTCTATGGTCGCCAGGATCACATGGATATTGAGGCAGTGGAAGCTTTCTTCGAGAAATGGACGGGCCGGATGCGCCCGAACGGCCGAAACATCACACCCGATTCGATCTGTACCGATTGCCACGGCACACACAACATCAGCGAGCCGCTGAAGACAATTTCCGAAAATGAACAGCCCCAATGGGTCACACTGTTCAACGGTCGCGATCTAAACGGCTGGCGCCCATCGGACGCCGATTCATGGGGCGTCAAGGCCGGTCGGATCGTCGGAACCGGCGGCGCTCTCTGGAGCGAAGAATCATACGAGGATTACCTGCTCGCGATAACCTTCCGGGCCGCCTGGCCCATCCACGCCGGCATCTGGTCGCGCGGCGAAGCCTCTCCCAGGGTCGAGATATTCGAGTCCAAACCGGCCTTCACAGGCAGCGTTCTCGTGCCCGGCAAGGGACTGGCGCTGGTCAATCTGCGTCAAGACCTTGAGGACCGTGAAAGCTGGAACACGATCTCGATCAAAGTCGAGGGCGACAGGACACAGGTCTGGCTCAACGGTGAGGAAATCGGCATGGTCCGCGCCGGCGGGCCTGTAAGAGGAAAGGTCGGCCTGTACATCTCGAACCATGGGGATTCAAAGCCCGCTGGACTAATCATTCGCGAAGTGCTCATCCAGAAGCTTGTCAAACCGGAGGAATAAGCGCAGACGCCTTCTCGGAATTGGCTACGGCGATTTCTCAGGCTCATTAAGAGTAGCCGAAAACACTCAAGTATCGGACATGGGCGCGCGCCTCGATTCACGGGGTATCGGATACCTTTTCGATTTTTTTCCTTGACGACGAGCGGGCAAATCTGGTACAAATAGAAGTGTACGTGAGGCAAAAAATCTTGCCGTAGCTTCTAATGCAGTTTTGGAATCTCCCTGACGGGGAGTTGTTCTGCGAGGAAGGGGCTTGCTCCAGTAAAAGGCCATACTTGTCGCTTGCACAAGCCAATGCGCGCTTTGGCGCGTGGCCAGGGCCCTTTGGGTCTTTAACTCAGTTCTTATGGAGGTTGTATTATGTACAAGAAATCACATCTGTTGGCCTGCCTTGCTTTGGCGACGGCTCTGGCCGGGGCAGTTCAGGCGGCACCGCTGGCCCCCGACGATGCCAGTATCAATGACAACTTATGCCTGTGGTTGAGAAATCCTGGGATCAATCTCGACGAAGCCAGCGGCATGTGGACCGATAGCAGCGGCAGAGGCAATGATGCCGTACCCGCCGGCGATATAAGTGGCGCCACTTATGTAGGCCCAACGCTATCGTTCGGCAGCAATCCGACGGTGTTTAACGGCGAGTTCAGCACCGCCAAGTTTTCGGGCGATGTGGACGATCTGTTGCGAGCTGCCAACATCAATGGCGGCACAAATCTGAGCGAGCTTACCATCATTGCCGTGTACAAGCTCTATAACCAGGATCAGTCGGGCGCGGGCATGACACGTCCCGTTGGTGTAGGTTCCTTTATCGGCGAGGGAGCCAATCTGGGCAATTACTTTAACCTGGCTAATGACGTCAGTATCCGAAAGGACAACGGTTCTGTCCAGGGCGCCACGGCGACACACCCGGACGACGAGTTCTTCGTTCGCGCGGCCAGGATGAATGCGAGCAGCATCAACCAGTGGTTCAACACCACCGGAACGCTGGAACTGGTGCATGAAGCCAGCGGGGCTTCATACACGACATCCACCGACAATTTCTACCTCGGCGACCTACGTGCTGACAGCACCGATGGTGGCGGCACGAGCGGCTACTCGACCTCGGACATCGAAATTGCCGAGGTGATCGTGTACAACACTGACCTGACCGATGCCCAGATTGAAGGCATCAACGAGTGGCTCCAGGGCAATGTAGGCAGCGGAGGCGGAAATCCACTCGCGACCGCACCGAATCCGGCTGACGGGATCCTGTACGAAAACACCTGGGTCAGTCTCTCATGGAGGGCAGGATACTATGCCGTCTCACACGATTTATACTTCGGAACCGACTTCGTCGATGTCAATGATGGCGCCGAGGGGACTTTTTTTGGAAACATGTCAGCCACTTCCCAGGTAGTTGGCTTCCCCGGCTTCCCTGCTCCGGACGGTCTCCGACCGGGCACAACGTATTTTTGGCGGATCGACGAGGTCAATGACGCCAATGCAGCCAGCCCCTGGAAGGGCGATATCTGGAGTTTCTCGATCCCACCCAAAACGGCTTATGATCCCGACCCGGCTGACGGTGCTGAGTTCGTGGACCCAAACGCGACCTTTTCCTGGACGGGAGGTTTCGCTGCAAAATTACACACTGTCTATATGGGCACCAATTTCGACGATGTTAATGATGCCGCAGGCGGCACGCCTTCAGGAAGCGCCAGCTACAGTCCGGGTACACTGGAATCAGAGAAAGTTTACTACTGGCGGGTCGATGAGTTTGACCCCCCAACCACGTACAAAGGCGACGTCTGGAGCTTCACGACGCCGGGTTCCGTGGGCAACCCACAGCCAGCTAATGGCGCGGTGGATGTGCAGATAACGGCGAATCTTAGCTGGACACCGGCAGACAACGCGGCTTCTCACGAGCTATACTTCGGTGCCGATGCCGATGCCGTTGCCGTCAAGAACGCCACCACGGCGTCACCCGAGTATATTGGTCCCAGGACGCTTGGCGCTGAGAGCTATGATCCCGGAGGACTTGCCTGGGACAGCAGTTACGCTTGGCGCGTGGATGAAGTCTATCCGACTGAAACGGTCAAGGGGCTAGTTTGGACCTTTGAGACGGCCGATTTCATTCTCGTGGACGATTTTGAGTCCTACGATGACATTGATCCTCTCCCCGGTGAGTCCGGTATCAACAGGATATTCGATAAGTGGATCGACGGGTTTGGAACGACCACAAACGGTGCTCTGGTCGGCAATGACCTGCCGCCCTATGCCGAGACGACTATCGTTCACAGTGGCGTCCAGTCGCTTGTTTACCGCTACGACAACGCCAACAAGACCTCCGAGGCAACTCTGACGTTGGTTTACCCGAAAGATTGGACCGCCGAAGGTGTAACTAAATTGTCGCTGTGGTTCCGCGGCGCTTCGGGCAATGCCGCCGAGCGGATGTTTGTCGCTCTGGGCGGCAACGCTGTGGTCTATCATGATGACGCGGCGGCAACGCGGATAAGCAGATGGACCGAATGGATTGTCGACCTGACGCGCTTTGCGGACCAAGGTGTGAACCTCGCGAACGTCAATACGATTACCATTGGCTTTGGCACCAAAAACAGTCCGGCTGCTGGTAGCACGGGTCAGATGTACTTCGACGATATTAGACTGTATCGGTAAGTTCTATAAAAGCTGATTGAAACAGCAGGCAAGCGTTTCCTATGCGGCTGCTTTGTATGATTTCGGGGCTTGCGCCGAGTTGATTTCGGTGTAAGCCCTTTTTCTATTCGGGCAAATCCGGAAAAGAATTCGAAGAAATTTGCCACACCGAGCGTCCATTGCTGTGTTGGGACGTGAAGATTCCACGTTTGAACTGACGTCACCTGCCCCCGGGAGAGGGAAAGACGGTGGGCGCGCGGCTTGACGCCAACGAGAGAATCTCCTTGTTATGTCACGAGGATCATATAGAGTGGATAGGCCAATTCAATCGCTGAATGACCTTTGAGGAGTATTGAGCGTGTTCTTGTTCCTTCCCTATCGCGTCGATGTTCCACACGACCATCGCCCGATCATGAACTGGCTGGTACTCGCGGCGGCCATGTTCGTATTCTGGTTTCAGAAAAATGACAGTTCGATCACGATGCGGTACTGGCTGGACGGCTGGGGAATCAGAGGTCTGCTGGGGAGTATATGGCTGCACGGTGGATTGTTGCATCTGTTGGGGAATTCTCTCTATCTCTGGGTGTTTGGCAACGCAGTGTGCTCGAAGTTGGGTAACCTGGGGTACCTGCCGGCATACATTGGGCTGGGCGTAGCAGGCGGGATCGGCCACCTGCTGTTCGACGGAGGTCCGGCGGTCGGTGCCAGTGGGGCGATCAGCGGTCTGATCGGGATGCATCTCGTCTTGTTTCCCGAGAATTCCATCAGGTGCGTCTTCATATGGGTGTTTCTTCCGCACCGTCCGGCGTGGTTCAGCTTTAGAAGTTTCTGGTTCATTCTGCCCTGGTTTGCGTTGAACATATACGGAGCAATGCACGGCAGCGGGAGAATCGGATATTTTGCTCACATTGGCGGATTTGTGGCCGGGGTCGGATTGGCCCTTCTGTTATTGAAGACTGGCGATGTCAGAGTGGAGAGGCGCGAGAAGTCGATACTGTCTCTGCTGGGGCTGGGAGGTAAGAAGATCAGGCCGACCCCGAGCAGAGGGGATCGCACAGGCCGCCGGCGCCAAGGGGAGGTCCAGGAGCGCATGAAGGCTCTGAAGGAATTGTCGCCGGTCGGACCGGAAGAGACGCCGGCGGAGCGTGGGCAACGAGTTGCCCGTCCTACGGATACGCGGTAGGGTATGCACCGCACACAGCAACTCTTCTTCATTCGATGTTCCTTGTTCGCAGTTCTACATTCAGAATATCGAATATCCAATGGCGAATGTCGAATCTTGAAGTTGGTGGGCTGTGCCCACCCTGTCCGGCTCCCGGGGCGCCCATGATTATGGGGCGTGAAAAAGTGTTGAAAATAGTTTGAAGAAAATGGGCTGCCGGGGAGTATATTGTTGTGACAACGAAGCCTGCCCCGTTCGACTAGCTCAGGGCAGGCTCTGAGCGAAGTCGAAGGGTCGGAGAACGTGTTTGAACTGAAGATAATCTTTCTTTGGAGCCTTGGAGAGTGCCGAGCGTGTGCCAGGAAGAAATATTAGCGATGCAGCGTTGTCGGCGGGGCTCGGCTGAGGCCTTTGAAGTCCTTGTGAACAGGTATATGAAGGACGCTTATTTTATTGCTCTTGGTCTTGTGGGCAACCGCGAAGATGCGATGGATTTGTCACAAGAGGCCTTCGTTCGAGCATACCGCAACATCAAGCAAGTCAAGCCCGGCCGAAAGTTCTTTCCCTGGTTCTACCAGATATTGAAGAATCTGTGCATCAGCCACTTGAGAAAGAGAAAGTACCGTCGGGCCAGCTCCCTTGACGGCGAGAATTGCCCCCAAGTGGCGGCTGCGACGGATTGTTTTTCGCCCGAGGCGGTGGCCCGGAGAAATGAGACAAAAGACAGAGTCTGGCAGGCAATAGCCAAGCTGGATGAGAAACATCGTGAGGTGATCATATTGCGACACTTTCAACATATGTCATACGAGCAGATCGCTGCAGCCCTTTTTTGCAATAAAGGCACCGTGACGAGTAGGCTGTACTATGCCCGCAAGAAACTTGAAGAATTATTAGGCACGGGAAAAGGAGGTGGCATAAATGACATGCCATGATTATAAAGACATGATGATGGGCTACCTGGATAATGAATTGACCGACGAGCAGCGAGGTCAGTTCGCCGAGCACCTGGCCGGATGCCCGGAATGTACAGGCGAACTCGCCCAGTTCAGGAAACTCAAGGCGATAACCGACGAAGTGACACTGGTCGAACCCGAAGATCGGCTGTGGCAGGACTACTGGGGCGGTGTTTATAACCGCATCGAGCGAGGTTTCGGATGGATCGTGTTTTCTGTGGCTGCGATCCTGCTGGCAATCTACGGTGGATTCAAGGTAATAGAAGAGATCGTCAAAGACCCTACGATTGGCATGCTGCTGAAGGCCGGCCTGCTGGCGCTTATCCTGGGGCTGGCGGTCCTGTTCGTCTCAGTCCTGCGCGAGAGAGTCTATTTCTGGAGCAAAGACCGGTACAGAAACGTAAGGAGGTAAGCCAATGCTTTTGTCCACGACCGATACTATTGTGGGAAAGAAGATCACTAAACAGTTGGGACTCGCCAGGGGCAACACGATTCGGGCCCGGCATATCGGCAGGGACATCATGGCGATTCTGCGCCATATAGTCGGAGGCGAGATCACCGATTACACCAAGATGATGGCCGAGTCTCGCGAGCAGGCTATCGACAGAATGGTGGAAGATGCTCAGAAACTTGGCGCCAATGCTATTGTCCACATGAGTTTTTCGACGCAAATGGTGATGGGTGGCGCCTCGGAGATCCTGGCCTACGGTACGGCCGTGGTGGTGGAGTAAATGCAAAGATCAAACATCAAAATGCAAAATTTCGGAGCCGCTTCGCGGGCTGTCTTGAAAAGCATCCGCCTCCGGCGGATTCCATAATTTTGATATTTACACTTTGATTTTTGATTTTTCTCTAGTGAAAAGGAGAACAAATGGATGCGATTAAAGAGTTCCTCAAGCCCGAAATAATATGGTTTCTGGTTGGTCTCGCGTTGTTGATCATGGAATTTATGCTGCCAGGCCTGATTATTGCCTTTTTCGGTATAGGGGCCTGTATTGTGGGGATCGTTTGTCTGGTCACGGACATCAGCCTGAATGTCCAGTTGATCATATTCATAGTCGCTTCGGTGCTCTCGCTGTTGTGTCTGAGGTCGTGGCTCAAAGGGATATTCATCGGACACGTCAAGGGCAGGCAGGACATGACGCAGGATCTCAAGGAATTCGTTGGCGAGCGCGCTGTTGTCATAGAGAAGATATCCCCCAAAGCCGGTGGCAAAGTGGAGCTTCACGGTACGAACTGGTCCGCTGAGGCGGATGGAGAAATATCCGAAGGGGCTACGGTCGAGGTGATCGGCAAGGAAAACCTAACACTCAAAGTGAAAGTTCTATAAGGGAAAGGAGAATCAATCATGTTAGCAGCAATAACAATAAAGCCATTGACAATTGTTCTCATCGTCGTATTAGTGCTGGCGCTAATCGTATTCTTCAAGACGATAAGGATCGTGCCTCAAAAGCAGGCGATCATTATTGAAAGGCTCGGCAAGTATTCCACAACCCTGGAAGCGGGCTTTCACATACTTGCGCCGTTCATCGACAGGGTAGCCTATAGGCACACCTTGAAGGAGCAGGCGGTTGACGTTCCACCACAGCAGTGTATCACCAGGGACAATATTGCGGTGGAAGTTGACGGCATCCTGTACATGCAGGTAGGTGACCCCAAAAGGGCCTCTTACGGGATAAACAACTACCAGTTCGCAGCCGCGCAATTGGCCCAGACGACTATGAGAAGCGTCATGGGTAAGCTCGAACTGGACAAGACCTTCGAGGAAAGAGACACGATAAACAGCGCGATTGTTGAGGCAGTGGATAAGGCCTCGGACCCGTGGGGCGTCAAGGTGACGCGGTATGAGGTCAAGAACATTCTGCCGCCCCAGAGTATCAAGGACGCGATGGAAAAGCAGATGCGCGCCGAGCGGGAAAAGCGGGCGACTATTGCCGAATCCGAAGGTGATCGACAGGCCAAGATCAACCGTTCCGAGGGCGACAGGCAGGAGATGATTGCCCGCTCGGAAGGTGAGAAGCAAAAACGCATAAACGAGGCCGAAGGTCGAGCGATCGAAATCCTGAAAGTTGCCGAGGCAACGGCCAACGGAATCCGGGAAATCGCCTCCGCGATCAACGAGAAGGGCGGCGTCAATGCGGTGAACCTGCGTATCGCCGAGCAATACCTGGACGAGTTCGGCAAACTCGCAAAGACCAACAACTCGATCATTATTCCGTCGGATCTTTCCGACATCGCCGGCATGATTAAGGCGGTGTCCTCGGTAATCAAGGATAAGACCGAATCTGTCGGCCAGGCGTAGGAAGTCGATTCGGCGTGGAGACGATTGGGCGAAGGAAAACCGTAGCGGGCTTTGACCGGCAGAATTGGCAGCGTGCGCAAACGAGTTGCCCATCCTACAATTGGCTACAATCAATTTCAGGAGGACTCTTTGATGACAACGCAGAATAACCTGTTCCTGCACGAAGAGATCATGCTCTTGGCGCTGCGCGATGAAGAAGGAACTATTGCCTCGGGGACCATGTACCAATATGCGATCGGCGCGGCGGTGCTGGCCGAGCTGTTGTTGAACCAGCGCATCGTTGTCGATAAATCCGGCAAGAGAAAGCTCGTCGATCTTGTCAGTTCGACGCCTCTCGGCGAGCCGTTGCTCGACCACTGCCTCGAAAAAGTCACCACTGCGAAAAGGCGCGCTGTGCTTCAGACCTGGGTCTCCCGGTTTGCCGGCGTTAAGAACCTCAAACACCTTGTAGCTCAGCGGCTGTGCCGGCGAGGCATTCTCAGGGTGGACGAAGACAAGGTCCTGCTGATCTTCACGCGAAAGATCTATCCTGAGGTCAACCCCGAGCCCGAGCGGAAACTGATCGAGCGGCTCAGAGAGGCAATCTTCACCGACGCCCCGGATGTCGATTCCCGGACTGTTGTTCTCGTATCGCTGGCCAACAGTGCAAGTCTTCTGAACGTCGTATTCGGCAAGAAGATGCTCAAGGCCCGCAAAGCGAGGATCGAAAGAATCGTCAACGGCGAGATAACCGGAAAGGCCGCGCAGGAAGCCATCCAGGCGATGCAGGCGGCTGTCATGGTGGCCTGTATAATGCCCGTTATGATGTCGACGATGCATCATTAGATTTTGCACGAAAGGCAAAACCGTGGATGTTGTGGTAGTTTACAGGGCCAATCCAGAGTCGTTGCAGAAAGTACTGGGGCTCCTGCGAAAGGAAGGATTCAACCCGACAACGCTGGAGAATCCGGGTTCGGCAGATGCCCTGCATGGAGGTGGAAGAGCTACCTACGTCATCAGTATAGCCGTGCCGAGAAGCGAGGCCGCCGGAGCTGAATCGATCTTGAGGAAATGGGACAAGGCCCGACAATCTGAAGTCAACAAAATGACTGGCAAACTGGCCGGTCCGTTTCTCTTCTCGGTTATGGCTGTGGGAGTGCTCGCTCTGGTTCTTCTTCTCCTGGGGATTCTTTGGGACGCTGTGGCGTTGCTTGCCGTCGCTTGGATTACAGTCTTTGCATTGGCGGCAAACGCCGAGAAGATAAAGCTGAAGACGAAGGGCTCTAAACGACGATGAGACTAGGGAAGACAGCGGCCATCATGTAGGGGCCTTGTCGTTCGCAGGGCAATGGGATACTATGGTCGCCGTGTAAAGGATTGGTCAATGGTTGGCATAGTCTCACAACCGAACACTCAGGAAAAACTGGAGATCCTCAGCGCCGATGCGCAGTATGACCTTGCCTGTGCATGCGGCACGTCGAAGGACACTCACCGCAAACGTGGCGGCGAGGGCAAGTGGATATACCCCGTAACGCTTCCGAGCGGGGGCAAAAGCCTGCTCTTCAAGACGCTGCTGTCGAACGTGTGCACAAATGACTGTAAGTACTGCCCGCTCCGGGAACAAATGGACGTTCGCCGCGCAAGCCTGAGACCTGAGGAGACGGCGAAGGTCTTTCTGGACTATTACGGCCAGCGAAAAGTCTTCGGGCTGTTTCTCAGTTCCGGCGTCGCGGGCACACCCGACGCGACAATGGACCGGCTCAACGGCGTAGCGAGATTACTCCGACGAAAGCACAGATTCAGGGGCTATATTCATCTGAAGGTCATTCCCGGGGCAAGCGACGCGGCGATTGAAGAAGCCGTTTCATTGGCCAGCGCGGTGTCGCTGAATATCGAAACGCCGGGCGCCGAGTGCCTTGAGAAGCTGTCGCTCAAGAAAGACTACATCCGGGACATTATCGATCCGATCAAGCTTATCAGCAGGCTGACCGCACGCGGTTCGAGATACGAGAACGTTAAGCAGACAACTCAGTTCGTCGTCGGGGCCGCAGGTGAGCGGGATGCGAAGATCGTCAAGTACATGTCGGGGCTGTACGAGCGATTGAAAATGCAAAGGGTGTACTTCAGCGCCTATCAGACGGGGCTGGGAGATGAATCCATCGCCGGCGAGCGGGCTGAGCAGGCGGGACCGCAGGACATTCTCATGCGCGAGCATCGGCTGTACCAGGTAGATTTTCTGTTTCGCAAGTACGGCTTTGCCGAATCGGATATCATCTTCGAGAGGGATGGAAATCTGTCTTTAACCACTGATCCCAAAGAGTCATGGGCACAGAGCCATCCGGAGTTCTTCCCCGTTAATGCAAATCAGGCGTCGAGGTTATCGCTTCTGAGAGTGCCCGGACTCGGACCGGTGACGGTCAGACGCATTCTGGCGCGGCGAAAGCAAGCCCGGATCAAATCGATCGAAGACGTGGGCAAGACGGGAGTCAGGCTGGCCAAAGCGAGCGAGTACCTGAGCTTCTAGGCTCTGTCTGAAAGCTCCATCGTTGGCCCGAGAGCGAGCGGTTTTTCGCCTGGCAAAGACGGCGAAGCAGGCGATATTGGTTTTATCGTCGATGGAGCCGGATGAAGCCAGGTGGAAAACAAGCCGCTCGAAGCCAGATCGAGTCTTCAGACAGAGCCTGAAGCCGGGATTGAGTGACAAGCCGCAGTTTTCCCGCCGAATATTCGCACTGAACCTCGAAACATCACCCAAAGAGAGGAATTTGCGGAAAATTCATTGCAATTTGTCGGCAGCCCAGTTAGTATTCGCCACGAACGGGGCCCGTAAGAAACTCGCCAACGGGGCAACCCGACAAGAGAACAGTTTCAGGCTGAGGCGAGGTTCTGGCCGATGGATGAGCCCAGCGACAATAGCGATAGTGGCGTCGAAACGAGTGTAACCAAAGCGGTAAGCGATTTTGTCGCAGCCCTCAGCGATGAGCATCGTATGCTGGTCATCCTCAAGGCGCAACTGTACGGCGGGAGCTGGGAGCCCATGCACGACGACTTGCAGAACCGCCTGGCGGGCAAGCCCTATATATTTAAGCTGGCAAATAGAATAAAAGACGATATCGAGCGCATTGAACAGATGCGGGAATTTGAACAAGAGCACAACGTTGATTTGGCCGAGCACGTCGAACTGCCATAGAAGAGGGTCCGCAGGAGGAATTATGAAAATGTTGAGAACGTTTGGATGTAAATATGTCTTATTAGTGGGTATTTTGACGCTGTGTGTTGCGCAGATCAACATTGCTGCGGCGAGCGATTCAGAGCGACTTGTTTGCCCGGAATTGCTCAGGCATGCCGGTTTGAAAATAATCTGGGAGAGTGAGCTGCCCACAAAAAAAGCTGAGAGTTTGGAGCAATTGTTCATACTCGGCAACCGCGTCTATGCGATCTCCGATCGTAATTACATGACTTCTCTGGACAAGGAGAATGGCAAGAGGGTTTTCGCCAAGGTTTTCGCGCCGCCCGGTGTGCCGATCACCGGGTTGGAGCTTTACGGCGACGGGCTTTTGTCTGCAGGGGGCAGCAAACTTCTGGAGTGCGACGCCGAATCGGGCGACGAGCTTAGAACCGTGGATGTTGGTTTTGGCATCACCTGTCCGGCCGCCCGCAACAGTTCATATTTCTACGTGGCCGGCACTGACAACCGCTTGCATGCTTACCGTGCCGATGACAGGGTCCAGACCTTCGAGGTTGCCGCCAAGAACGCCTCGACGATTACTTCGGTCGTTGCCGATGACAATCTTGTCATCTTTGCCACTGCCGCCGGCAACGTGCTCGGCGTTGCGCCGGATGCGCCCAGGCTCCTCTGGCAATTCGACGCCGCGGATGCTATCGCCGGGCCGGTGGTCAAAGACTTGATGTCGCTGTTTTTTGCCAGTGCCGATACGAGTGTTTACAGAGTCGACATAGTCGGTCTGCCCGAGATGAAGCGCCTTGTCTGGAAGTACCAGGCCGCCGCAGTGCTCGAGAAGGCGCCCAGGGTAACACAAGAGGTCGTCTACCAGCACGTTCGCGGCAAGGGCGTCACGGCGATAGACAAGGAGACCGGCTCATTTTTGTGGCAGGTGCCGGGAGGCGTTGACCTTCTGGCCCAAGCCCGGGGAAAAGCCTACGTGATTACCAAGGCCGGCAAGCTGGTGGTGATGGACAATACCAAAGCCCGGAAGTTGTATTCAGTCAACTTCGGGGCGGTCACCGTGCATGCGGCCAATACAGGGGATGAGAGAATCTACATTGCAGACAAACGTGGCCGTGTCATGTGTTTACAGCCGGTCGAATAGGATAGCAGGACGTTGAATCCTAAATTCTGATATCTAAATGCTGGACAATTTTGAAATCTCAATTGCCATAATTCAAAACAGCAGATCGCGTGTTCTGTTTTGAGCATTAGAATTTTGCATTTCGGTATTGTTTAGAGTTTATGATTTAGTGCTTAGGATTTAGAATCCGCACGAATTTGTTTAACATTTAGGAAGGAGCATTAGCTTACAATGGATGTAGAAGTTAAGACCGCATTAATCAGCGTTTCCGACAAGACCGGGGTTGTTGATTTTGCCAAGAAACTCAGCGCGATGGGGGTCAAAATAATCAGCACGGGAGGAACGTCCAACAAGCTCAGCGATGCCGGAATCAGTGTCGCCGGGATCGAGTCGGTCACCGGCTTTCCGGAGATGATGGACGGCAGAGTAAAAACATTGCACCCGAAAATACACGGCGGCCTGTTGGGACTGCGCGACAAAGCCGAGCACGCCGCGGCGATGGAAAAGCACAACATTGAGCCGATCGATCTGGTCTGTGTGAACCTCTATCCGTTCGAGCAGACGATTGCCAGGGGCGATTGCACTCTGGCCGAAGCCATTGAGAATATCGACATCGGCGGCCCGAGCATGCTTCGCTCGGCTGCGAAGAATCACAAGTACGTGACGGTGGTGACAGAGCCCGACCAGTACGGCAAGGTAATCGAAGAGATGGAGAAAAACGATGGGGCCATCAGTGAAGAGCTGCGCAGCGATTTCGCACGCATTGCCTTTGGCTTGACGGCCTCATACGATGCGGCGATATCAAAGTATCTCAACACGAAAGCGGGTGTTGAATATCCGGAAAAAGTCTCGATTGCAGTCAAGAAAGAAGCGGAACTGCGCTACGGGGAGAATCCTCATCAAAGTGCCGCGTTCTACAAGTTGTCGTCGAGCGGTGAGACTTCCGTCAGTAGCGGCACGCTGTTGGCCGGCGGCACACCTATCAGCTTCAACAATCTGTTGGATACGAACGCGGCTTTTGAGCTGGTCAAGGAATTTGCCGAGCCGGCGGCGGTAGTCGTCAAGCACCTTAACCCATGCGGATGTGCCGTCGATGAGGACATTTGCCTGGCTTACCGCAAGGCCTACGAGGGCGACGTCACCAGCGCGTTCGGTAGCATCGTGGCTTTGAACAGAAAGGTAGATGTTGAGCTGGCCCGGACGATCATGGAATCTTACAGCCGATTCGGCAAATCGCTCGGTGCCGCCGGATTCTTTGCCGAGGTGATTATCGCGCCGGAGTTTGACGCCGATGCAGTCGAGATCATCCGGACGCTGAAGGCCTGGGGCGCCAGAGTTCGGCTGCTCGAGACCGGCCCGATCGACTCCGGCCAAATTGACGGCGCCGAATATGACGCCCGCTGCATCATCGGCGGCATGCTGCTGCAGAAACGGGATCTGATCGGTTGGGAGCCGGATGTGCTGACCTATCCGACCAAGGCCAGACCTTCTAAAGAGCAGCTCGAGGACCTGAGAATCGCCTGGCTGGTCGGCAAACATACCAAGAGCAATACGATCGTGCTAGTCAAGAACAAAAGAGTCTGGGGCGTAGGCGCCGGGCAGATGAACCGCGTCGAGTCTGGCCTGATTTCGTTCAAACGCGCTGGCGACGAAGCGCGAGGCTGTGCGATGGCTTCGGATGCATTCTTCCCATTCCCGGACAACGTGGAAAATGCCGCCAAGGTGGGCGTGAATGCAATCGTTCAGCCGGGTGGCTCGAACAAAGACGATGAGGTAATCGCCGTTGCGGACAGGCATGGAATCGCGATGGTCTTTACCGGAAAGCGACACTTCAAACACTAAGAAGGGGCGAGGATTTTCGATTGCCGATTTTTCCGATCGCAATTCGCAAATCGAAAATCGCAAATTCACCCTGAGCCTGCATCAGATTGTCATCCGGCGCCCGCCGAGAACATCAGCGGGCGCCGGATTTATTTTTGTGCGAGGGTGTTCACTCTCCCCCGAGCATCGACACCACAGGCGGCCGCAAGTTGGCATAGCGAGTATTCAATTCGTCGACACGTTGGTCTGCGATCTCGAACGCTCGTGTTGCCCCGCGTATTCGCGAGACCTGTGGATCAAGCACAGTGGTGGTCATAAGCTGCTGTTCTGTCTGGCCAAGTTGCTCGCTGAGGACTCGGAGTGCTGCCGTTTTTTCGGCGAACTCAATCGTCTTGTCGGCCAATTCATTGTTATATTTGGCCAGTTGGTCACCGCCGGCTGATTTGCCTAACTGTTCGTACCGCTGCGCCAGCTCTATCTTGGCTCTGGTGAGCTTCTCCTTTATGTCCGCCAGTTCATTGCTCCCAAGCGTGCCTGCCTGAAATTGTCTCTCCATCAAGGCCAGTTGTGAAGCATGCATTTCAACTAAATGCTGCAGTTCCGCCGTAACGGGATCGGTCTCCAGCTTCGCCGCGATCTGTTTTTCTATCGCGGCGATTTGCCTCTCGATTGCCGATTGTCGTGCCAGCAGGCGGGCGATTTCCATTTCGACGCCTTGTATTTCGCGGAACAAGTTCCGCTTCTCACCCACGAGCATCTCTGTGGGAATCTGTGAAGGTGTACTCGCGGGGATATCTGTTGTCATGGATTTTAGGAATTCATGGATCTTTAGGTGGACATCATCGGTCTGGAGAATGGCCAGCTTATTACCCATATAAACGCCTATGGTGCCCTCCCCGATATCGCTCAGATCGAACCAACTGTCCGGCTCGATGCTCTCCTGTATCGCATGAACTAAGCTCCTGGCGTTGCCGGCAGAGTGAACAAGCGCGGGGATTTCGTAAACACGGCTGACCATCTTCTTAGGCAGCGTCTCTTCTGTTGCGATCACGATCACCCCTTCATCCACAACGTAGCCGACTTCCGCAAAGTCGCTGGAAACCCCAGCTAGTAAGACCTCCAACGCCCTTTGGAGCTTAATACCCGTCAGTGGATCCATCATGGACGGGGTAACCGGCTCAAGCTCGGCCATATCGAGCAGATCCTTCCAGTTGGGCTGTATCTGCAACGGCGGATCCACGGAATTCTCCAATTCCACTATGACGTCCTCGAAAGTCATTGTTTGCGTCAGGTTCGAGAGATCGATGATTTGTTCCAGTTGCTCATGCACGGCTGCATCAGCCGGATTTAGTCTGATAGCCGGGGTCACTTTTATTGCCTCAACTCGCTCCATCACCTTTGCAAGTTGTGTCTGGGCGCCGTCCCGCCGATTCTCGGCAAATTGGAGTTGGCTTTGGAGTTCTTCCATGTGAGCATCATAAGAATCGAGCAGCACATGACGCAAGTTCGCGACGAGAGTATTCATAAACTCTTTGGCCGCCGGCTCGACCTCCTCAGGCAAGTGAATGTTCAGGCTGAAAAGATACGTTCGCCCATCAGCAGAACTTGCTGATGGCGTCGATGGCGTGCGGCGGGTTGTGGGGACTGTTCTGAGTGTGCGCGTCGTGCCATAACGCGAACGTGTGCTTGAAGACGGGGATGTGGACCGGGATCTTGAGGATGAAGACCCGGGCCGCGTTGAAGAAGTCCTCCCTGTCCCCATCTCATCCTCCATCCTCATCTCGTACATGTACTCGTCCATGCCCGATCCTCCAATCTCGGACGGGTCTCTTCGCGAAGGCGTCGGCGGCGCACCCAGTCCCGAGCCGCTTCGAGACGGCAGTGGAGGTATGTCGCCGTGAGCATCGGAAGTGAGCAACTGAACATACTCGATAGTGAAAAGATCATGGACCTCGTCCGTTGAGAACTCGAGAGTTTCACGAGCGGCCTTTCCGCCGACGCCGGAACTGCGCAACAAATAGTCGATTGTCTCCAGATTGAGCGGCAGGATGGCCGGATCACATGTTATCTTGACCAGGCAGCTTGCAGTGCGCGTGTTGGAGATTCTCCTTGCCGGTTCTTCTGCTGATTGGCTGGGGCCTGCCGCCAGCAGGCCCAGAATCAGCAGAATGACGATGCGTTTTGTAGTCTCCATCTTAAATCTCCTTATCATATTCTTCTGTTTTCAATTTCTGAAAGTCGCTGCCGGGCAACCGCAGCCCATTGGTTCCTGGGGAAGAGTCTTATGACCCGGTTGTATGTCTCCACGGCTGATTTGGTTTCGTTCAACTCACGGTACAAACGGTCGGCCTGGTAGACGAGGATAAAGGCGGTCTTGTCAACTTGCTTGCGGATTTCTTCGAGCGGGTCGGGAATACTTGCAAGCTTGGCTTCGAGTTCATCGAGCTGGCTCTGTCTGCGCTCGTCTTCGAGCACTTCATGAATCAGCGCCAGGGCAGCATCTGTGCTTGTCCGGAGCTGGTTGACTTGAGCTTCGAGGGTGATGATTCTCTCCTGTTCGCGTGTCGGCTCGGGCGTCTTTATCGTAAGGCTCCAGATGCCGAGAGCGATCATGAGCACCGCGGCCGCGGCGACTGAGCCGCCCAAACTCACTAACCGTCGGCGACCGGCCCGCCGGCGAAGGACGGAAAGATCGACACGAGCTTGCGCGGGCGGCCCGGCCATTCGGTCGGCTTCCTGGAGCAGGTTCTTTATCTTGTCTTCTGTCATGATCTATCGCTCGATTTGTTGATTCAGGTTCCCTTTCAGATGCTTTCTGGCCCGGCTCAGCCGAACGTGTAGAGCGTTCTGCGATATGCCGAGGATCTGTCCGATCTCGTCGGTCGGCAGCTCCTGGAGATACCTCAGCACAACCGGCTCGCGATACTTGGCCGGTAGCGCAGCTACGGCGCTGCGGATACGATTGAAAGTCTCCACATCCACAGGATTCTCATGTGCCGTCTGTGCCGGAGGCGAAGGAGCCTTGTCTGCTGCCCGTGAGAATGTTCGCAGACGCAGCAATTGCTTACGCCGGTGGCTGCGGCACTTGTTTATTGTTATGGTAAAGAGCCAACTCTTGAGACTGCACTTGCAACGGAACCTCTTGAGACCGAGATAGGCTGCGAGGAAAACCTCCTGGCTTACATCCTCGACTTCCCCGGGCCAGCCGAGCAGGCGATTGGCCAACGCCCCAACGTCAGCCGAGTATCGCTCGACAATTCTGTCGAAGACAGATTCGTCGCCTCGACTGAATTGTTCGACCAGAAGTTCGTCATCAATCATCTCGGCCATGGCTACAATATTAGACCGGTGCCGCGGCGAAGACTTACACAAAAATCACAGGAAACTGAAAAAATAGAAAGAATAGCCCCGGGGACAATGAAAATGCAGAGGTCAAAAATCAATCCCGGCGCGCCGGGAGCGGAGCCGCTCCGCGGACTGTTTTAGACAGCACCCCGGCTTGCCGGGATGCCGAATTTTTGATATTTCCATTTTGCTTTTTGATGTTTCCAGAGGTTTTATCGCGGTGGATTGTGCAGACTCAGGCCAAAGGCGTCCTCGACGGCTTCCTTGAGCACCTCCGATACCGTCGGGTGCGGGAAGCTCACCTCGGTAATCTTCTCCGTGCTTCCTATCAGCGTCCTGGCGGCGCCTATCAACTCGGTTACGGTCGCGCCGACCATTGTCACGCCGACTATTTTGTCGGCCGAATTGTCCCTAACAACCCTTATTTCGCCGAGGGTTTCATTATGCGCGACGCTTCGACCGTTAGCCTTGAAGAAAGACCTGCCGACAGAAACGTCAAGCCCTTCGGAGTCGCACTTCTCTTCGCCTTTGCCGACGGATGCGATCTCGGGAAATGTATAGACGGCTCGCGGCACGAGCGAGTAGTCGGCTATTTTTTCATCGCCGCCGGTGGCGTTGACCGCAGCCACCTCAGCCTCAGCGAACGCGCCGTGGGCCAGGTACGTTGTTCCCACGGCATCGCCGATGGCGTATACGCCGCCGACATTGGTTTGAAGCTTGTCATTTACCGCAACGGCAGAGCCGTTCAGCTCCAGGTCCAGAGCTTCGACGGTTTCCTTATCGACAACGGGTCTTCGCCCCACCGAAACGAGCACCTTTTCCGCGTCGATTGTCTGGCCGTCTTCGAGGGACACTTTTGCCGGCCCGCCTGCCTTTTCGACGGAAGTAACTTTCTGATTTGTCAGAGAGGTGATGCCGAGCTTCTTGAATTCGCGTTCGATCAGTCGCCCGACCCACTGGTCCTCCATCGGGATCAATCGCGACAGCGCCTCGACAATTGTCACCTTAGTCCCCATCGCGGCGTAGACGCAGGCCATTTCGGAGCCGATCACTCCACCGCCGACAATTACCATGGACTGAGGTATCTGTTCGAGGCCCAGGGCTTCTTCGCTGCTGATAACGGTCTGGCCGTCGAACGGGATCGATGGAATCTCGATCGGCAGCGATCCGGTCGCCAGGATGATCTTGCCGGCCTGGATTTCGCTCGGACCGGCGTCCGACTCAACGGTGATCTTTCCCGGCGCGGTGACGATAGCGCGCCCGGGCACGATCTTGACCTTGTGGCTTCCGATCAATCCCGTCAGCCCTTTGCGAAAGCCCGCCACCACGGCGTCTTTTCTGGCCTGTATCTTTGGCCAGTTGGCGGTTGCTGACGGGATGTCTATCCCCATCATAGCCGCGTGCTTTATAAGCAGCAGCGTGTGCGCCGAGGCCAGCAGCGTCTTCGACGGGATGCATCCACAGTTGAGGCAGGTCCCACCGACAAAACTCTTTTCGATAACCGCAACCGATGCGCCTCTCTGTGCACATCTAATAGCGACAGCGTAGCCGCCCGGGCCGCTGCCGATTACCACAACATCAAAACTTTCTGCCATGATTCTGACTCCCTGCAAAAGAAATTGAAATGCAAAATGTAAAATGTAAAAAAACCTACGAATTAACCGCCGAGATCGCGGAGAACGCAGAGAAGGGACCGAAGTAAGACCTCTCTCCGGTCTCTGCGTGCTCTGCGGCAAAACGCAACTGACACTTGATCCTTACATATTCTTTGGTCGATACGGATTCTCCTCGGGATTGTACCACGCGAAGAGCCTGTCGTGCAGCCGGTTTCGGATTTTCCGCAGCGCCGGGTCGTTGATACGGTTTAGAAATTCTCCCGGATCGGCTTCGTGGTCGTACAATTCATGTGTCGCGCCGTGATTGTATATGTACTTGTAGCGCCGTGTGCGGATCATGTACTCAGGTATCGCCGATCTCAGATTATACTCGCTGAACGCTGCCGATGGCCCTTTCAGATCGGGGTTGCGCACCACATCGGCGAAACTCGTTGCGTCCAGTCGATCCGGAGCGCCCGGTATATCATGCAGCGTTGTCTTGCGGGGCGCCTCGATCCCAGCCAGATCGCTCAGCGTCGGGTACAGACCGATGTACTCGGTCAACGCATCTGTCACCTTGTTCTCGCCAAGATGCTTCGGATAGCTCACGATCAAAGGCACACGCACGGACGGCTCGAACAGGCAGAACTTCTGGAAAAGCCCGTGGTCACCGTCCATCTCTCCGTGGTCGGCGGTATACACAACGATCGTGTTGTCCAGCAATCCGGCTTTCTCAAGTGCGTCGCAGACGTATCCGACGCACGTGTCTACGAAGGCGAGATTGCCCAGATAGCCGGCACGATGGGCTCGCTGGCGTTTGGCCCCCATTGATGCTCTGTTTCGAATCCGCCGCTGGATATGCTCTGGATATGTGGAGATGTTACCGACTTGGGGCAGCTTCATCTTATCGACGGGATATTTCTGAGCCCACTCCCTGGGTGGGTAGAAAGGCGAATGTGGTTTCATGAAACTCGTGACCAGAAAGAACGGCTGTTTGCGGTATCTGGTTATGAACTTGCCCGACTCGCGGGCAATAAACGAATCCAGATGATCTTCTGCTGCGAGGGCCGACGCCATGTTGTCGAAGTTCCATTTTTCGACGTTGCCCACCCACGGGCTGCCTCTTAGCCACAACCCGTCGATGTCGGGCAAACCCGCGCCGCTGTCATCGACTGTCTTGAAGAAGTTCGGCCCCAGCGGGTGGTTTGCAATCTCATTGGCGTAGTGCTGCACCTTCGGCCCCAGGTACATCAGCCAGTCATTGATTGACATGTAATACTCGAAGCCGTGATTGTGCGCATCGACAAAGTGCATCTTGCCTATCAGGCCGGTCAGATAGCCGTTCTCGGCGAAGTGATTTGCCATCGTCCGGTAGCGCCAATCGAGGTTGTCTCTGTTGGTGATCGCGCCGGTGCTGTGCGAGTAAAGTCCGGTCAGCAGGGCCATCCGTGACGCGACGCAGACGGGGTAGGGACAATATGCATTGTTGAACCGGATGCCGCGCGAGGCTATACGGTCGATGTTAGGCGTGGGAACCAGGTCCCTACCCGCACAAGTCATCAGGTCGGCCCGGTGTTGATCGGTCATAATCAAAAGTACGTTGGGTTTGTTACGATTTGGTCCCCGGGGTGAAGAGTCTGCCCGGGCCCAATTGCGGCTCAGTAAGGCCGAAGCTGCGCCGACTCCTGCTGTTTGCAGGAATTGTCTTCTCTTGATGCGGTGATCAATCATTTCTTGAATCTCAATTTGGATGCTATCTTCGTGGCCGAGGCTTCCACTCGTCGGCTCTGGCCGGGTCATAGTCCGGATTCACAGTGGGCATCTTGGCCTTAACCGACCTGCGCCACCTGGCCAATTTCTGCTGCAATTGGGCGGCTTTCTGCGGCATCTCGGTTGCGAAGTTCTTCTCTTCGCCGATGTCGTTGGCAAGGTCGTAAAGCTCCAGCCTGCCGTCCTCATAGAATTCGATCAGCTTGTAGTCTCCTTCTCGTATGGCCCCGGCGGGTCTGGAATGGTGATAATGCGGGTAATGCCAGTATATCGCGTCACGGTCGAGTGTGCCTGTTTGCCTTAGCAGGGGCAGGATACTCTCGCCGTCGAGCGGCTGGTTCGGACTGCCTTTGGCGCCGACGATTTCCAGGAACGTGGGGTAAAAATCAACGCTGGTCACGGGTATGTTGCATTCAGTCCCGGACTTGACCACGCCGGGCCAGCGAACGATCAACGGTTCGCGGATTCCGCCTTCGTACAGGGTGCCTTTTTCATCGCGCAGCGGGGCGTTGGTTGAGACTATTTGTCTCGGGCCGCCGTAGCCGCCGTAGGCTTCGCGCAGTCCCCCGTTATCCGAGAAGAAGATCACGATAGTCCGCTCGGCAAGATCCAGATCGTCGAGCTTTTTCAGGATGCGGCCGGTATGAGTGTCCAGGTGCTCGACCATGGCGGCATAGACAGGATTGTTCACGCCGGCAGGGGGCTTCGGCTTTTTCTTGTACTTGTTGACAAGCTCTTCGGGTGCTTCTAGCTTGATATGCACCGAGTGATGGGATAGGTAGAGGAAGAACGGTTCCTGCTTTTTCTCTTCGATGAACTTGATGGCTTCGTCTGTAAAGCCGGACACTTGTTTGTCGTTTTGATTCTTGACGCCGAGTACGAATTTGTCGAAGCCCTGTTTGTCCGGGGAATAGCCTTTGTCGCCAAGGTGCCACTTGCCGATGTAGCAGGTCGCATAGCCCTGTTCCTTGAGCGCTTCGCCGATAGTGACGGATTCGAGGGGCAATTCCAGACGGTTCTCCGGTACGATCAGTTTTTCGTAGGGACGCCAGTGTCCCGGAATGAAGTCGGTGATTCCGATTCGAGCGGGGTACTGACCCGCCATGATGCTGGCGCGGGTCGGCGAGCAGACGGGGCAGGCCGCGTAGGCGTCACTGAACTTCATCCCCTGGCTCGCCAATCGGTCGACGTTGGGCGTTTCATGGAACTTGCTGCCGTAGCAGGCCACGTCGGGCCAGCCCATGTCGTCGATGAGAATGAAGACGATATTCGGTTTCTGGTGTGTTCGACTCGTTGCGGATCGCCGCCTAGGCGCTGCTGTGCAGTTCGGCACCACCAACGATGCGGCTCCCAGTCCGGCAGCCTTCAAAAAACCACGTCGATTCATAAGGTTGTCCTTTCAAAACATTGGATGCGGTCGTTTGGCTATTTGCTTGCCTTTTTGGGTGCCATCAGTTGGAACTCCCAAATAGTGGGGCCGTCAGTAGATTTGAGAATGTTCAAACGCACTTGTCGTGCCGTCACGGGCTCGAATGCTTTGGAGTAGGCATCTCCGATTTTTGTGCCCCGGGCGAATGTTTTCCATTGTGAGTTATTCTTGTACTGCAACTCGAATTCCTGCACGCGGTCATAAGCCTCTACAATCTTCAACCGATCGAACGTAGCGGTTTTTCCCATGTCCACTTCGAGCCATGCCTGCTTGGTGCCGGTGTCGGTTGCCCAGCGCGTGGCCGGGTCGTCGTCTACCGCCTTATCCGGGCCATATTGGCGATTCTTCTGATATACATTGGACGCCCGGGCCTTCTTCTCATGCGCCAGAGACGCCGACGGCAGACCGGCTGGAGCAAGGTCGCCGGCCGGGCCGTTCAGTTGCAGCTTGATTATTGTGTCAATCTCCTGTCGGTGGCGCTGCGGGACAAAAATCTCGATGCTTTCGGCAGTCTGGCTGACGCGGACCGTGCCGCCGGTCAGGATGGAGCTGGCAACGATTCGCTTGCCGATCGCGGGCAGCGTAAGTTTATCGCCCGACCAGTTCAGGATGTGGACGTAAACACGGTTGCCCTCATAAGTGCTGGCGCCCCAGGGGCCCGGCTTGAAAGGTCCGCCGCGGGTGTCATAGATACTCTGGCCGTATTTCTCAAGCCAGGCGCCCATCTCTCTCAGTCGCTCGACTTGCCGCCGCTCTATCCGGCCATCCGGCATGGGACCGACGTTGAACAGAAGATTGCCGTCGCCTCCGACGGTCTTGACGAGAGTCTGGATGCACTGCGTGAGTGATTTCATCTGGTCGCCGGGTTTCCACGCCCACTGCCGACAGATTGTCATGCAGGTCTCCCAGGGGCGGTCGTTCTGGAATTTACCAATCCTCTGCTCGGGCGTGTCATGGTCTGCGGCTAACCCTGCGCGGTTGTTGATGATGACGTTAGGCTGGAGCTGGCGGATCATCTTGAAGAGGTTGTCCGAATCCCAGTCCTGCGCGGTGCCGCCCAGCCCGTCGAACCAGATTATGTCGATCTTGCCGTAGTTGGAACATATCTCGCGGAGCTGGGCGTGCATGAACTTGATGTAACGAGCATGGTTCTCGGTGCGATAATCGCCGTTGTACCAATCGACCGGCGAGTAGTAGTAGCCCAGCTTCAATCCGGCCTTGTGACAGGCGTCGGCCAGTTCCTTGACCACGTCGCGCTTGAAAGGCGAATTGCTGATCTTGTAGTCGGTCACCTTGCTGTCGAACATCGAGAAGCCGTCATGATGCTTGCTGGTAAAGACCAGATACTTCATGCCGGCGTCTTTAGCGAGCTGAATCCATTCATCCGCGTCGAACTTGACGGGGTTGAACTGCTTGTAAAGGTTGTCGTAAATCTCAACGGCAATAGTGCCTGTGCCGGTTCGTCCTCGACGCTCGCCGCCGCGGGACCATCCAATCTCGGTGCCCTTGAGACTGACCGGCCCCCAGTGGACAAACAGCCCGAACTTCATCTTGCGCCAGGCCTGTATGTCCGCCTCGCCGGCGTTGAGATAATCCTTCGCACTGCCTGCCTTGACCTGCCCGGCTCCAAGGGCCGACAGGCAACATGCGACAAAACACAAGCCGATTACGATTGAAAAGTTGGTCGTTTTGTTCCTCGACATATCTTGGCCCTTTCCATTTACACAACACATGCGTACACAAGGAAATAATATAGCAGAAAGGCTTGAAAAGCGAAACTGACGGTTCATTTTTTTTCTCGCAGCACGCGTATCACGCCTGCTTGGCGATGCTGGAGTGTGCCGCGTCGAACATTCTTATACCGCCTGTGTCTAACTGGAGGATCAGGCCCTTTTCGGGGTCTATTCCGATGCAGTTGCCGGCAAATTGTCGGCCGTTATAAATGAGCTTCACCCTGTGACCTAATTGAATGCTCAGGTTTTGCCATTCGTCTATCACCTTATCGCCGCTTCTGGCTGCCAATACGAGCCAATGGTCTATTGCGGTCAGCAGTCTTTTTGCCAGCGAAATGCGGTCGGTAACCGATTGAGTTTCGATGTCGATGCTCGTTGCGATCGGCTGCAACTCGGCGCCGAAAGAGTCTGCCTTCTGGTGGCAGTTTATTCCGATGCCAACGATACAGACACGGCTGTCCGGCTTGAATTCGAGCAGGATGCCGGCGACTTTCTTGCCGTTGAGCATGATGTCGTTGGGCCATTTTATCCTCGCATGGCTCCTGGCCGGCTTGCCTATGGTCTCGGCGACTGCTACGGCACAGGTGAGGGAGAGCAGCTCGGCCGGCAGGTTGTTCTCGGTCAAGACGACCGAACAAAGAATACTGTCCGATCGGCTGGCGTGCCATTGGTTGCCCGCTCGGCCTCTGCCAGCGGTCTGCTGCTCGGCGAAGATTACCAGTCCGTCATTTCCCTTGTTCCTGGCGTATTCGGCAGCAACATCATTGGTGCTCGATGTACTGTCGTAAACGAGCACTTTCTTGCCGAGGCGTTGGGTCTTGAGATTAGCCGTTATTTTGTCAGGATCGAGCGGCAGGTCGGTTGTCAGGCGAGTCATCTGGTCAAATCCAGTGTCAAATCCGAAATTCGAAACAATATCTCATGCTACACACGAAATCCTAAATTCTAAACTCTAAACAATATCGAATGTTCAAAACCCTAATGTTCAAAACCGGGCAGAAGTCACCTGTTTGGAATTTCGATATTTGGATTTTGGATTTGTTTCGGATTTAGTGCTTAGGATTTCGGTTTTTCTCCCTTGTTATCTATCGAGTCCGAGGTCGACGGCTTTGGCCGAGTGGGTGATCGCGCCGACAGCGATTCTGTCGATGCCGCACTGGGCTATTGCCGAGACGTTGCTCAGCGTGATGTTGCCCGATGCTTCGAGCAGCGGCTTCTTGCCTCTGCCGCACATTAGGTCTCGCATCTCGACTGCGTGCTTCAACTGCCATTGCCCCATGTTGTCGAGCAGCACGATGTCGATGCCGGGGATGTCCAGCACGTAGTTGAGCTGGTCGTCAACGTGATCGACTTCCACGGCGATGAATTTGATGCCTTTGAGCTTCTTGGCCTCTGAGATTATTTTTCGCAGTTTCGACTGGAAGTCTCTGCCCAGTTGTGCCAGATGGTTGTCCTTGATCAAGACGCCGTCGTACAGGCCGAGCCGGTGGTTGCGCCCGCCGCCGCAGCGGACTGCGTATTTTTCGAGGATTCGCCAGCCGGGCATTGTTTTGCGCGTATCGTAGATTTTTGCCTTTGTGCCCTGGATAGCACGCACATACTTGTTCGTCGTTGTAGCGATCCCGCTCAGACGCTGAAGAAAATTGAGCATGACCCGCTCGGCGCTGAGCATGGGGCGCAGGGGCCCTTCGATCGTTGCAAGTTTGCTCGCGACGTGGGCCGGCTCGCCATCGTTGATGCTTGCTTTGAGTTTGAGCCTCTCGTCGTAGCATCTGAGAATCTCGGCGGCGATGTCCATCCCGCAGACGACTATTTCTTCGCGAGAGATGATGTTTGCCTTGGCGGTGGCGTCCGCCTTGAACAAAAGCTCGCTCGTCACATCGCCTTGTCCGAGGTCTTCTGCGATTGCCATATGGATCAGAGGGCGTACCTGAGCAATGTTGATCTTTTTCATCTTGTCTCTTTTCTCTCTGTTTTCAATTCCTTGACGACGGAATCTTCTTTCCGTGTTTCTTGTGCTTCTTTGTGGCTAAGAAATCGCGTTTTCTTCTTTTCGAATCGACCAGAACCAGTTCCGGTAGCTCTTTGAGCTCCCGCAGTTGATCCCGCAAGAAAGCGGCCCGTTCGAAATCCAGATCCTGTGCCGCCTGGAGCATTTCCTGCTCGATCTGAGAGGCCAATTCGACCTTTTCGTATTCGCCTGTCCCGAAACGCACTGCGTCGCGGGCGGTCTGCCTGGCCTTAATCTGCTGGGCCAGCCCCGAACGGATTTCCTTCTTGATAGTCTCGGGGGTAATGTTGTGTTCTTTATTGTATTCAAACTGGATCTTTCGGCGTCGCTCGGTTTCGTCCATAGCGTTCTGCATCGAGTTGGTGACCTTGTCGGCGTACAGGAACACGGCGGCATTTACGTTTCTCGCCGTCCTGCCGATCGTCTGTATCAGCGAGGTCCGACTCCTCAGGAATCCTTCCTTGTCCGCATCGAGGATAGCGACAGCCGAAACCTCGGGCAAATCCAGACCCTCGCGCAGCAGGTTCACGCCGACCAGCACCTCAAAATCGCCGCGACGGAGGTCCCGCAGGATATCAATTCTTTCGAGTGTGTCGATTTCGCTGTGCAGGTAACGGCATTTGAAACCCTTCTTGGTAATGTAACCGGCGAGATCCTCGGCCATCCGTTTGGTCAGGGTTGTAACGAGAACGCGCTCCTTGGCTTTGGCGCGTTTCTCGATTTCGCCCAGAAGGTGTGGAATCTGACTGCCGGCAGGGAAGACAAAAATTTCAGGGTCAATCAGTCCGGTCGGCCTGATGATTTGCTCGACGACCTCGTTATCGCATTTCTCCAACTCGTACGGCGCGGGTGTGGCGGAGACAAAGATAACGTTGGCCCAGCTTTCCTGAAACTCCTCGAACCGTAGCGGCCTGTTATCCAACGCGCTGGGCAGTCTGAAGCCGTGCTCGATCAGGACGCTTTTCCTGCTTCTGTCGCCGGCCCACATTGCCTTGACCTGTGGGATTGTGGCGTGGGATTCGTCGACAAACAGAAGGAAATCCTTGGGAAAGTAGTCGATCAGCGTATAGGGTCTTGCCCCCGGTTTCAGACCGGCCAAATGTCTGGCGTAATTCTCGATCCCGCTGCAATAGCCGACCTCCTGCATCATCTCGATATCGTACATCGTCCGGGCCTGCAGCCGCTGGGCTTCCAATAGCTTACCCTGGCTGCGAAACTCAGCCAGCCGCTGCTCCAGCTCGGTTCTTATGCTCTCGACCGCCGCGCCGATTCTGTCGCTCGGCATGATATAATGCTGAGCCGGGTATATGAAGACCTGGTCCTCGACGGCGAGGATTTCTGAGGATATCGGGTTAATATAGCTTATCTTCTCTATTGCATCGCCGAAGAATTCGATGCGAATTGCATAAGATTCATACGAAGGATGCAGCTCAACCACGTCGCCGCGAACCCTGAACGTTCCTCTCTGAAAATCGATGTCATTTCTGCTGTACTGGATGTCAGCGAGTCTGCCGAGCAGCTCGTTTCGGTCGCATTGATCGCCGGTGCGGACCGGTACGACGCTGGCCTTATAATCTTCAGGTGAGCCGAGCCCGAAAATACAGGAGACCGATGCGACGATAATGCAGTCACTCCTCGTCGAAAGGCTGGTAGTCGCCGAGAGACGAAGCCGGTCAAGGTCGTTGTTTTTAGACGCATCCTTCTCTATGTAGATGTCGCGCTGAGGAATATATGCCTCGGGTTGGTAGTAATCGTAGTAACTGACAAAATACTCGACCGCATTTTCCGGGAAGAGTTCTTTGAATTCCTCGTAGAGCTGAGCGGCCAACGTCTTGTTATGCGAAATGATCAGGGCCGGCAAGTTCTGCTGAGCTATGACGTTAGCCATCGTGAACGTCTTGCCGCTGCCGGTAACACCCATCAGTGTCTGGAATCTCTTGCCTTTGCGCAGTCCCCCGGAGAGCCGCTCGATGGCTTGAGGTTGATCGCCCGCAGGCTTAAAATCATTGTTCAACTTAAATTCGCCCATATCAATCGCACTATCTTAACGAAATACTATGCAAATCTCACGGGAAATCTCACAGTGGACGTGCCGTGATTACCTTGCTTTGTGCTCCATAATCTGGTATATTGGGTTTCTACTACTTTGGCGTCGAAAGAGGTCCGGGATGAGAGATGCAAAGCTTATTACTTTTCTTATGCTGGTTGTGCTGACCGGCTCGATAGTGGCAAAAGCTGAGGAGGCTGGTTCGATAGTCAGTTGGGGAGCAATCGCATTTGATTCCAAAAAACTGGATGCGAAGGATTTCACAGCCATATCCGCTGGATATGAACATTCTCTTGCCCTCAAATCCGATGGTTCCATCGCTGGTTGGGGTAAGAATGACGATGGTGAAGCTACACCTCCAGACGGCAATGACTTTGTAGCAATATCAGCAGGGTATAGCCATAGTCTTGCATTAAAACCCGAGGGTTCGATTGTTGGCTGGGGTGGGAACTGGGATGGTCAGGCGTCACCCCCTGAAGGTAACAATTTTATCGCTATAGCTGCAGGGCATGAGCATAGCCTTGCTATCAGGAAAGAGCCTTGTTTGTATCAACTTGCCGGGGACTTGAATGATGATTGCAGAGTTGATTTTCTCGATGATACTATAATGGCCGAAAGCTGGCTAATCGACTGCAATCTGAATCCTGAAAAGCCTGCGTGTATTCCCAGGTAAACAAGAGATTTTTCATTGTGCCGGGTTCGGGTAAACCACCGCGGCTACGAGGGCTTTCCCGTATTTCTGCCAGAGGGCTTCCGAATCGAGTTGTGAGTCGGATCCCAGCATTTCGAACGTTATGATCGGGATGCCCAGCGTGACCCCAGCGTATGAGCCGAGCGAGCCCGGTCTGGCACCCAGCTTCTTTACGGGCAATGCGCAATACTGCCCCATGCGCTCGGCCAACCCTTGTGCGGGGCCGTCATAATCGATGCAGGCCAATGGCTGATGGATGCTGACAATGCGATCCGGTTTATATTGCAGGATGACTTGCCGGATTGCGCGTGACTCCGGCTCGGAGAGCGCGGTCAATCCGGATTGTCTGCTGTTGAGACGGTTTGCAGCCTCGAAGTTGCGATTCAAATCCACGCCGTGGATGTTATACCGACTGTTGTGCGCCAGTCCGTCGGGATTAGCCACGCGCAGGAGCACTACCTTGCGCCCGCTCAGCATTTCCGGGTGCTGTCTAAGATGCATTGCCAGCCGTCGCACAAGGGGCGTCCCGGCCGGTTCGTTGCCGTGAATTGTTGCCATGATCAAGGCCACGTCGGGACCCTGGCCGAGCCCAAGGCACATAATTGGCCTGCCGTGAACGGATGTGCCGACAATGTGATACCGTGCCGCACTGACAATCGCTGGCGGCACATGTGTATCAACCAATTCCGGGTATCTCACGGGCCGGTAGCAGCCGGCAAAAGTCAAGACGGCAAACAGAGCACAAACTGCCGAAATAGCAGGCCATTTCCTATTCATCTCAAGATTCCTTCGTGGGTTCGTGCTTCCTGGCAAAATACGAATATCGGAACATTATAAGCTCTCCCCGCAGCGATTAAAGGCAAAACTCAGAGAAGCCGAGATAACAAGTCGATTCGCAGGTGGGCTCACATCCCTTGCCGCACGGATGCAGGATTGCCCTGACTTCTCCACCGCATCGTCCGCTGGCAGCTAAAAAAGCTTGAGGAAATCTATTTGCTCTGTTAGACTGCTGCACCATGAAATGCCCATGCCAAGAAGTACTTGGATCAAGAAAGTTACTTTCTTGGGTTTTCTAACGTGAATCAACAGAGGGACCTGATTGCACCGGATTCACCGCATTGACGACCATGGACACAAGGAATCTAATTCGAGGTGACAGATGAACGTACTGTTAGTCGGCAGTGGCGGGCGAGAGCACGCGATTGCCTGGAAGTTGGCGCAATCGAAAGATTTGACCAAACTCTATATCGCACCAGGCAATCCCGGCACGGCACAATGTGGCGAGAATGTTTCAATCGGCTCCGATGATACGGCCGGGCTCCTGGAGTTTGCGCAACAAAATGAAGTCGAGCTTGTGGTGGTCGGCCCGGAAGATCCGCTGGCCGCGGGTCTGGTCGATAAGTTCGAATCTGCCGGCATAAAGGCGTTCGGTCCGAGCGGCAAGGCCGCACAGCTTGAGGCGGACAAAGCCTTTGCAAAGCAACTGATGCGTTCAAGCAGTGTGTCGACCGCCGAGGGCAGAAGTTTCGACCGATACGAAGATGCCAAGGCGTATATTGCCAGCAGGGACGAGCCGGTGGTGATCAAGGCCGCGGGTCTTGCAAAGGGAAAAGGTGTTTTCGTTTGCGACGATCCCTCCGATGGAATTCTGGCAGCCGAGAAGATCATGTGCGACAGGATATTCGGCCCTGCCGGCGACGTAGTTGTCGTCGAAGATAAGCTTCTCGGCGAGGAGGCCTCGATACTTGCCTTCGTGGATGGGTGGAATATTTATGTCATGGAGTCATCGCAGGACCACAAGCCGATTGGCGACGGCGATACGGGACCCAATACCGGTGGTATGGGCGCTTGCAGCCCGGCGCCCGTGGTTACCGAAGGATTGATGAAGCAGATCACCCGGGAAATTCTTGTGCCGATGGTTGATGGCATGAATCGCAACGGAACGCCGTATAAGGGGCTGCTGTACGCTGGGATCATGGTCACTGCCGGCGGCCCGAGAGTGCTGGAATTCAACGTTCGCTTCGGCGATCCCGAGACCCAGCCGATTCTGATGCGGCTCAAGAGCGATCTGCTGGAAGCTATATTAGCGGTCTGCGACGGTGAGCTGGATAAAATTACACTCGAATGGGACCCGCGCCCTGCCGTTTGTGTGGTGATGGCCTCGGGAGGTTATCCGGACGATTATCAAAAGGGAAAGAAGATAACGGGACTTGCCGAGGCCGGGCGGCTCGAAGATGTGATGGTATTCCACGCCGGAACCAAAGAAGAAAACGGAGATATTGTTACCGCCGGCGGCAGGGTGCTGGGCGTTACCGCACTGGGCCAGACAATCGCAGATGCAAAGGCAAGGGCTTACGAGGCTGTGGACATGATAGGATTCGACGGTGCTTATTGCCGTCGAGACATTGCGGACAAAGCAATCAAAAGTAGTCTGATGACAAACCGTTGATAGTTGACAGTGCCAACGCGGCCAAATCAAAGTTCTCTGCGCTAAGGATGGCCCGACGTAAAAGAAAAAACTCGAAACCTATCGGCAAAACTCGCCGGATTCTGGCAGGGTTGATTCTGGCCGCTCTGATATGGCCTTTCTACATCCTGGCGGGCAAGGCTCTGTGCCACATCGCCTTGGGACAGATTGGAGGGCTGACCAACACCAAGATAAAGACCGAATCAGTCAGTTTCCGCACGGACGGTTCGGTCCTCATCAAGAAACTCGTAATAAACCCCTCGAAGCAGGAAAACGGCGACAATGCCATACTCAAAGCCGATGCGGTATATGCACGTTTTAGCCTTGGCAGTCTCTTGTTGTTGAGCCCCCGGCTGAAAGTGATTGACGTCAACGATTTTGTTCTCAACGCCCAGTACGATCTGGATGCGGATTTGTGGAATTTGTCCGGGCTCAAGATCAGGCCGCCCAAGGACAGACCCAACAAGATGCCGCGCGTTCACCTCAACTCGGGAATACTCCAGTATACCAAGGCCTCAAAAGGCAAAGTAGAAGTCGCCGTCTCGGTGCCCCTTGATGCAGAATTTGGGTCCGATGAAAAGACACAGAAGGGCTACGGTTTCGAAATCACGACGGCCGACCAGGTTTCCGGCTTTGCCCAAAGCGTTTTGACCGGACTCTGGGAGCCGGGCAGCGTTACAATTGCGGGCGGAATTTCGTCCGTGGATATCCCCGAATTCGAGATGGCATGGATAATAGACGTCATGGCCGGGGAGTTGGCTTATGACAAAGACGGTGCTTTCTCTTTGAAGCTGAATGTAACTGATCTGCGATCTGTGCGCAATCCTGCGCCGGACAAGCTCGTGTTGGTCGAGCCGGCTTCCGCGAAGTCCAGCCCGTTTGCTGCGTTGCAGAGATTCTTTGACCGTTATCAGCCAAGCGGACGAATAGATGTTGATTTGGATGCCTCGGGCAGTTTCAATCGTCTGAGCGAAAGCACGTTGACCGGCACTGCGAGCTGCAAGGACATCGCGATCTGCTACTATAAATTCAAGTACGCGATAAAGGGGCTCGCCGGGCAGGTAGATTTTACCAACAGTAGCGTGGGTCTGAACAACCTGACCGGCACGCACGGTGACGTCAGGCTTTTCTTTAACGGCTGGTCCAGGGGTTTTGGCCCGGACTGGAAGTACCTGATCAAAATCACAAGTGACAATATGCCTTTGGACAATGACTTGTATGAAGCGCTGAATCCGAAACAGCAGGAATTCTGGGCTGCTTTCTCCCCGGCCGGCTCTGCGGCAATAGACTATCAGTTCAGTAGAGAATCGCCAACCGACAAGTGGAAGAAACTGGTAGTAGAGCCTCGCGGCGCCGAGGCCGTATATCGTTCCTTTCCTTATCCATTGAAAGATCTCAAAGGCAAGCTGGCTTTCGAACGTGATAGGGTGATCTTTTCGGATCTTGTTTCACAGGCCGATGATCGCAAGATCACCCTGAACGGCGAAGTAGTGACATCAGGCGAGAACAAGCAGACCTATGATATCAACGCCAGGATAAACAACATTCCACTGGATTCGACGTTGGAAGCGGCACTGCCGGCCAAGCAGAGGGATTTATTCAAGAAATTCGATCCTTGTGGTCTGGCCAGCGGTTGGGTCAATATCTCGGCGCAGACCGAAAGCCCGGCCAGTTTCACTGCCGATCTGTCTTTCGAAAAAGCTTCTATGAAATCGGATAAGCTTCCACTGCCTATCACCGGCATATCGGCGAGAGCTGTTTTTTCACCGGATTCTATTGTTGTCAGAGAGTTCTGCGGCAAGTACCGCGACGGTTTGATTTCCATGACCGGCCGTATCGGGCCGAACGACGAACTCGGCCAGACACTCTACAACATATCGACGACATTTGACGATGCCGAGCTAAACGATGATTTGTTCGATCTGTTGCCTGATTCAACGAAGAAAATTGTCGCCGAGTGGAAGCCTGCCGGAAGAGTGAATCTCGTCGCCGACTTAAACAAAGAAAGTCCCTCAGAATCTGCCAATTTCGCGGTTACCATCGAATGTTTGGGCAACACGGTTTCTTTTCCGAAGTTCCCTCAACCTCTGAAGGATGTCACCGGCACCCTGGTCGTTGACGGTGACGTTATTCAGCTCAGGGATATCTCTGCAACTCTGGATTACGGAGAGCCCGAGCCGCAAGATGAAGCGACCGTAAACGTCAGCGGCCAGGTGAAACTGGCTGACGGCGCTTTCGACAGCGCCCTTTTACGCGTCATGGCCAAAGACATCTTGTTCGACGAGCAGCTCAGCCTGGCCTTGCCCCGACGTACCCACTCTCTGTACGATGGTCTCGCCGCGCCCGGTCGATTCGATTTGGATTTCGAGGATGTCCGGGTCCGGCGCACAAACGACGGTCGAAAGTCAATCGATTTCACGGGGGACGTCGCATTGAAGAACTGCGGCTTCAGAGTCTCCGGCTCACGAATTGAACTGGACTCTATGTTGAGAACGAAAGGTCAATACAAGACCGGCCAAGGCTTCAGCAACTGCTGGGCGACCCTCGCCGGCGGCACGCTGAAAGTCTGGGGCAAGACTCTCAGGAGCCTAAGTTCCGATATCTTTTACGATCCCAACCAGGCCACCTGGTCCACTGAACATCTGGTCGCCGACTTCTACGGCGGAAAAATCAAAGGCAAATTCGTATTCAACCGCGCAGCCGAACAAGCGGGCAGCTACGTGCTGCAAACAGGTTTTGACAACGTCGATCTGAAGCGATTTCTTGCCGATACGAAGCTCGAACAGGCACCCGAGAACGGCTACACCAGCGGGCAGATGGACGGCTCGCTAAGCATCAATGCTCAAATCGGCGACATTTCCACGCGCATCGGCGCATGCAAACTCGCAATAAGCGACATGCAGGTGGGCAAACTCTCGCCCCTTGCCAAACTGTTGAACGTTCTGCAACTCACAAAGTCGAAAGATTTTGCATTCGACCGGATGCTTGTCGATTCGTACATCAGGGGCAACAATTTGCTCGTTCGCACGCTCGATCTGGCCGGCCGGGCATTTGCCTTTTCCGGCTCGGGCCAATTGGATCTACGCAGCCTCAATGTCGACTTGAAACTCACAGCGCGAGGCCAGCGACTCGCCACAGACGACCCCTCGATTTTGCAGTCTTTGACCGAAGGTCTCGGCCAGGCCGTCGTCCGGATAGACGTTACCGGCGATCTCCACGAACCGAAGATAACCACCGAAACGCTGCCGGTCATCCGAGAAACACTACAGGTCCTCGGAGCGGGGCCGGCCAAATCCAATTAATGCCGGATCATATCTGCGAATACTTTGTCGGCCTGAGAATAATGTCCGTGATGTTGGAAACCGTGTCCCTGTATTGAGGATCGCCGCTGAGTCTCTTCCACTCCGGATCCACACGGAACACATCCCATTTCGCGTCCCGGTCCGTCAGATCATCGAAAACCAGCATGTATGTCAGGTTCGGCATCAGCGGGCCCACTATCGTTTCGCCGAAGAAGACCGGCGCCAAACCCGTCTTGTTGAAGACCGCAATCTCGCCGCCCTCGTTGAACATCTCGATCTTCTTCTTTGACGCCTTGATGCTGTGGCTTTCGTAGGTGCGAAGCTCGAAAATGCGAGACTTATTCTCGACTTTCTGCTTCGGCACGCTAAGTTGGGGCATGTCCTTGAAAGCCACCATCAGCGAGCTTTCCACCCGCACATAAGCCGTGTCGGACAGCGAGGCATTGACAAAATTGGCCCCGTCCTTGCAGTACTTGTCGTCGGCCAGCAAACGCGCAGACGAAGTCATGACCGATTCGAGAGATTTGTGCACGAGCATGACATAGAGCGTCGGAGCGCTGGGACCGTACATTGCGGTAAAGACCCCGACCGGCCCGATCCCAATCCGGTTTAGCGCCGGGATTCCCACGTCACGCAGAAAATTGCCGACCTGGTTCTTCTTCGACCCGGTGTGCAAACGGTATTGCCTGAATTCGAAATACTCCCGGCCGCCCGCGTCGGCTCCAACCGCCAAAGAACTCATACCTGCCATCCCCACTGCGCCCGTTGTTGTCAAGAACTCTCGTCTGTTCATTTTCGTTTTTCTCCTTGCTGGTTACGGTTTACGGTTCTGTCCTATGTTGCGATCCGCCGAGTACAATAACCGAAACCGCCCAGACCGTCAACGCCCGCGATTGCCGTCTTTGCCCTTGCATAGTCGTCGTCCCTTATTGACCGCCGAGAAGGGCGTACTTGTTTGGGATCCATTCGGCGTTTCTCAGAGCCTGCCCTGACCAGAGTGGAAGGGACGGGTTTAGGGCTTAGTGCTTAGAGTCTCCGGGCAAAGCCCGGCGAATTGGCCTTGTTTTTTCAACAGACCCATAGCCACAAAGCCACGAAGACACCAAGTTACACTTCGACATTGGATGTTCCTTGTTCGATGCCTGTCCCGAGCAGGGTCGAGGGATTCGATATTCCAACGCTCTGTGCCTGCCGATTCCCTGCTGTCCTGGTCGCCCGCCCCCTGTTATCCCGGTTTCCCGTTCGCCTGAATTCTGTCTTATCCCCTTCTACCTTATTTACTTTTTCCGCCCCTCCTGTCTCCTGCCTTTTTCTATCCGCTATTCCTATTCCTATTCCTATTCCTATTCCTATTCCTATTCCTATTCCTATTCCTATTCCTATTCCTATTCCTATTCCTATTCCTATTCCTATTCCTATTCCTATTCCTATTCCTATTCCTATTCCTA
>JADHXR010000072.1 GCA_016782865.1 Phycisphaerae bacterium
AGTGCGCAATGTCACAGTATATGGCCCCAAAATCAGTGGCAACGTCACTGATATCTGTATCCATCCTATCCATCTGCGGCAAAAGAAAACACCCAAATTCGAGCAACGCTCGAACCTCTTCCCATTCTTCTTCACTTCCTGTAAAACGAACACACAATTCGCAGCAACTGCGAACCATCTCTGCGACCTCGGTGATCTCTGTGGCTCAATAATCTCTGCGTTCTTGCCGATCCCTGGCCCATGAAGAGATTTTGCAGCATGCTGCAGAATTGACCTGGACTCAGCATGTAGAATTGCTGCCCATCAAAAATCACTATTTACCGGGTGTAAGCTCATATGAACGTATTTGTTCAGATGGCCTATACCTCAATCAAGAACTGCTTGATAAGGGATTGGCGCAGCCTGTGGCCGCAGCCAAAACATTAAACTACGAAAGACGCTAAATGTCGCGAAAAAGGAAGGGTCAAACATTCGCGTATTTTCGCGTGTTTCGTAGTTGAGAAGAATGACGCACAGAAAACAAGAAGATGAAAGATTGTAGTACGGATGTGGCCCACAGATTCTTTAAGAGAGCCGAATTCGCAGTTTTTTTCCTTGCCGTCCGATCGCATACAGTTAATATATGTTCTGACTGTTCTGCCCCAGGCTATAGGCACGGCTGGAGTGCTGAAAATGAATTGGAATCGCAATTCACTTTGCGTTCAGGAGGTACTTATGGACTACACTTGTCATGATATTGCACAAATGATCGACCACTCGCTCCTGCGGCCGGAACTGACCGAAAAAGATGTTCGCGAAGGTTGTGAGATTGCGAAGAAATATGAGGTTGCGACCGTCTGCTGCCGTCCGTGCGAGCTGGCGCTGGTTACGCAGCTCCTGCAGGATTCGGATGTCAAGCCGACGACCGTTATCGGCTTTCCGCACGGCTGCAACAAGACCGAGACGAAGGTCTTCGAGGCCGAGCAGGCCATCGCAGACGGTGCCCTCGAGCTTGATATGGTGCTCAATATAGGCAAGCTTCTGGGTGGAGACCACGACTACGTGAAAAAGGACATCAAGGCGGTTGTCGATGTGGCCCATCGTCACGACGTAGCGGTCAAGGTAATCTTCGAGAATTACTACCTGACCGACGAACAGAAGAAAGTCGCCTGCCGGCTCGCCGAAGATGCCGGGGTCGATTTTGTCAAGACCTCGACCGGCTTTGCAGACGGCGGCGCAACGCTGGAGGATTTGCAGCTTATGCGCGAGCATGTGTCCGAGAAGGTGCAGGTCAAGGCCGCCGGCGGCGTGCGTGATTTAGAGATGGCTGTCAAGGTCCGTCAGGTCGGCTGCACGAGATTCGGGGCGACCCGGACGGAGGACATTATGGAGCAATGTTATAAGGCAAACGAACAGAAATAAGAATACAGAATACAGTCCGAACCGCATGGGCAGGAAACCTGCCCATCCTACCTCTGAGGAATAGAACTCAGAATACAGGAGACAGAATACAGCGGATTAGATGCAAGTATGGTAGGATGGGTAACTCGTTTGCCCATGCCGTCAATGTAAGGAATCTAAAGACATGGAGAAAATCAAAGTCGGTGTCATAGGCACGGGGTTTATTGGTCCGGCGCACGTCGAGGCGCTCAGGCGGCTGGGCAATATCGACGTTGTCGCTTTAGCGGAATACTCCGATGACGCTGCTAAATCCAAGGCCGAGATGCTCGGGATAAAAAGGCATTACGGCGATTATAGAGAGCTTCTAAAGGACGGCAGTATTCAGACCATTCACATCTGCTCGCCGAATTACCTGCATTACGAAATGGCCAAAGCAGCCCTGGAGGCCGGCAAGCATGTTATTTGCGAGAAGCCTCTTGCGATCAGCGTGGCCGAGGCGGAGGAACTCGTTGAACTGGCTCAGAAAGAAGGCCTTGTCAATGCCGTCAACTTCAACATCCGCTACTACCCGCTGATGAGGCAACTGCGATTGATGGTTGACAAAGGTGACATCGGCGAGGTCTTTGCCGTTCAGGGCTCTTATCTGCAGGACTGGCTTTTCCATCCCACGGATTACAACTGGCGGTTAGAGCCCGATCAGTCCGGACAGTCAAGGGCTGTCGCCGATATCGGTTCCCACTGGATGGATCTGATCGAGTTTGTTACTGGGCTCAGAATCACGGAGGTCTGCGCCGACTTTGCGACATTCCACAAGGTCAGGAAGAAACCGTTGAAACCGGTCGAGACCTATGCGGGCAAGGTCCTCAAGCCCGAAGACTACAAAGACATGCCAATAAACACCGAGGACTACGCAACGGTCCTCTTCAAATTTGAAAACGACGGCCGGGGTGTGATGACGGTCAATCAGGTCGCCGCGGGAAGGAAGAACAGGCTCTATTTCGAAATGGACGGCTCGAAACGGGCCGTCGCGTGGGAGTCCGAGGCGCCAAATCAAATCTGGATCGGCAGGCGAGACGGCAACAATGAAATCATGATGAGAGACCCGTCGCTAGTGTATCCCGAATGTACGGACCTGATTGACTATCCCGGCGGCCACAACGAAGGATTCCCCGACAGTTTCAAGCAATTGTTCAAGGAAGTGTACAGCCACATATCAGGCAAGAAGTCAGGCCCGGCCCCTTACCCGACCTTCCGGGATGGGCTGCGCGAGCTTGTCCTGTGTGAGAAGATCATGGAGAGCAATCGTAACAAGGCATGGATCAAAGTTTCATGAGTAGGAGTTGCGAAGATGATTAAGCTCGGTTTTGTAAGTGCGATATTGGCGGATCAGTCTTTCGAGAAAGTGATATCTTTCGCAAGCCAGACGGGATACTCTTGCGTCGAGATCATGTGCTGGCCGGCGGGAAAGGCCGAAAGGCGCTACGCCGGGGTCACGCACATCGACGTGGGGGACTTGTCCAAGAAGAAGATAGACGAAATCCACAGCCTGCTTGAACAGAAGGGCGTCACCATATCGGGTCTCGGGTATTATCCCAATGCGCTTGAAGCCGACAAGAAGAATGCCGGCCGTTACGTCGCACACCTTAAGAAGGTTATTGACGCTGCGAATCGGTTGGGCCTCAAGAACATGAACACGTTTATCGGCAGGGACCACGGCGGCAGCATTGAAGACAATTTCAAGCGGTTCAAGAAGGTCTGGCCCCCCATCGTCAAGTACGCCGAGAAGCGAGGTGTCAAGATCGGCATTGAGAACTGTCCGATGTTCTTCACGAACGACGAATGGCCCGGCGGCAAGAATCTGGCATCATCGCCCGCCATCTGGCGAAGGATGTTCAAGGAGATTCCGTCCGCGAATTTTGGCCTGAACTACGATCCTTCTCATCTGGTGTGGCAGTTTATGGATTACATAAAGCCGATCTATGAGTTCAAGGATCGTATATTCCATGTTCATATCAAGGACGCCAAGGTGTTGCGCGACCAACTCGATGACGTGGGAATTCTCGCGACGCCGCTTTCGTTCCATCGACCCAAGCTCCCTGGGCTCGGCGACGTTGACTGGGGCAAATTCTTCTCGGCTCTGACCGACGTGGGATACAAGGGTGCAGCCTGCGTCGAAGTCGAGGACCGCTCGTACGAAGGTTCCTTGCAAGTAAGGAAAAAATCCCTGGTGCAGAGCCGCGAGTATCTCAAACAATTCCTGGCTCTATAGGTCGTACGTCCATGAGGAGCTTTCTGCAGGACAAGCACGAGAGGTTTGTTGAGTTCGTGCACGTGGAAGATGCGACGCTGATCGGCGCCGCTATCGCCGGTTTAACAAATTGATGCGGGCCGACCGCAGGGCATCGGTAAAAGGAGCACGGTTATGAAGCGCGATAATAGCAATGCGAAAGAGCAGAACGAGCAGCGAGTTTGCAAAGACGGGACGGTTGAAAGGAGCGGTGGATTCTCCCGGCGTGATTTTATCCGGGCCGCCGGCCCCGCCCTGGCGGGTATGACCATCGTCCCACGTCACGTTCTCGGCGGGGTCGGCCGCATCCCGCCAAGTGAAACGATTCAGGTCGCAGGCATCGGAATCGGCGGCGTCGGGCACGGACAAATCACCAGCATAGGCGAGCAGGCCGGTACGCGAATTGCTTTTTTGTGTGACGTCGACGACGTCTACGCGAAGAAGACATACGACCGTTTCCCAAAAGCCAAGGTATATCGCGATTATCGCGAGATGCTGGATGCCGAGGACGACAAGATCGACGCCGTCTATTGCGGTACACCCGATCATACCCACACGGTTATCAGTCTGGCGGCCCTGAGAAAGGGCAAGCACGTGCTTTGTGTCAAGCCGTTGACGCGAACGATTCACGAGAATCGCTTTTTGGTCCGGGCTGCGAAAGAGGCCGGCGTCGCCACACAGGTTACGGCCTCGTCGAACACATCGGATGGCGTATGCCGGCTCTGTGAGATGATCTGGGACGGCGCCATCGGTGACGTTCGGGAGGCGCACGTCTGGTCGAACCGGCCTTTGTGGCCCCAGGGGATGCTCCGCCCGCCCGGGCGTGACCCGGTTCCCAAGACATTGGACTGGGACTTGTGGATCGGCCCTGCGCAGATGCGGCCCTTCGTTGCCGAGTGGCAAGACGGTGACATGGCGCTCAAGCAGGTCAAGGCGAGCAGCAAGCCTCTCCCGGCAGTGTACCATCCGTGGAACTTCCGCGGATGGTGGGATTTCGGCACCGGGGCACTCGGCGATATGGGCTGTCACCATTTCAACCACGTATTCAAAGCACTGAAGCTGCGCTATCCGACCAGTATAAGCGCCAGCGCCAGCATGGTTTTCGAAGAGACCGCGCCTCTGGCGTCGATAGTGACCTTCGAGTTTCCCGCTCGCGAGGGTATGCCGCCGTTGCGCTTGGTCTGGTATGACGGCGGCCTCAAGCCTCCGCGCCCGCGGCAGTTGGAAGCGGGTCGGGAATTGCCCGCCTCGGGTGAAATGTACATCGCAGACAATGGCGCAATACTCGGCAACCGCATCATCCCCGAGAGCAAGATGAACGCCTACAAATTGCCTCCCAAGACTCTCAATCGCCGGTCGGGGACCTGGGGCGAATGGGTCGAAGCCATCAGAGGCGGCGAACCGGCGGGCTGCAATTTTGACTGGGCGGCCGTCATCACCGAGGCCGTCCTGCTGGGCAACATCGCGATAAGGGCAGGCAAGGATCTTCAATGGGACGCCGAGAAGATGAAGTTTGCCAACAATGACAAGGCGAATGAGTACGTAACGCCAAGCTACCGTTCGGGATGGACTTTGTGACCAATTTTTAGGAGATTTGACTATGCGAACTTTCAGATACTTTTTGCTCGGATTATTGATTGTGACATCTGTTAACTTGCAGGCGGGCGAACCGATTTTGATCCCTGTCAAGATTGACGGTCCCGTCCACGACCCGGCCAACCACACCTACTGGTTCGGTCCGTTTTGCGAGTGCGCCTCGGTTCTGGACGTAGACGGCGACGGCGACCTCGACATTGCCTCGGGGCGGAACTGGTACGAGGCCCCCAACTGGATCAAGCACGCCAACTTCCGCGACGGGGCCGAGACGAACGGCCCGGAAACCGACGACAACAGCGAGTTTGCAATGGACGTCAACTTCGACGGGCGAACGGATATCGTCAGCTCGGGCTGGATGTTTTTGAAGGGAGCCTTCTGGTATGAGAATCCGGGAAAGAAAGACGTCGTATGGAAGTCCAGGAGGATTCATTTCGCCCTCAACATGGAAGGCGTAATCCATGGGGATATCGACGGCGACGGCGACGATGACATCCTTTGCAACCACTGGTCGCTGGTGAAGGGCCAGGGGATGACGTGGCTCGAACACATCGACAAAGACCCCTGGTTTGTCGAGCACGTCGTAGGCAGGCAGGGCGACGTGCACGGCAACGGATTAGGTGACATCAACGGCGACGGACGGGTCGATATTGTCACACCGGTGGGCTGGTACGAGCAACCCAGACGTGCGACCGATACGCCCTGGAGGTTTCATGACGATTACAAATTCGAGCCGGCCAAGGGCAGCGGGGGCGGCGCTTCGCACCCAATCCTCGTGCACGATGTTGACGAGGACGGTCTGAACGATGTTGTCATCGGATCGTCCCACGCCTACGGCCTGGCCTGGCTCGAGCAGGTGGTTGCCGGCGGCAGGCGCAGCTTCAAGACGCACTGGGCCGACACGGAATTCAGCCAGTTTCATACACTGGCGCTGGGCGATCTGAACGGCGACGGCAAGGACGACCTTGTCACGGGCAAGCGTCTTTTCGCACATCACGGCAGCGACATCGGGGCGTTCGAGCCCCTGTATGCCTTCTGGTACGATATCAAGGGCGGGCAATTTGAGCGGCATGTTCTGTCATTCAACCATCTGCCGTATTACCCCGACGAGGGAGGCATCAATCCGCCGCCGAATTACGTGGTGAGTGTCGGGATGAAGCTCAATGTCGCCGATATGGACAAAGATGGTCGCGAGGATGTGATTATCGCCGGCAAAGGCGGACTCTACGTATTCTACAACCACGGCGAACCGCCGACGCCGCGCAATGCACATAAGCTTCCCCCGGCAGAGACGTATCCCACGTGGAGGACGTGGCCGCAATATGAGGTCCTGTTTAATACCAAAGACTTCACGGGCTGGAAAGTGCCGGAAGGGGACAATGGGCATTGGAAGGTCGTCGACGGTGTGATCGACTACGACGCAATGTCCGAATCCAAAGGGAACAAGAGTCTCTGGACGGCCGAATCGTTCGGCGATTATGCTCTGCACGTGGAATGGCGTTTCAAGCGCACGTCGGGCCTGTACCAGATGCCGACGATTCTACCCGACGGCTCGCTCAAGACCGACGCCGACGGCAAAGTGATAAAGACACCGACGCCGAATGCCGACTCCGGGATACTCCTTCGCGGAAACACAGGCGGCCAGGCAAATCTCTGGTGCTGGCCGATAGGATCGGGCGAGCTTTGGTCGGTACGAAAGAACATGAACGTGGCGCCGGAGGTTCGCGCTGCGGCAGTTCCCAAAGTGAAGGCCGACAATCCGGTCGGTCAGTGGAATTCAATGGACGTCACCTTGGTAGGCGACCGCGTGACAATCATGCTCAACAGTAAGATCGTGATCGACAATGCCCGGATACCCGACATTGCAGAAAGCGGCCCCATCGGCCTGCAGCACCATGGGGGCATCAGCAAGAAAACCGGCGAGCCGAGCCCGGCTTCGAGCCTGATCCAGTTCCGTAATATCTGGATAAAGCGTCTGTAGCTGGTGATCGGGCTTTGATATTAGGCTCTGTCTGAAAACTCGATCTGGCTTCGAGCGGCTTATTTTCCGCCTGACTGCATCCGGCTGCATCGACGATAAAACCAATATCGCCTGCTTCGCCGTCTTTGCCAGGCGAAAAAACGCTCGCTCTCGGGCCGACGACGGAGTTTTCAGACAGAGCCTGGGACCGAAACTCTAACGTGTGTTTCATAAGGAGAAGATCACTATGCGAAAAGTCATAATGACACTGATGACAACTGCGGTATGTGTTGGTGCTTGCGGCTGCGCGGGGCCGAGGGGTGAGCGGGGATTTGTCCGGCTGTTCAACGGTAAGGATCTGACCGGCTGGGTAACGATTGGCGAGGACAATGCGTGGGTCGTTGAAGACGGCATCCTTACCGTCAAGCGAGATGTTATGGACGGCCAAGAGCACAACTTCGATTATCTCTGGACAAAGGACACCTACGGAGATTTCATTCTCGATCTGGAGTTCAAGGTCATCGACGGCACCAACAGCGGCATCTTCTTCCGCACGTCGGATCTGGAGGATCCCGTCTATACGGGTATCGAGGTTCAGGTGTGCAATTCTTACGGCCGGGACAATATCAACAACAAGGGCACGGCGGGGGCGATTTATGATTGCCTCAAACCTGCCAAGAATACGATTAACAAACCTGGCGAGTGGAATCGCTGTGTGCTGACCTGCAAGGGCAGCAGCGTTAGAGTGGTGCTCAATGATGAGCAGGTTATTGACATGAATTTGGATGAGTGGAAAGAGCCCCGTATGAATCCGGATGACACTCCCAACAAGTTCGGTCGTGCCCTGAAGGACTTCGCCCGGGTCGGGCATATCGGTTTGCAGGACCACGGCAAGCCGGTCTGGTATCGCAACGTGCAGGTCAAGCGTCTTTAGGGCACCTCTAATAATTCATTTTGACTGCAAACGGCTGCAATCGATTTTGGCGGCGTTGAAAGATCAAAATGCGTCCTCGATGGTGAATAGCACCACCTGCGGGCATTTTGATCTTCCGCCTTGCCAGAATCGATTTCGCTCGTTTTCGTCTGAAAAGCAGTTATTAGAGGCACCCCGCAGACATTGAGATTGCCAAGGATGATATAGCCTGTTTCCAAAAGTGGAGGCCACAATTGACAAATCGTCCGAATCTTGTTAAGTACAGGACTATTCGCAGGGGTCATCATGTGGATGACGTGCTGCATTGCCGCGTCCAGGCGGGTCTGGAAACTTAGAGTTGTATTTGTTCAAACAATAAAAGGGAAGATTCATGGCATTGACAGGACTTGAACCCGTTCTCAAGCACAAGGTTGCAGATATTTCTTTGGCCGGATGGGGCCGGCTTGAAATGGAGCTGGCGGAAAACGAGATGCCCGGCCTCATGGCGACGCGCAAGAAGTACGGCCCCACCAAGCCGTTGAAGGGCCTCAAGGTCATGGGCTCGCTCCACATGACGATCCAGACCGCCATGCTGATAGAGACGCTCGAGGCTCTCGGAGCCGACGTGCGATGGGCCTCCTGCAACATCTTCTCCACTCAGGACCACGCCGCCGCGGCCATCGCCAAGGCGAGCCGAAGCGCTGTCTTCGCGTGGAAGGGTGAGACGCTCGAAGAATACTGGTGGTGCACCGAGCAGGCGCTCACATGGCCTGATGGTTCGGGGCCGGACATGATTGTCGATGACGGCGGAGACGCGACCCTCATGGTCGTCCAGGGCATGAAGGTCGAAAAAGACGCCTCTCTGCTCGAGAAGACGTATGAGAACAAGGAGTTCCGGATCGTCATGAATCGGCTCGCCGAAAGCGTAAAGGACGATCCGCAGAAATGGACGAAAATCGCCGAAAAACTCCGCGGCGTTTCCGAAGAGACCACCACCGGCGTTCACCGTCTCTACCAGTTGGCCGAGGCCGGCGAGCTGCCCTTCGCAGCCGTCAACGTCAACGACTCGGTGACAAAATCCAAGTTCGATAATCTCTACGGCTGCCGCGAATCTCTCGCAGACGGCATAAAACGCGCAACCGACGTCATGGTTGCGGGCAAGGTCGTCGTAGTCTGCGGATACGGCGACGTCGGAAAGGGCTGCACTCAGTCCATGCGGGGCCTCGGCGCCCGCGTGTTGATCACCGAGATCGACCCGATCTGCGCTCTCCAGGCGGTAATGGAAGGCTATGAGGTCGTGACAATGGAGGACGCCGCCCGGGTCGGAGATATCTTCATCACCGCGACAGGAAACAGCGACGTCATTACAGGCGAGCACATGGAGCAGATGCGCAACGAAGCCATCCTCTGCAATATCGGCCACTTCGACAGCGAGATACAGACGAGCTACCTCGAGGACACGCCCGAGTGCAAGATGACGAACATTAAGCCTCAGGTCGACAAGTGGACCCTCAAGTCGGGCCGGTCGATCCTGCTTCTCGCCGAGGGCAGACTCGTGAACCTCGGCTGCGCCACGGGCCATCCGAGCTTTGTCATGAGCAACAGTTTCACGAACCAGTGCCTTGCCCAGATAATGCTCGCCGAACAGGACCTCAAGCCCGGTGTTTACACGTTGCCCAAGAAACTCGACGAGGAAGTGGCAAGACTCCATCTTACTCACCTGAACGCCAAGCTGACTCGCCTCACCGAAAAGCAGGCAGACTATCTCGGCATCCCGGTTGATGGTCCTTACAAGCCCGACCATTACCGCTACTGATCACCGGGCTCAGTGTCAAAGAGCAAGGGGCTTCGTCGCTACCGCTAAGGACCATGCACGAAATAGATTACCGAATTTGATGGTCAAGTGTGCTGCAGATTTGGTCGGCTTCGATTGAGCGAAACCACAGGCGTAGCCGTTCTACGTCGCGGATTTCGCGATTGAGAAACGATCAAAGATGCGGTGCAATTGGGCAGCAAAACGGGAAGTTATTTCGTGCATGGTCCTTAGCACAGAAGAGTTGCGTCTGGGGGCGGATCCGAAAAAGGTGTCGTGGGAAGGCCATAGATTTCATTCACTCGCCTGGTGCGGATGGATGCTTTTGTTATCACTTTGTTGGTTTCTTCTTTGGCACTTTTGTTGTATTATCTCTTTAGGCTCTGTCTGAAAACTCGATCTGGCTTCGGGCGGCTTGTTTCTCGCCTGACTGCATCCGGCTGCATCGACGATAGAACCAATATCGCCTGCTTCGCCGTCTTTGCCAGGCGAGAAACCGCTCGCTCTCGGGCCGACGACGGAGTTTTAAGACAGAGCCTGGTGCAAATATTGGCAGAGGGAATTATACCCTTTAGGGTAGTAAATTCCCGCGAGTAAGATCATAAACTGTTACCGTAAAACTACTTGCCCGCGCAAAAACGGAAATTTTCAATCGGGAGCACTATTACTTTGGAGGTTTGACAATGCAGAGACGTGAATTCTTGGCCAAGATGGTTGGGACTTCTTTGGCTGTACTATCTCTTGACGGAATATTGGAAGGTGAAGAGACCGGTTTTGAAAAACGCGCCAGAGAGTATCTTCACACAATCACGCCCAGCCGCCAGAGGATCGAAGACTTTATTACGGGCCAATACGGTCCGAGAGACAAGCGCCCCGGTGAGGTTTTTCAGTACGATTCTGAGCTGGGCTGGATCCAGCATGAAGCGATAGGCAGCACCGGCGTCGACGGTTCCAAGGTGTTCTACAGCTATGAATCCGACGGCGCCCGCAAAATTATCAACTTTGGGGACCAATCCAGCCGTATTCGTACTTATGGCAATAGTTTCACACATTGCAGTCAGGCAAACAATAATGAGACGTGGGAAGAACACCTGGCGGCCCACATTCAAGAGCCTGTTCGTAACTACGGAGTCGGCGGTTACAGTGTCTATCAAGCGTTCAGGAGGATGCTGAAGGTCGAAAAGCAAATTTCAGGTGGATATATCATCCTGAATATATGGGATGACGATCACTACCGTAACCTCGATGCCTGGCGGAGCATCCGCTTTGGTTATGGTTCCAGATGTGGATTTACACTGCCCCATTTAAGGGTGGATGTTGCCAAGGGAAGCTGCGAACAGATAGAGAACATATCGAAGACAACTAAAGATCTTTACAGACTTTGTGACGAAGATTACCTCTGGCAAACCTTTAAAGATGACCCAATCTTGAAGATGGTGATGGCCGCAAGAGAGGGCGGCAGGAATATTTCAGCCGCACTCATCAATCCTGTGGCGGTTACGTTTGGCATTCCGGACGAAAAGATAGCAGATACCGAGATGGCGAAAAGAATCAAGAAGATCCATACCGAAGCGGCACTGTTTGCGACCCAAAGCGTTGTCACCTGGGCCGAGGGGTTTGTCAGAGATGCCGGCAAGAAACTGATGATTATGCTCTCCTTTGGCCGCGGCAATGTAGCGAAACATTTGTCTGGAGAGTCCCGTTTCGACCAGGGCTTTGTTGACTGGTTAAAAGACAGACCCTATCCGGTCATTGATATGCGGGATGTTTTCGCCGCAGATTACAAGAAGCACAATATAGATATCGATCAGTACCTCGCCCCTTTTTATAATGGCCACCATACCCCCAGGGGCAATTTCTTTACTGCCTGGGCAATCAAGGACAGAGTAGTTCAGTGGCTAAACCCGAAACCCCTGCCTTATCGTTGAGTTGTATTGGAGTATCTCCGTACACACAATGAATTGGAGAATCGAACTATGGTCATCAGAAGTATTTCACGCCGGCAGTTAATTAGAGAGATGGTAGTTGCAGGCACAGTTGCGCCTATCGTCGGTATAGCAGCAGCGAGAAGAGGCCGGGGCAAGAGCGAGTTTAAGATATGCATTTTCTCGAAGCATCTTCAGTGGCTCGACTGCAGCGGCATGGCGCAAACCGCCGCCGAGCTCGGCTTTGACGGCGTCGATCTCACCGTCCGTAATAAAGGGCACGTGCTCCCTGAACGCGTCGAAGACGATCTGCCCGAAGCTGTTGAAGCGATCAAAAGAGCGGGTATCGATCCGTTGATGATGGCCACGGACATCAACGATCCGGATGATCCGAACACCGAGAAAATACTCAAGACCGCCAGTGCTCTCGGCATCAAGTATTATCGCCTGGGCAAATACAGATACACCGAGGACAAGAGCATAACTTCAACTCTGAATGATGCCAGGCCGATGATACGAGACCTGGCGGCAATGAACAAGCATTACAATATTCACGGCAGCTACCAGAACCATGCCGGCAGCCGGTATGTCGGTGCGCCTCTATGGGACTTGTGGGAACTCGTCAAAGAGTTCGACCCAAGATATATGGGCTGTCAATTCGACATACGTCATGCAACGGTTGAAGGCGGCCAGACGTGGCCGCTCAATCTGAGACTCATGTCCAAACACATCAACACCTTGGCGATGAAAGACTTCCTCTGGCAAATGCGAGACAACAAATGGCAGACGGTAAACTGCCCGCTCGGCCAGGGCCAGGTAGATTACGATAGTTACCTAAGGCTCTTGAAGAAGCTGTCAGTCTCCTGTCCAGTTTCGATCCATTATGAATACGACCTGGGAGGAGCCAATCATGGCGCAACGAAACTGACGATTGGAAAGGAGAAACTGTTTGCGGCCATACGGGCAGACCTCAAGTTCCTGAGGGCTCGCTTGCGCGAGCACGGCTTGTTGTAAAAAGGGCTTGTGACAAGAGAGTCATCCGGTGAAGAAATGGCGGCGGCCTATGAGACCGTTGAATAATGAGGTCGAAGACTATTCAACCTGTTTGTTAGGCAGAGTCACCGGTTTCTGTCTCCGGACATCTTCTCACTTTGGCGTCAACACGTGCTGTTCCTAATTTGCCCAAAAAGGTACCGGACACCAATGGCACGGCGCGTGTATTTCTTCAGGAACAGCGCCGCGATTGCCGTGTATGGAAGTTATCTTTCAATTGGGTGCCGACAGCGGAGAGAGTCCCTTCTCTGAGCCATCGGCACCCTCCGCACCCTTAATTGGTATCCAGCCCTGATAGTTGGAGCTATATGGTCCGCTCCTTCCACTATTGTCCAGGCTCAGGCATTGGCGCTAGTTCACAAGCGGGCATCAGCGTTAGGCGTTTCCCGGTCCATGTCCAAGGTACGCAGGCCACAGGTTCTTGACCTTCGTCTGGGAAGCCGTCCTGGTCGGCATCCTGCGCCGCCATGTAGTAAGATGCTGTACCGTGGCCCTGGATTTGGTCTGGTCCTAGGAGCTCAAAGTTGGCATCAGCGATCCAAATGCCATCGATCTCCAGGGTGCTTGCGCTAATATCCAATTTCCTGTAGTATCCGAGGAAGGTGGCCTTATACTGATGTCGTCCCACCTTGACTGCCTCTCCGCCGGCCGATTTATCTAATGCCGGATCTGAGTCAGGGAAAAGCTCTGTGAACAGTGGCAAGGAGTTAATCCATTCAAGCGTTCCGCTGTAGCGGGTCTTGGCAGCATCCTGGGCCACATACACGGTCGATGAGATGAGATTGCCCATAGGCGTCGGATAGGTCGTGATCCAGATACCGTCCAAAGGCCACTCATCCGTGGTTATTTGCGTAATCAGAGTAAGATTGTCAAAGTAGACATTCAAATTGGTGATCAGTCCCTGGGCATCGAAGCGCTCGAGTGACACGCCGCGCAACCTGAAGAGTCTGCCGGTGGCTGGAATACCGAAGTAGTCTCCTGTATGGGTGCCCGAATACACGACCTCAGACAAAACCCAACCGTCTCCTAGGTCAATCGTACGCAGAATCTCTGCCTGACGGTCGGCAAAGGCCTGTAGATACAGCTCGTGCATGGCAATGTTTGCACTCTTATCCATGGGTACCCCCACAGGCCCCAGGAAGAACTCGGCATCCGGATGGATCATCTTTGCATATTCTGCCAGATCCCCGCTGTTCCAGCGGGCATAGGCCTCTGCCTCTGCCTCCAACGGTGAGAGCCCGGTGGGCTCGGGATCAGGTAGGGTAAAGGATGGCACCAACTCCGGCATTTCCGGGGCGGGCATTTCGCCGCGCGTGACCATCGGCCCCACCAGATCATTGTAGCTCGTCACCTTTTTAACTAGACCACCCTCAAACTCGTAAATTGAAATATGCGGGAGGACCACTTCAACGCCGGTGTCCACAACCGTGTACACGGTCTTGCTTTCTTCAACGACGATGTTGTCAACCGCAAAAGTAAGGCCCTCGGTCATATGGAAGTCAGGGCTGGCCGCGAACCTCTGGGCAAGACCGATTTCTACATAGGCCTTTGGTGCCGGAGCGGGCGACGAGGCAATATCCCACATACTATCATCCGCCCAATAGGACATCATGGTGTCCAAATCGTGGGCGTTCATGGCATCAAATTGGGTCTTGTAAATGGCAAGGTTATCTTCGGGGGTCTGAGCGATAACTGTGCCGTTAATGGTTAATGCCAACAGGCATAACATGACTAGGATTCCCTTGGATTTCATGTGTAAACCTCCTTATCAAGAAAAGGGTTTTTCATTTAATGCACATCTCTGACAGATCCGTTATGCGGATAACCAACTACCAAAATGGCGGATCTCTACTGGCCCACATGTCAATGTCCTCCGGGGTCTAGGTTTTAGTATTGGATTTTGTATTCTTGACTGGCAAATTGACATTTTTGGCTCTCTCTTCTATTGCTCACTACTAAGAGCATCTGAAAGGAATTCCAGACCACATGCGATCTGGTAGCCAAAATAAGTCAGGTGATCCCCGTCAAACGCGTCGTACGTGTACGAAAGTCCCTGGGCATGGAGCGCAGCCAGCAGACGGTCAACACCTGTTACTTCCGCCATGATCATAGCAGGGCCTCTGCCTTCATCGACAAAAATCGGCTTACCAGAGAGGTTGGCTCCATCTCGCTCAACCTGGCTGACCAGATCACGTTCCTTCCATTGCTCCAGGACGTCCGTTACAATGCTCGGTCCGGGATACTGCACTGGCAAATCAACATAGAATGGAGGATTTTCCAGATTCGGTGTCCAAGCTGCTGCCATGGCATAAAGCAGGTTGGCCTCCCAGTATCCAAGGAAGATGTTCCACATATCCTCAGGTGTAGATCCGGGAATTGGCAGCCCCAGCACAAGTGGGTACTTGGCCATGTAGTCGTCGAGTGCCGGATCCACTTCCATGTCGCAGAGCGCGGGACTCAGCGACGCCACAGCTCCGAACACCTCCGGATATTCAATCGCCAAAGAAAGCGCGCCATAGCCCCCCATGGAATGGCCGGCGATGCCGCGAGAGCTGCTATGCGCGATCGTTCGGTACTTGCCGTCAATATAGGTCACCAGGTCTTTGGCGATGTAATCACGGTAGTCGCCGATGAGCGGCGAGCGCTCATACATGCTTCCGCCCAGAGAGTTCACAGCGTTCGGCAGCACAATGATAAGTTCATCCATTTGTCCCGCTGCCGATAGGTCGGCAACAATGCTTCCAACATCCGCACCCAGGTCGATACCCGTAAGGGATTTAATCGCAAGATTCACTCCAGACGAGGTATAACAATTGTGGTTAGTATCGTAGCCATGAAGCAGATACACAGTAGGATAACGTTTCTCCGGAGAGGTCTCGTAACTCGGCGGCAGATACACTAGCACCGGACGCGTGGCCGGATCTCCCAGGAGATTTCCCTCCAACGAAGGGCTGTGGATTTCATCCTGTACCAGATAATCTGGTGCAGATGGCCAATCCGGACTCTTCGGCATTATCTGTGCCATAAGGGCCATGTTGTCGAAGTAGTAATTCTGGCTCGTCAGGAGTCCATCCGCATCGTAGTGATTGAGTAGGACCGCTCTCACCTGGGCTTCCTTTCCTGAGGCTGGCACGCCAGAGAAAGGCCCATCATGTGTTCCTTGGGATATTTCCTCGGTCAGAATCCAACCGTCTCCCAAGTCAAGCTGACGAATGATATCAATATGCGCGTTTGAGAATCCCAGGAAGTACACCTCAGTCATGGCGATCCAAGCATCACGGTCCAGCGACATTCCGACAGGTCCTGCAAAACCCTGGAAATCCGGGTGTAGCATCTTTGTATACTGGACAATGTCATGGCTATTCCACCGTGCTATGGCTTCGGCATTTGCCTCCATGGGAGTCAATCCAGTGGGTTCAGCATCAGGGAGTGGAATAGATGGAACCAACTCAGGCATTTTAGGGACCGGCATGGCGCCAAGCTGTATCATCACGCCAGCCATATCGGCATAGGTAGTGAGCTGTTTAACTTTGTCTGCCTCAAACTCATAGATATCGATATGGGGCATAGGCGACGTGTTACCCGTTGGTGGAATTCCGTTCCAGACTCCCTGATGGGTGCCCGATGTACTGTGCTCAACCACCACAGTATTGCCAGCAGCGAGGACACGTCCCTCTGTCGTACCAAAGTCTGGGAATCCCTCGAACGTCGCCGCGAAGAAAGCCCTCATCTCTTCCTTGCCATTCAGAGGTGTCGGTAAGGGCGCGAAGTCGAAGACGCCATCGTCGGTAAAGTAGGACAACCACTGATCCAAATCATGGGCGTTCAGTGCATTGTCCACGGCGTCTGCTATTGCGAGCAGGTCGGCCGGCTCCTGGGCCGTAGCCTGATTACAGACAGCCAGCATCACTATTGAAATTGTCAGTAGTCTTCTCATTTCTTCTCTCCTTCTGCTTGATTGTTAGGCCTTCTCCGTCAAATTGTTGTTGCGGAATCACTGAATTGTCCTAAGGCCAGTTCATAAATCCACATCCTCCTTTCCAAGGCGTCCTGCTCACAATATTAGCCGTTGCTATTCGGTGGTTTCCTTTCCAACGATCATGAACGTGATTCAACTCCTGTCGTACAATCCTTGTTCGGGACAGTTACTCAGAAGCTGGGCGATACAGTCTGATGTCATCGAAATACATCTGGCCTGAACCACTGGCCGCCGGGCTGTTCTTCGTGCCAATGCCAATGGTAATGGTGTTGACGTTCGTGAGATTCACGTCCGCAAAATCTTGCAGGTCGATAACCCACTCATTCCATCCGGTCATCTGTGTCGCGCTCGCGTCAGCATGGTAGACCACTGCGGTGACGTTGAGGGCAATGAATATCCGGTCGGCAGCGTTAGCCGAACTGCCGCGGAACCACAGCGACAATTTCGTGACGCCTTGCTCCGTCCAGTCTTGCGGATAGACCAATGTCAGCGTTGCCTCGGACGTCTTGAGGTTGTTGTCGTAGCGATATATCATCGCCTGGGAGCCGCCGTGAACGACGTTTTGCGCGGCGTAAGGCGGAAGGTCGTTACCGATCTGAGCACCGTTGTCAGTGGTTCCGAACCCGTCTATCCATTTGTCGTATATCCTGTTGCTCGCAGAGTCGGGCGGATCGATGTCATTGTAAGACTCAAAGTCGTCCACGAGGAGAAAATCGACAGTCTTGAAGCTCCAGACAAGACCTTTGACTGTCTCAGCCGGATAAACCTCGTCCACACGCCAGTAGTACGCGGCGTCCCAAGCGAGCTTGCCGGGATCGTAGCTCTCAGAACCAAGGGCCCTCGGGCCTGCGTACTCAGGTGAAGCTGTGGTGGCATCATTCACGGCATCTTTGTCGGCACCGAAGTACAACTCGTGCGAAGCAGCATTATCCGCCGCCGTCCAGTTCAGAGTTGCGGTCATCTTCACGTCCGCTGCGCCATTAGCGGGCTGTGGATTGCCCACGGCGCCGGGCGTGGTGAAAGCCCAGATATCGCCTTTGTACGTGCTGATGACGTCGAATTCATCAACCCTCCAGTAATAGACTTTCTCCAATTCGAGCGGGCCCGGGTTGTAGGTTGTAGTCCCCTGTCGTGCTCCTCCGATGGCATTACTTACATCGTCGAAATTGGTGCCCATATAAACAGTGTGCAGCTTGCCGCCGAAACCTGGCGTCCAGCTAAAGGACGCGTTCGGATCCACAAACTCAGCGTCGTCAGCCGGATCGGGATTATAAGCCGTCTTGGGTGGAATCGAGAAGCTCCAGATATCACCCTTCCACGGGCTGGCGACGTTGGCATCGTTGACCTCGTCGATTCGCCAGTAGTAAGTTGTTCCCGGAACAAGACCTTCGGGATAATGAAATCCCGGGAAGCCGACAATATACATCGTATCGCTCTGGCTGCCTCTAAACGAATCGCCCGTGCCGTTGCTGACATCGTCGAAATTGTCACTCAGGTAAACATCGTGGGAGACCGCAAAATCTCCTGCTCGCCAGCTAAGGCTCGCCCATGAAGCAGCCTGAATGGCGCCATCAGCTGGGAATGGACTTTGGGCCTGTTCCGACAGGAGTGAGAAGTCACAACCTGATAGGATCGGTATCTGCCAGACGTCGCCCCCCACCCCACCGGATGTGAATAGGATTCTTGAACAGTCATGCGAAATCAAGGGACTATGCTCTGTTCCTTGGCTGTTTATGGGTGGCCCGAGATTGATCGGTGCATTCCAATCGTCATTCATTGTTGCCCGAGTCATCATCCAGAGATCACGACCTCCCATACCCCCAGGCAGGGAATCGCTTGAGAAAACAACGTGCAATCCACCCGGTGATATTGCAGGATGTGTTCCAAGGACCGTTGGGGCAAGAACCTTGGTTTCCGTCCAAGCACTGTCTTTTGTTGCCCGTGTGGCAACTCGCAGTTCATTGCCGGTACTGTAACTACTACCGGTACCGTAATATAACTCCAAGCCATCGGCAGAGATGCTTCCCACGGTTTGTTCGTTGGAACTATTGATCATGGCTCCAAGATTTTCAGCTGACTGCCAGGCATCATTCGTGGTTTGCCGTCGCGCCACATAGATGTTAAACCCGCTGTATTGCTGACCGCCTCGACTGGAGGCAAAATAGAGTTCCAAACCATCAGCCGAGATCCGCGGTGTCCACTCCATTGCCGAGCTATTCACTGCTGGTCCCAGAGGTACGGCCTCGCCCCAGTAATCGTCTGTTGTGACTCGCGTCGTTACCCACAAGTCTGTCTTTCCGCTTTGCCACGCGTCATAGTATAGCTCCAGGCCATCGGCCGAGATGGAGGCACTATACTCCGTCTGACCCTTGTTGACCGGGGGGCCTATTGGCGTGGGCTCGCCGAAGATAATATCCGCCTCTGCAATGCTCCTGGATAGACTCGAAATCAAAATCAGAATGACGAACACCTTTAGAATTCTCATGATTCTCACTCCTTCTGTTGAGATTAGTCTTAACTACTCTTACATCAATACAAAGCACACGATTCAAGGCCCTTCTTGTGTTCGTGTTGTCCTTCATGTGATAATTCACTTATTGTTCTTATCCAGCTCTTGTAGTCTCGCTCTCCATCTGGCTGCGAGTTCGGGTTTGCCTCTGCGCTCGTTCAGCTTGATAATCTCCCCTATAAGATTCCGGTATGAAGGCACATCCGCCGCCGGAAAACGGTCCATAAGCTTTTCCGCGTGAGGAACCAGGATTTCCGCCTCAATATGGCGCCCATGCTTAGAATATAATAGTGTCCAATGCCAGATCGCATAGCAGGCGGGATCATTGGGTTCGTTGATGAGTGCACCACAGTGATCAATATCTTGTCGTGCCCGGTCATAGTCTTTGGCGGCCAGAGAGACGACTGCCCGGGAAACATAGTTTTCCGCACTCAAAGGATCGGCTTCAATTCTTCGGTCCCATTTTTCAAGTAACCACCCCAAAAACTCTTCCGTAGTCATGGCAGGGCCCAAGGCCTCAGTAGGAGACATTCCTGGGTCTATATCCAGGAGCCAAACATCCTTACCGGAATAGGGATCGACAACGAGCTGAGATCCATCCGGAGACCACATTGTCCTACACCAGGGCCGGGTCAAATTGAGTACGTGGGTGGCCTCTGCCTGCTCAACATTGAAAAGGCACATACCCAACTGAGTGTAATGTGATGTTGAATTGAGTGTGATTGTCTTGCCATTGGGGTGCCACTGCAATTGGGTGGCCCAGGTCTCAAGCGGCCAGGGCGTTTCCCAGCGTGCGACTTTGTCACCTTTGGGAAATGTCAGGACGCGGATCTCGCTGGATATTTCAATGGCGATTAGGCTTCCGTCCGGCGATATGGAAAAAGATTCGAAGATATGCCCTGGATAATCGAACACAGGTACAGGATCTGCGTCCGGCAGGTCTATATCGACCGAACAAATGGTTCCTTTGGGTTCGGCTCGAAAAAAGACACGCTGGGAATCCTGAGACCAATTTGCTCGATATCCTGATGCCAGCTTACGTGGCTCGCCACCGGCCAAGGACACCAGCCAGATTTCTCGTACTTGTTCGTCGTTCTTATGTCTAAAGGCAATATGCCTACCATCAGGGGACCAGGCCGGATGCGTTCCGAATCTGGTGACCGGACGCGTTTTACCGGATCTAAGATCCAGAATTTCAATACAATGAGTCACGGATTCAGGCATGACCCCCTCCATTGTACCTGGCAGCCAACTGAAAGCATTATACTGCCAGTAAGCTATTTGCTGTCCGTCAGGAGACCAATCCCCCAGCCACGTTCCGCCGCTAATGGGAAGAGGCCTTCCCTTCTTCTTGAGCAAGGTGTGCAGTTCCGCAGCCTGTTGCATGAAGTAGAACGGGGACTTGGACGCAATGTCCGGGGGCAATGTGAATGCCTGACCTGTGCTTAGAAGCTCAAACGCATATCCCTCCGCCTTTGTCTTGAAAAACCGGGCCGGTCTCGTGCCCAGTTTGGCGACTCTCTTGTATTCGGCTTGAGCGCTTTCATACTCCCCCGAGGCCAATAAGGCGCAAAAAACGCGAAAACGAAGCCCCTCCGGCCTCAAGACAGCGTACTGTTCCGCGTCTTCCAGGGCCGCCCGGTAATTGCCACTTCGCATGTGGGTTTTTCTGCGCTGATCATAAAGCCTGGGCAGTTCATCCTGGATAGTGCAGAGCATGATGGCCTGGGTATGGTCTTTCAGGGCCGCTGTAAATTGACTGCTCTCGCGCCGGACGATCGCACGCAGGGCATAGCCCATGTAATCGCGGGGACGCAAGACAATGAGTACACCGACGTCCTCTGTCATCTTCTGGTAAGCTTTCAAACCGTAATAGGCAAATGCCCGGGCCTTGCGCGCAGCATAATGCCTGGGATCAAGCTCCACTGCCTTTGACAACCATGTCACGGCCTCATCTGCTGAAGCGACAGTCATCGCACGCAGGAAAAAGGCCTCTGCGGTCTGAGGGAGCATGGATTCAGCCAGTTGCTTGTGTTGGCTGGCCTTGGCCGAATCGATGGTAAGATTAGCCCGCGCGAGCAGGTAGTGCGCTGCTCCGGCTATCTCTGGTTCGGCTTGGGTGAGCTGCAACAACTCGTCTTCGGCATGTTCAAGCTGTCCCACCTCAAGGAGCAATTGGGCCCGCAGCAAATGGGCTTTCGGTCCCAGGCTCTGTACATCGAGTGTTACCTCGATTTCGTTCAGAGCAGCCTGGTACCGACCTTCTGCATACAGTCTCTGGACTGTCGAGAGCTTGCTGTCGACCTCGGCTTTGTCTTCCAGTTGGGATACCGTGTTAAGAGCCTGGCGCATGCGGAGATACAGTGAGGTGCTGATCACCAGGCCGATGATTAGGGCCGCCGCAATCCCAGAAATCACGCCGACAGGAAGGCGATGTTTGTGTAACAGCTTGCGGCACCGATAAAGGGTCGATTCCGGCCCTGCAAGCAAGGGCACATCGCTAAGGTAGTTTTGGATATCGTCTGAGAATTCCGCTGTAGATCGGTAACGCCTGGTGCGGTCCTTTCGCATGGCTTTAAGAGGTATCCATTCCAGCTCCTGGCTCAAACGCTTCACGAGCATTGCTACATTCGTATTGCGTTGGGCGGCAATCTTCTCGGCATCCTCACCGAGTTTCGATAAGCGCGTGCTGGGACGCAGCGGCTCCTCCTCGCGTATGATCCGCTGTATCTCACCCAGAGCCACAGAACGCAACGTCTCCGGATCAAAGGGCAAAGCGCCGGTCAGCAGCTCATACAGTACCACGCCCAACGAGTAGATATCCGTACGAGTATCAACATCCATACCACTCATCTCTGCCTGCTCCGGACTCATGTACTCTGGTGTACCGATCATCTGGGCATAGCGCGTAAAGACAGTTTTCTCGGTCAGCAGCCGGTTAGTGGCCTTGGCGATCCCGAAATCGATCACCATAGGGACTGGTTTGCCGTCGTGCATGGTCACCATGATGTTGGAGGGTTTCAGGTCGCGATGGATGATACCTTTCTGGTGGGCGTGATGGACGGCATTACACACCGGGATGAACAATTCCAGCCGTTGCCGGGTGTTCAGTCTGTGCTTGTCGCAGTATTGCGTAATGGAAATCCCCTTGACCAATTCCATGACAAAGTACGAGCGGCCTGTGTCCGTGGCGCCCGCATCCAGAATCCTGGCAATATTCGGGTGACCCATGAGGGCCAGCGCGCGACGCTCGATCTCGAAACGCCCAATTACCTCTTCGGTGTCCATACCGAGTTTAATGATCTTCAAAGCCACGCGACGACGAAGCGGCTTTTCCTGATTGGCCATGTAGACAACGGCCATACCGCCCTCACCAATCTTCTCCAGCAACTTGTAAGGACCAATGACCGAGCCGGGCCCCTCGATCACGCCGGAGCCATCCGCCGTAGCCATGCCGCCCTGGACGGGGTTTTCGAGGAAATCTTCTACCGAGTCGTTGGCCGAGAGCAGGGCTTCGACATGCTCGCGCAATGCTGCATCATCACCGCAGATGCCGTCGAGGAAAGCGGCGCGCTCCGGCCCCGCTTTCCGCTGCGTGGCGGCGGAGAACACTTCTTCAGTCCTATTGGGTTCGGTGATCATGGTTTTACCTTTCAGGATTACGACTTTGCTCTATTATTATAGTGCGACGTCGAGCGGAGAAATGACTCATAGAAAATAAAAAAAAGTGGTGTTAGCCTATAAGTGTTTTGTGTTTCGGCTTTCACGTATCTCGTTCAGCAACCAGGCTCGGGCATATGCCCAGTAGCGATCCGCAGTAGCCTTGGAGATATTCATCGCCTCGGCCGCCTGTTCAGAGGTCAGCCCGGCGAAGTAGCGCAGCTTGACAAGATTGGCCTTTAGTGGTTCCTGCTCCGACAGTTTGGCGATGGCGTCATCCAGGGCCAAAAGTTCATCAGAAGGCGGATCCACAGGGCAATCGACCTTCTCCATGTCGAGACGATGATGTTGCCCTCCATGCCTCAGTCGCTGCTTTCTCCGGGCCTTCTCAACCAAGATACGTCGCATGGCCTCCGCAGCCGCTTTGAAAAAATGTCCCCTGCTGTTCCAGCTTTGATTTTGGCCTTCGACAAGCCGTATGTATGCTTCGTGAACAAGAGCGGTTGCCTGCAGCGTCTGGCCAGGCTGCTCCTGTGACATCTTCTGAGCAGCCAGGCGGCGCAACTCTTGATAGACCAATGGCAGCAGCTTTTCCGCTGCATTTGCATCACCCTGCTCGATCGCAGTCAAAATACGGGTCACACCGCTCATGCTTGTCCTCGGGCCTGCATGTCCCAATTGCGTCACGCCATTGTACCGAGAACCAGGCGATGACTCAAGATCTATCGAATAAAGAACAAGGAATGTCCAATGTAGAAGTGCAACTTGGTGTCTTCATGCCTTCGTGGCAATGAACCAAGGTTGAAAAGACAAAGCCAATCTACCATTGCTGCCCCGCACGGTGTCAGGATTTCATCGAGGCCAGAATCTTCATGCAGGCGGTATTAAGTTCGCCCGCGCGCTCGGCTGTGGCCGCCTCGTTATAGCAACGGAACTCGGGCGCGTTGCCGGAAGGACGCAGGTGGACGACTTCGTCGCTGTCGAAGGTCATGCGCACGCCGTCGGTCCGGTCGATGTCGTGACAACTGCCGCAAAGGGCCCCGAAGAGATCGTTAGCCTTGGCCCTGTCCTTGCCGGCGTCACCGGAATCAAAAAGTTCCAGGATTGACTTGCTCTGCTCCTGCGGGAAGTTCTTCAGTCGATCGCTTGCCGTGTAGCGCTCGGGCAGATCGGCTATAAGATCGGAGAGCTTTTTGCCTTCTTTCGAGGCAAGCAGAATAACGCACAGGTGGATGATCACCGCATCGCGCGTAGGCAGGGCACGGAGGGTTTTTCCGAACAGCGAGATGTCGGAGTTAATCAGGAAGCCGCCGTTGGCTTCATAGCCGACAACAACCTCTGCACCGCTCTCGCTTGCCTCCATCATCGAGGCAATAACGAACGGCGATCCGATTCGCGTGCGGCTGACGGTGTGAAAAAAGCCGGATTTTTCAACGGCACTGTTGCAACTGACCGGCGTGCAGACTGCCTCGGCGCCGAGGTACTTCGCGCAGAGAATGCCGGCTACGTCGCCGCGGAGCCATCGGCCTTTTTCGTCGGCAACCAGAGGGCGATCGCTGTCGCCGTCGGTGGAGATGATCGCATCGTAGGATTCTTCGGCGGCCCACTTGCGGGCCAGCTCGACGTCTTCGGGACGGATCGCCTCGGTATCGACCGGAATGAACGTATCCGACCGGTCCAAAGCCACGGCGCCTGCGCCGAGACCTTTGACGATTTCAAGGATGATGTCACGTCCGACGGCTGAGTGCTGATAAACACCGATTCGCTTACCCTCAAGACAGTTGCTCGGAAAAACATCGAGATACCGTCTGACATACATCTCGCGGGCGGCGCCGGACAAAATCCACTTCTCATCGAGCAGCGATACAAAACTCTTCGCATCTTCAAAGAGCGTCTCATCAACGTTGACTGACTGCCGGCGGATTCCGGCTTCATCGGCCTTGAGAATCTCACCCGCGGATTTGTTGAACTTGATGCCGTTGCGGTCGGCCGGGATGTGGCTGCCGGTTACCATTATCGCCGGGATATGGTTGACAATGCCGTACAGCGCCACTGCCGGCGAGGGGAGCTTTCCACAATTGACGGGTGTGTAACCCATGTCGGCGGCGGCCCGACGAACGGCCTGCATAATCCGGTCCGTGCTCTGACGCAGGTCGCCGGCGACAGCGACTTCTGTTCCGCCGGCATCCAGTTCGCCCACCGATTCGAGGTATTGGAGGAATCCCCTGGTGTACATGTAACAGACAAAATCCGTCATGTCGTCGGCAAGTCCACGGGCCCCGCTGGTTCCGAACTTCACGCCACTGCGTATCATCAAGTCCTGTACTTTGATTTCCATTGCTTGCTCCCCTTAGGACCGGCATCGTCGCCGGGCCAGCCCATAATCGACCGGTTAGATCCCAATGCTGTCTTAGTATAGTTATGTGCAATGCTCTGACAACCGTAATCTAATCTGCCGTGGCCTGCCGCCGTATTCTTCTTGGCGTTTATTTCTGAGCCGGGCCGGTTACCGCGGCCTTGCTGTCTGTGACTAAGGACCGTGCGTGAAATAACTTTCCGTTTTGGCTGGGCAATTGCACCGCATCTTCGGCTGCTCCTCAATCGTGGAATCCTCACTGTAGAATAGCTACAATTCCGGCTCCACTCAATCGATCGCACCGGAATCTACGGCACACTTGGACCCCAAATTCGAGAATTTGTTTCATGCACAGTCCTAATTCGATATACTTATACCCTAGAGACTGCTGCAAGACGAATATGAAGTCACAAAACAGGAGGTATTCATATGGCCTGTAAACCAATAACAAGGCGAACGCTTTTGAAGACGGCTGCATCGACTGTGGCCTTTCCGTATGTTATCACTACATCCGCCCTCGGCGCCGCCGGCAAGCCGCCCGCCAGTGAGCGTCCGGTCATGGGATGTATAGGCATGGGAGGCCAGGGCACGGCAGGGATGGGCTGGCGAAGCGCTGGCCCGGAAGTTCCCAATACCGGCTGGGTTCCCAAAGGCGGATTCCTGGCCCGCGGCGTGCAGGTCGTGGCGGTCTGCGACGTCAACAAGAACAACCTCCAGCGAGCGAAATTCGTAGTCGATCAGGAGTACGGCAATACCGACTGCACGCCGTACAAGCATTATCAGGAATTGCTCGCACGACAGGACATTGACACAATAATCTGCGCTACCGGCGATCGATGGCATACACCCGTCTCGATCGCCGCCGCCAAGGCGGGCAAGGACATCTATTGCGAAAAACCAGTCTCGTTGACGATCTACGAGGCGAGAGAGCTTGCCCGTGTCGTCAGGCAATACGGGCGAATATTTCAGATGGGCACGCAACAGCGCTCGGCTCGTGAGTTTCGTTTTGCCTGCGAACTCGTGCGCAACGGCTACATAGGCGAGTTGAAACACGTGACAGTCAACGTGGGAGGCGGGCCGAGAGTTTGCAATCTGCCGGCGCAGGGCCAGCCGCCGGACTCACTCGATTACGATATCTGGCTGGGCCAGGCGCCCTGGCGGCCCTTCCACCCTCAGCTGTTGGGCTGGATGGCCTGGCGCGATTACTCGGGCGGCGAGATGACCAACTGGGGGGCGCATCACTTCGACGTCGCACAATGGGGCACGGGCTTCGAAGACAGCGGACCTGTCGAGATCATTCCTCCGGACGGCAAAGACTTCAAGGTCCTGACGTACAGGTATCCAAACGGGGTGGTGATGACGCGCAACAACACCTGTAACGGCGTCAAGTTCGAGGGCACAAAAGGCTGGGTCGAGGTGAATCGCGGCTACCTGAGAACGCACCCCGAGAGTCTGCTGCGGCAGAAGATCGGGCCGAATGAGATTCGTCTGCATATAAGCAACGATCATCATCTGGACTTCCTCGCGGCGGTTCGCAATCGCAGGCGCCCGGCAAGTGACGCCGATATCGGCTATCGCTCGATAAGCGTCTGTCACCTTGGCAATATCGCGTACTGGCTCAAACGCCCGTTGAGGTGGGACCCGGACAATGAGAAGTTCGTCAACGATCCCGAGGCCGACCGCATGCTCTGGCGCGAAATGCGAAGTCCGTACACAATATGACAACACAACCTGCGGCGCAAGCGCCGTTTGACATATTTCAGGAATTCGATTATGAAACCAGGCAGAACATTCTTTCAGATACTCACAGTTGCAGCCGTCTTCTTTCTGACCGGCGGCATGGTCCGTGCGATAACGCTCGACGAAGCGCTCGAGAGAATCGAGACCCACAGGTTCGGCCAAGACAACGAAGCACTCGATTTTCTGCACGAAGCGGCCGTCGGCTCGCATTCCGACCCCGCCTTGCGCAGGAAGCTCAACGACGGACTGATTCGCATTCTGGGCAGCGACGCCGCTTACGACGCCAAGCAGTTTGTCTGCCGTCAACTGGCTTTAGCCGCCACCGAGGAGCACATACCGGTCCTGGCTCGCCATCTCGGCGACGAGAAGATGACCCACATGGCGCTCTACGTACTGACGCACATAGACAGTCCCCAAGTTGACAAGGCTCTGTTGTTGGCGCTTGAGAAGGCAACCGGCAACGCCAGACTCGGCATAGTTAACATGCTGGGTAACCGACGATGTTCCGATGCGATAGAGCCTCTGGGCAAGCTTCTGACCTCGGCGGACGAAGAGACCTCCATCGGCGCGATCAGAGCACTCGGGCGCATAGGCACCGAATCGGCGCATTCGCAATTCGGATTCTATGACATAATTAGTGATCCTCCGAGAAAGCATAGCTACGCAAAGACCATTGCTCTCGCTTACGCCAACCTGGACTTTGCCGACAGATTCCTGGCCGACGGAAACACGATACAGGCAAGGCGGAGGTACCAGTTTGCATTTGATAAGCAACATCCTGCCCACATACGGGCCGCTGGTTTGAAGGGTTTGGTCGCGACAATGGGCGAGCAGGCCGGCCCGTTCGTTGCCCAAGCGTTGAAAAGTAACAACAAACAGCTCTATGGGATGGCCGCGACCATCGTCAGGACCGTACCCGAGAAGAAAACCGCCGAGACGATGGCAGCCGATTTACCTGATTTTGAACCGGCCGTGCAAGTCCTGTTGATTAACGCCTTGGCCGCCCGCAGCGACGGTGCGGGCGTGGCTATTGTGAAGACTGCATGTAAGAATCCTGATGTTCTTGTGAAGCGAGCCGCTCTCGACGCGATGGGCAACATCGGGGACAAATCCTGTATCTCATTGTTGATCGAGCATGCCGCCAGCGGCACCGAACAGGATATCGCCCTCAATAGCCTGGCAAACATGGCGGGCGAAAACGTCAATGCCGTCCTGATCAAACGGCTGCGCGACAGTGACAACGCCGAAAAGGCCGCAATATGCCGGGCTCTGTTGGGGCGAAACGCTGCCGAAGCCGCCCCGGCGCTGATCGATGCAGCACGGACCGCAGAGCCTCTCGTGCGAGGCGAAGCGCTCAAGGCGCTGCACAACCTGGCCGGCCGGCGGGAAATACCCGCGCTGGTCGATTTGATTTTCGTCGTCGAGCCCACCGAGGCCGATCAGGTCGGCAAGGTCCTGGCGGCTGTGGCCCGTCGCAACTCCATGCATCGAGACGGTACGGATAACATATTGTCCAGGTATGATGGGGCTGCGAATACCGATCAGCGAGTCGCTCTGCTGCTGACCCTGGGCGGGCTGGGTCACGAACGGGCCCTGCCGATTCTGCGCAAGGGCCTGCAGGACGACAGCAGCCAGATACGCTACGCCGCGATAAAGGCCTTGAGCGCCTGGCCCAATGCCGCCCCGGCCGACGATCTGCTCGAGGTTGCCCGATCGACGGCCAATCAGACGCATCGAGTCCTGGCCCTGCGCGGTTTCATCGATCTGATCGACGCCGCTGCGTTGCCCGCGGCCCAGAAGCTCGCGCACTATCAACAGGCGATGCAACTGGCTCGCAAGGATGCCGAGCGAAAGAAAGTGCTTTCCGTACTCGCCAGTCTCGGCACCCTGGACGCCTTTCAGATGGCGGCGTCCCAGATTGATAATCCGTCACTCGAGAACGAAGCGGCGCTGGCGGCATGCCGGATTGCTCAGCAGATCTATACTTCCAAAGGCCGTCAGCTCATAGACGACCTGGAGAGAATCGCCGAGGCCGAAGTCGGCGACTCGACGAAGCAGCAGGCTCGGGAGATTCTCCGAAGCATCAACGATGTCAAATCCTTTATTACCGACTGGCAGGTCTCCGGGCCGTACATGCAGAAGGGCAAGAACCACATCGCGTTGTTCGACGTTCGCTTTGCTCCGGAGATAGACGGCGGCAGCGGGGCGCAATGGCGCAAGCTTGTCCCGAGCGCAGTCGAGGGGATGCCCGCCGGGACGGATCCGGCCTGGCCTTGGTACCTCGATCTGCTAAAAGCTCTCGACGGTGGCGAACAGCGGGTGGCGTACCTGCGGACCAGGCTGCAATGGCCCGCCGAGCAGCGGGTAACACTGCGGATCGGCAGCGACGACGGTGTCAAAGTCTGGGTCAACGGCCAACTGGTGCACGCCAACAATGTCACCAGGTCTTTCACCCCGGACCAGGACAGCGCGACCGTCACCTTAAAAAAGGGTGAGAACATCATCCTGATGAAGGTCACGCAGAACAACATGCCCTGGGGAGCTTGCCTTCGCATAGAGCAGCCGAGCCCGGCGGCGGCGCGAAACTTAGCGCCCACTCAACTCCATACCACGGGCTATACCTTCATAATCGATGTGATGACGGATAAAGTCGGGCAGGTTCTTAAGGACCGTGCATGATTACGAATTCATCCAATATTAGCCCAGCCTAATCTGTCTCTAATCTTCTTCTAATGTTCCCTTGTGTACCATACTTGTATGCCGGGTGGTGTGGCTGTCTTTAGCACGGGCAAACACACTGGAAGTCCAGGTGAATCTGGAAGACACAGTGTATTCGAAGGTTTGAGAACGTTAGCATGCGATATATAGGGGCCATTCCGGTCAGCACAACAGGTGTCGACTTTCAGGGTATCGATGAGCTTGCCTTTGCGGTCAACGGTTGTGAGCACAACCATAGACTTGTACTGATCGACGCCGATAAGCGAGGCGAACTTGATACTACTGACTACGGTTTATCTTTTGCCTCTTCCGCTCTCCCTTCAATCACCTCCTGTCCCAATCTTCATGGTGCTCGCCGTGTTAGAAGCCGAGGTGATACGCAATTAGCGCCGAAATATTATGCTCACTTCTGCAAGCCCATCCAAGGTTTCACTCTGATTGAGATTCTTGTCGCTATTTCGATAATCAGCCTACTTATGCTAATCTCCTTCTCCGCACTTCGATCTGCTCGACATCTGTCCCAACGGTTGCGTTGCTCTACAAATCTCAAAAGCCTGACCCTTGCGGCACTCCTGTATGCCGGCGATAACGATGAGAACCTGATGGTCAAGGATCAAGGCATGAATCCCTATCAGTTCTATCTGGGACAACAGCATGAGATCGACAAGGGCCATCCAGATCTTCGCGACATGTTTGCTGGTTACCTGTCCGGTTTCGACAAGCATGGCGGACCCTCACCTCTTATGTTCTGTCCATCAGCCCGACCGCAACTCGATCAACGCCGTCGCCAGATCAGCTATGCATTGGCCTCGACTCGTTGGAGTGATGGTGATTACGTGATTGGATACGCATACTGGGCCGCGATTGAGGATAATTTAGATGCTATCGAGTTAGACTGGTTTAGTGAAGTCGATCCTCCATCTCGCACAACAGACAGATCATATACGCCGATTTTCTCAGATCCGCTTGAAAAACACCATTTTTCGCCTTCGCCGCATCCGTGGGGTCTGGCCAGTCATACACGAGAAGGGACAACCGAATATACTTCTTCTAAACCGGCTGGTCAGAATAACGCCCGATTGGATGGCTCTGTTGGATTTCAGCGATTCACCGAAAACAGTGATTGGGTGGCTGAGGGCGGCTCCAATCAATTTGGTGATTTGGAAGCGGCTACTATTGTTTTCGGGCATGAAGATATACTGTTATTGTGGGGTGGCGCCGGATAATGCCGAAGGTATTCAACAAGAAAGTCAATGCCTGTCAACGTCATAAACGGTATTATCTTGAGAGATCTAGCAACATTACCGCAACATAGATTAGTTGTTCCGCGGGACGCTGGGACATGTCGCGCGGTGTATTTGAGTCACGAAGGAGCTTAAACACATGCGGATTTTGGTTGTCGAGGATGACCACGAGCTGGCCGATATTCTTATACGGGCCTTGAAGGAGCAACTGTACCACGTGGATGTTGCCTACGACGGCGAAAGTGCTCAGCATTTGGCTCTTTCGGAGGACTTTAGCCTGGTCATATTAGATCTGATGATCCCTAAGATTGACGGTGTGACTGTATGTCGCAATATACGCAGTTCCGGGAAGACCATGCCCATTATTATGTTAACGGCTCGCGATGCGGTTGATGATCGCGTCGGTGGTTTGGATGCAGGAGCTGACGACTATTTGGCCAAGCCCTTCTCGATGGGGGAGTTGTTTGCTCGAATGCGAGCTCTCTTGAGGAGGGCCGGGCAGCATACTACGGAAGTTCTCAAGGTCGGATCACTAAAACTGGATCCCCAGAGTAATCTTGTTAAACAAGGTAAACGAGAGATATTTTTAACTTCCAAAGAATTCTCGCTAATGGTCTTTCTTATGAGGCATCCCGACCGTGTGTTGACTCGAACGGAGATCCTGGAAAATGTCTGGGACTCTGACTATGACGGATTTGGAAACGTAGTCGACGTGTATATCAATTATCTGCGCAACAAGCTTGAGGCAGAAGGTGAGTCACGTGTAATCGAAACAGTGCGTGGACGCGGTTACATTCTCAAGGGGAAATCAAAGTGACAGTTGGTATTACGCAACGACTGACCATTACAGTAGCATTTCTAAGTGCTCTGATTTTGATTCCTGCAGGTTTTGCTTTCTACCTATCTATGAAGCATGGAATCGAAATCGAGGCCTTTGAGAAGACTAATGCAGAAGCCCTGGCTTTGGACAATACCATTCTAGGATAGCTTGATGAAGACATACTGGTCGATTTTGCCGGTGAACGCGTCGACTTTGGCAGGCTGCACATTCCCTTCGATCACTGGGCTGTCATGCGGACAAATGGGGCGCTTGAAGAGGCCAAGGGCATATTTGAGGGCAAGACAGTTGTTGCCCAGCATTCCATGACGGAACTGATGCAATTGTCAGGTAATGGGTCGTTTACATTTGCCTTTGTGCAGCTTGTCCCCAAACAACATTTCACATGGGAGGATATTCCAGCCACTGTCCAAGCTACCGTCACGGCAAGTGTTGATGGAGGTGTATTCGTCCGTGCCAAACGCGAGGCTTCGGGGAAGCTAAATATCGTGGCCATCAAATGGTTATACCCGGACCACATCGTGGAAATAGCGGTGACCGAGACGGGTGAATTATTCGACAAGGAATCGGAGGATTTGCCTGCTCAACTGCCTGGCGGAACGGAGATTAGGACTTTCTCGAATCAGACCCTTCTCGAACCCAAAATTGTGGGGTGGCAATCATATGATGGCCAGCTTATCGCCATCATCGAAGGACGAATCGAGAGAGGAGAGCCGTCGCGGGTCGCAGTTAATCGACTCGGCGAGCAGTTCATAATTGAGCAGAATGGTATGATCAAGGGTGTGCAGGAGGACTCGCGTCTTTGGGTAGTTGTGGCAAGGGATGGGAGTCCAGACTTCGCGAAGGTCCAATTTGTTGGTCGGGTAACCGTGATCGGTGGCCTGTCTTTGTGGCTGTTGGCAACTCTGATTACCTGGCAGATTACGAAGCGTGCATTGAGGCCGGTGAATGAAATTATCGAGCAGGCTGATAAGATTGACCCGAGCCAACTGAATCAGCGCTTGCCGGTTGGATTAGCGGATGATGAATTGTCCCGGGTTTCCCGAACGGTCAATAGGATGCTCGACCGGATTGAGCAAGGCTATCAGCGCGAGCGGCAGTTCACCGGTGATGCCTCACATGAGATACGGATTCCCCTGGCGAAGATCATTGCAGAGATTGACCTGGCATTATCCAAGCAGCGAGGGCAAGTGGAGTACGAAGAGACGTTGGGTCGTACGAGAAAATATGCCAAAGGGATGGAACGGCTGACTGAGTCTTTACTTGTACTGGCTCGGCTTGATGGCGCATTGGATAATTTGGAGATGTGTCCTTTCGATGTGGCAGATCTGGTCATGGAGATCCTCAGGTCGCTCCCTCCGGATTCTGCTAAGAGGATTTGCCTTGAACTGGGTCAGAGCAGTTGTCCAATGCAGGCCCTGGGACACAAGCAGCTGATTGGCGTCCTGTTGAGTAATTTGCTGGACAACGCCCTTAGATATAGTCCGCCACAGAGTCCCGTCCATCTACGGGTCAACAATAGTGCCGAGACCGTTCACATCGAGGTAGAGGATGAAGGCCCAGGCATCCCGGAGGAGCAAGTTCGATTTGTCTTTGACAGATTCCATCGCTTAGAGAGATCGCGCTCCAAGCAGACGGGAGGGATTGGTCTGGGCCTGTCCATTGTCAAGGCCATCGCAGATGTTCACGGTACGACAGTAACGTTGACAAGAGGAGCCAAGCAAGGAACTCTGGCAACTTTCACCCTTTCTTCCTTCAGTCACGAGGATAATTTTCACAAACTGAGTTCGTAACCCCCTTTGCTGGATGAGGTTATAGGCCTTTCCAAGAAAATTAGTGTCGCCTAATACCCCCCTAATCTTCTTCTAATGCTCCTTCGTGTACTATGTTCCTGTTTGGGTGATATGGGATCATCGCACCGGATCGGTGAAATGCGATGACAAGAGAAGACTGTGAGGACTATTGTGGAAAGGAAGTGTTGATGAGCTAAATAATTGACGACTCCTGTGCTTAAAAGTCGTAAAGGAGGACATATTGACCATGGAGTGTAGGTTGAAAGTTGGTGTGCGTGTTTGAGTTGGTGGTATCCGAGACAGACTCGCCTTAGTACCGAAGAGTTCAAAATTTTGGAGGTATGAAACCATGAGGTGATGTTTTATTGCTTACCCGGGATTTCCCAAGTAGTTTGTAATAAATGCATTAGTCAGATGAAAGATGTACTGACAATATGAAGATCGACGCTAAAGCAGAAAAATTAGGAGATTAATCATGAAAAAAGAAAAGCGTTATGTAATTTTGGCTATTACTGTGGTAATGCTCATCGGCTTATCAATCGGAGTTGTGAGCGCCAAGTGTCTTGAGGCTCGAGCTGTCGATCCCGCGGAGTTCGATTTGCCCCAAGACAACACATATTTCCCGATGGCAGTCGGAACAACGTACGTCTACTGGGCTGAAACTGAGGATGAGATAATCCGGAACGAAATCACCGCTACCTCTGCCACAAAGAGTATTATGGGTGTCGACTGTATTGTGGTTTACGATGTGGAGTGGGTCTATGTTGAGGAACTTGACAAAGAGTTTATGACCGAGGAGACGTGGGACTGGTATGCCTGGGACAACGAAGGGAACGTCTGGTACTTCGGGGAATGGACTACGGAGATTGAATACGATGAAGACTGGATTGAGACCGGCAAAAACCACGAAGGTTCCTGGGAAGCTGGAGTAGACGGCGCCCTGCCGGGAATCGTCATGCTGGCCGATCCTAAGCCGGGAGTTTGCTATGAGCAGGAATATTACGAGGGCGAGGCCGAAGACATGGGCAAGGTCCTCAAGCTCAATGCGAACGTCTCAATTGATTATGGCAATTACGATGACTGTCTGAAGACCAAGGAGTGGACGCCGCTGGATCGAGGCGTCATCGAGCATAAATACTACGCTCCGGGCGTGGGGCTGGTGTTCATCGAAGAACTCAAGGGAAAGACGGTCAAGGTCGAGCTAATTGACGTGTTAGTTGGGTAGGGTGTGTTCTGCGCGCCGCGACCCGATCTTTTTCGCCAAAAAACACGATGACAAGAATAGACCGTGAGGAGCATTTTGAAGAGAAAGTGTTACAAAACAGAATAATTGATGGCCTATGCTTGTTGGCCATTTGACTTGATCATCCTTTGCCATAGAACGCGCCTTTCGATGCGGTTCAGACCGGGCGCAAGCCGGTAGCCGTTCGCGAATCTCCTTTCATGACGGTTCCCATCGAAAGGTCATTGTCAATAGAACGCATTTTGTTGCGAACGAACATTCTTTCATTAAGGAGACAGAAAATGAGATGGAAACACTGGAAACCGATTGCTGCCGTGATTCTGCTTGCCGTCATGTTGTGTGTGGCGGCATATGCGGCTCAAACGGCCGAGGCGGACAAGAGCGAACGTCAGGTAACAGAGGCACAAGTGCCAGCGGCTGCCTTGGCTACGCTCAAGAAGCTCGCTGGCGGTGCCAAGATCACCGAGTTCGCAAAAGAGGTTGATGATGGTCACACATTCTACGAGGGCTCGTGGCAGGCCCGTTCCGGCACGAATATGGATGTGCGGGTCACGCAAGCTGGCGACTTGCTGGAAATCGAGGAGCAGGTGCCTGCTGATAAGGTGCCGGCAGCAGTGCTGAAGGTAGCAACGAAGGTAGCTGGCAGGGGTGCCCAGTTGGTGCTGGAGAAGACGACGACAATTCTCTACGAGGTCAAGTTCCAAGAGGGAGACCGCCAGCACGAGTTACTTTTGACTCCGGATGGTCGCCGTGTTGAGCAAGAGGTTGGACAAGGCAATTCGGGCGAGGATGAGGGGGACGAGGACGAGGATGAGGAGCAGGTATCAATAGAAGAGGTGCCGAAGGCCGTCAAAGCTACTATTCTAGAACACGCCAAGAGTGGAGAGATCGATAAGATCGAGCGCGGTAGCGAGGACGGTCAAGTCATCTACGAGGCAGAAGTCACCGTCGCCGGCAAGGACGTCGAGTTGAAAGTGGCCCCCAGCGGCAAACTGCTCGGCAAGGAAGTGGAAGAAGAAAACGATGACGACGAGGAAAATGAGCGAGAGGACTGATTGTTAAAGGAAGTCTTCGCATTCCGCACAGTGTTGTGCGGAAGACAGGAAACTTCTTTCGAAGAGAACGTGAACGATATAAATAGTGAAGGGATCAAGTATTAAGTCAACAATTTCAAGATTGGTGATGCTGTCTTTGGGGGTGTGTATCTACGTCCCGCAATTGGCTGGAGCGCAGACTCTGGGCAGGGATACCTTCGGCGGCATTGAAGGTTTTAGTGTCCTGCGAGAGTCCGACCAACCTACCGGTAGATTCGGGACATCTTTTGGTGGGATAGGCTCAAGCCTTGGATTGGCGGCTGTTTCTGACGATTCGGGCGGCGGACAGGGTTCTGGGGGACTCTTCGGAAAGGCAGAGGACAAGCTGCAGATTGGAGCACGTACCGGCATATTCTTGGCATCCGGCGAACCTGCCAATGATATGATTTTCTACGGTGTATATGGACGTTATCTATTGAAACCCAACTGGTATTTGGGCGTAGGAGCTGACTTCGTGGGCTTTGATTTTGAGCAGCCCTACAAAATACTCAAGATCAAATCTACGGTTGTGAACGACGCCTCTGCATCTAATACGGTCATCAGTGCATGGATCGAGCGCCAATATGGTCAAGATTCTGACACATGGAAGCCATTTGTACTCGCAGGATTGGGGCTTGGCATCACTGACGTAGATGATGTGAAGGGCAATGTAGTAGGTGGAGGCACTTATGATATTGTTACAGACGGCGGAACTGAGGTCATACCCTTTGTGGGAGCAGGATATCGGTACGCATTTAGCAAGCGTTTCGAAGCCGACTTCGCGGCTCGCGCCCAATACCACATTGGGGGCTGGGACGTCAAGGATCGTACATCGGGCGTGAAGGGATCAGTGGATGACTACTTTGCATACGGTGGCTATGTGGGCCTGGTATTCAGATTCTAAGTGACGAGAATGAATGAGGTACTAAAGAGCCTGCTACATGCAGTGCGCAGAATGAGTGTCAAATGCCAGAGAATCTGAAAGGAACGCCGAGGAATGTTCGCCAGAGCAGGCGGCCGATATTGATATGGAAATCAAATGCTTGAGACGGTTCAAGAGCGGATTATCCCTGGGGGTAATTGTTGTTACAGCTTTCCTGCTTGGTTTTCAAGCCTATACGTTTGCCGTCGTTCACAGTGAAAGCCAAACAGGCCTTCCGGAGAACTATGGCAACTTCGAGAGAATCAGGAATTCCTTGACCGAACAAGGGCCAAGGAATGAGTTCTCTTTTGCCGTGGTCGGCGACACACAGGGGACCAGGACTTTCGAGCGGCTTTGTGACGAGTTGCGAAATGAGCCACTTTCCTTCATGGTGATACTTGGCGACTTCGTCAAGACATCTACCAGGGGCAATCACGACTATT
>JADHXR010000205.1 GCA_016782865.1 Phycisphaerae bacterium
AAAGGTAACTGTGGCCTACTTTGGCGGCAGCATCACTGCGGCAAACGGCTGGCGGCCGCAGACAACGGCCTGGCTGCAACATCGCTACCCGACGGCCCAGTTCACAGAAGTCAATGCCGCCATCGGTGGAACTGGTTCGGACCTCGGCGTCTTCCGGCTGCAGCAGGATGTGCTGTCTCATGGGCCAGACATGGTGTTTGTTGAATTTGCCGTGAACGACGGCGGCGCGTCGCCGGAGCAGGTCTACCGCTGTATGGAGGGCATTGTGCGTCAGATACGGCGCGCCGATCCGACCACCGACATCTGCTTTGTATATACGATGCACAACGGTATGTTGAGCGGCCTTGCGATGGGCCGGCTGCCTCGCTCGGCATCGGCGATGGAGTTCATCGCGGACCACTACAGAATCCCATCCATCCACCTTGCTCAGGAGGCGGCTCGACGGATCCTTGCCGGCGAATGGATCTTCACCGCGCCGAAGCCACTAGTTCCCGGCGATCCGGGCAAGGGAATCCCTGCGCGTTCGGCTTTTGCGCCGGACAGTTGTCACCCGTTCCCCGAAACAGGCCATCGGCTCTACACCGAGGCGATAGACCGCTCCTTTGAGACAATGGAGAACCTCGGCCGGCCCGGGGCACATACGCTGCCGGCTCCGTTCACACCGGATAACCACGAGGCCGCGAAACTCGTCCCTTTGACCGTTGAAATGCTGGGTGACGGTTGGCAAGGAGTTGACCTTAAAACCAATCCGCTCGCGAAGCGTTTCGCGAGGCGTCTGCCCATTCTGTGGCGGGCGGACAAGCCCGGCGCTACGTTGACCTTCACCTTTCACGGCCGCTCAGCGGCAATCTACGATCTGCTCGGTCCTGACGGCGGTGAATTGGAGGTGCTCGTGGATGACCGGCCCGCGAAGCTGGTGAAGCGATTCGATGCCTATTGTACCTACCACCGACTCGGCAAGACGCCTGTTCTATCCGAAACACAGTCCGGGGAGCATACAGTAACGATACGGCTGACCGGCAACGCCTTCGATAAGGCCGAGATTCTCAACCGCAACAAGAACAAGATCGACGATCCGGCTCGATACGCGCCGTTCCGTTGGTACGCTGGGGCGCTGTTGATCGACGGCGAATTGAACTCGGCGCGGGTGTCGGATCAGCCGGTGACGCTGCCCAAACGCCTCAAACGGGCGGAGAGCTTTCTCGGAATCCACTATGATTTTCACGCTGGGCCGGATTGCAACGCCATCGGCATGAATACCACGCGCGAGATGATTGAAAACATAGTGACTCAGGTCCACCCGGATTATATCCAGATCGACTGCAAAGGGCATCCGGGGCTGTCGAGCTACCCAACGAAGGTGGGCAATCAAGCTCCGGGCTTCGTGGGTGATTCACTGCGGCTCTGGCGGCAAGTGACCGCCGAGCATGGCGTCGCGCTTTACATGCACTATTCCGGCGTGTGGGATTCCGAGGCCATTCGTCGCCATCCCGATTGGGGGGTGGTCAATGCGGATGGCACAACAAACAATCGGGCCACTTCACGCTTCAGTCTCTATGCGGACAAGCTGCTGATTCCGCAACTGCGAGAGTTGGCAGGCGAGTATGGGGTGGACGGCGTCTGGGCCGATGGGGATTGCTGGGCCTCGGTGCCTGACTACAGTGAATCGGCGCTGCAAGCGTTCCGGCAGGCCACCGGCATTGAGAACGTTCCCCGCAAACCCGGTGACCCGCATTGGTTTGACTTCCTCCAATTCCACCGCGAAGCGTTCCGAAACTACCTGCGCCATTACATCGCGGAAGTGAAGAAGACTCATCCCGATTTCCAATTGTGCAGCAACTGGGCCTTTACCGACCATATGCCGGAGCCGGTCAGCGCGCCCGTGGACTTCCTCTCCGGAGATTATTCGCCCGATGACAGCGTCAACTCCGCCCGTCTGTCGGGACGGTATCTGACCCGTCAGGGTGTGCCCTGGGACCTGATGGCCTGGAGCTTTTCCCGCAAAAAGGCTCAGGACGCGAGGAACCAGAAGACGGCCGTCCAATTGCAGCGCGAGGCGGCCGTCGTACTGGCGCTGGGGGGCGGTTTTCAGGCCTATTTCAAGCAGAAGCGCGATGGTTCTGTCTACGAGGAACGGGTGCCCGTGATGGCGGAAGTGGCGAAGTTCTGCCGGGCCAGACAGGCCATCTGCCATCGGGCCGCGCAGGTGCCACAAGTAGCGGTCATGTTTTCCACCGCCGCACACTACCGAAAGATTAACGGGCTCTTCTCACGGGATCTGGCACGGATCAACGGGGTTCTGCGGGCCCTGCTGGAAGGCCAGCAGTCGGTCGAGGTCCTTGGCGAACATCATCTCAGGGGCCGCCTGGCCGAATATCCGCTGATCGTCGTGCCCGAATGGGCATACCTGGAGGCAAAGTTCAAAGACGAATTGACGGCGTATGTGAAGGGCGGCGGCAATCTGCTGCTCATAGGGCCTGGGACGGCGGCCATGTTCCAGACGGAACTCGGCGTGATGCTGGAGGGTGAGCCAAAATCCGCCGCGAACTGCCGCCTGGCGTACGGCGGCGAACTGGCTACGATCACCGGACAGATGCAATCGGCAAAGCTGAGTCCGAAATGCAAGCCATTCGGCCGGCTTCGGAATACCAACAAAGCTGATACGTCTTCCCTGCCCGCCGCCTCCATCAGCGAGTACGGGCAGGGCAAGATCGCAGCGACCTATTTCACCTTTGGCCAGGGCTATGTGAACGCACGGACCGACCTGATGCGGCAATTCCTGAACCACCTGGTGCTCCAGCTCTTCCCCAAGCCCATAGTGGAAGTGAGAGGTTCGCACGACGTGGATGTGGTAGTCAACCGCTTGGCGGGCAAGCTGGCCGTGAACTTTGTCAATACCGCCGGGCCACACCAGCGCGAGCCAGTCCTGGATTCCATCCCGCCTATCGGCCCCCTCGATGTGACCATTCGCCAAGCTGTCAGGCCCACGAAGATCATGCTGGAGCCTGCCGGCACTGCATTGCAGTTCGAGTACCAGAATGGCCAAATCCACCTAACCATCCCGCGCGTGGACATTCACGAGGTCATAGTGGTCGAAGCCAACTGAGACAAAGCGGGCCCGTGGGGTGTAAATATCCTCTCCACATAACGCCTTCTACAACAGCGACTTAAGGTCATTTAGGATGAAAGTGATTGCGTGCTGGCTATAGACTTTTCGTCCTTGATCTAACCTGCTTCGAGGCTTATAATCACTTAATGGTTGAAAAATCAAAACTCCTGTCAATCAATTAACCGGGCAACAACGAACGGAGGACACCTATGAAGACTACCATGACGCGCCGAGATTTTCTTGCCGCCACGGCTGCCAGTGGAGCGGCTTTGGTCATGTCCCACCGGGCTGAAGCCGGGCCCTTCAAGACCAAACTGTACAAATCGCTGATCGGCAAGCCGACCGAGAAGACGTTGGCTAGTTGGAAGGAAGCCGGCTTCACCGGCATGGAGACGAATGCGTCGAGCGTCTCACCGGACGAGGCCGCCAAGTCGCGCGAGATAGCCGAGAAGCTGGGCATGAAGATCCACTCGGTCTTGCGGGGATGGACCAACTTCAACAGCCCCAAGCCGGATGTCGTCGAGCAGGACATCGCCAGTGTGGAAACCGCACTGAAAGCGGCCAAGGGCTACGGGGCCGACGCCGTCCTGCTCGTCCCCTGTCGAACCGGCGGGATGCCCATGCCGGAACCTTGGGAGTTCGACATCGAGTTCGACGAGAAGACGGGCCACATCAAGAAGGTCGCCGCCGGCGACAACAGCCAGTACGATAAGTACATCGCCGCCCACAATCATGCGACCGACACGTCACGGGCCGCCGTGCGGAAGTTGATCCCGGTTGCTGAGAAGACGGGCGTGGTGATTGCCCTGGAGAACGTCTGGAACAACCTGTGGGTCAAGCCGGCCATTTTCCGGAACTTCGTTGCGTCATTTGACAATCCGTGGGTGCGGGCCTATTTCGACATCGGTAACCACGTGAAGTACGCCCCGTCGGAGGAGTGGATCCGCGTGCTGGGCAAGCTGATCGTCAAATGCCACGTCAAGGATTTCAAGCTGAATCCCGACGGCCACGGCGGGAAGTTCTGCGACATCCGTGACGGCAGTGTCGACTGGCCGGCCGTCCGCAAGCAGCTTGATGCTGTCGGCTACAACGGCTGGATGACGATTGAAGGCAGCGGCCGCCTGTCGCTGGAGGAAAAGAACCGCCGCCTCGACCTGATCATCGCCAGCAAGTAATCAGCGTCAACTAGTGTTCATCGGCGGTTTCGAAGCTGTGTGCGCAGGCTGTAAATATTCATCCGTGACTATCGGCGACGGAAGCGTCGGTTGGGATGATCTAGAGGGGTTGGCCCGAGAGTGGCAGACAAACGGACGGCGATGTGTGCGTTTCACTCCCACAGTTCCCATAGGTCAGTGGCGAAGTAGTCAAAAGCCACAGTCTGAAGATCGGAGAAACACATCCACACACCCAGGTGTCCATCAATAAGCCGGAAGAGGCCGAGGAGTGGCGAGCAGAGCTGCCGCAAACAGAAGCTTTAGATAAGTGACATGTCACCATCCAAATGGTCCCAATTCTTTACGCTATAAAGCGCGAGAGTTCCTTGAAACGGCGTGTCACCAAAATGTCTCCATAGATGTTGATTTTTGCCGGATTTCAGCCCCGCATAGGCCACTTTTTGGTACAAGAACGCACTTTCCAGGCTTTAAATCGTGTTCAATGTACGATACGAATTTCTTGACATTGCGCCCTTCCTCCACCCTTTCGGGTTTAGGAATATGAGCCGCTCATGATTCCATTCTGCCGCAAGAACTCTCACTTTTCCACAATACTTGCGTAGGTTTTCGAAGGGTCCAATTTCAGATTTGGGCACAAACGTGAAAGATATGCGGCAAATGCGGGAATGTCACTGTGTAGGAAATCCCGGAGGATTGGCAGAATCGTCAAATGTGAAACTTATCAGAAAACAGGTGTGTTTTGGCCGAAATCATGAGGATTATGAGGTATGTTGGGGAGATATACTCTGCTTTCCAATATGAACGATTCCTAGAATCTCCCAAGCTTCGTAGATAAGGGGTAATCGGACAACAAGGCCGGAATCCTTCACTTCGAGCTATAACACACGTATTTGAATCCTCTTGCTCTGACTGAGCGACTTGTATATGAGCAACGGACAGGCAAGCCGTTTGTCCAGATTTGATGGGTAGTTTCAAATTTGAGACCCCAACCCGTTTTAAAGTCAACATCATCACCAAAGACACAGAAGTTGAGACCGCTCTTCGGTATGCCAAGAATACCCCTGGAATCATCGCCCTTTTGATGATAATACTTCAACTACTGGGCACCAAATGACAGTTGGTCGTGAACAACCTGAGTCCTTGATCATTCGTCCCCCAAGCGAATGCCGCAGTATACTCGTCCGCCTGACACGCGGATGCCACTGGAATCGATGTCGCTTCTGCGGCATTTACCCAGCCCTCGGGGAGCCAACCTTTTCTGCCCGCACGGCCCGGAGGTGAAGAAGGACATCGACATACTCCGGGCGCGGGTCTCCAGAGCCACGACAGCTTTTCTCGGCGACTCGGACCCGCTGCAAATCGGTCTGGACGAATTCATCGAGATCGTACGCTACCTGCGGGGCGCATTCCCTGAGATAACCCGGTTGACGTGCTATGCACGGGCATCCACACTCTGGAAGGCAAAGGAACCGGGAATCAGGCGTTTGGCGGAAGCGGGATTGAACCGGGTACACATCGGCTTGGAATCTGGCGATCCCGGCATCCTCAAATTCCACTGCAAGGGGCAGACACCGGAGATCGTTGCTGCCACGGGCCAATGGCTCAGAGGAGCCGGTATCGAGGTGTCGTTTTATGTTCTGCTCGGCATGGGCGGTCGTGACCACTGGAAGCCGCACATTGACAACACGGTCCGGATCATCGAGAACGTGGACCCCGAATTCGTCCGGATCCGACGCATCTGGCTCTATGGAGGAGAAGGCTCAGAGCGTTCTCCGGAGTGCCCGCTGTGGGAAGACATCAGATCAGGGGTCTTCATTCCCCAGACTGCAGAGGGAACCGTGCTGGAACTTCGGCGACTCATAGATAAGCTAAAAGATGTTGACACATTTGTAACCTGTGACCACGCCAATAACTACGTCAGCGTCCACGGGCGCGTGCCGCACGATCGGATAGCCATGCTGGAGGTGATCGATCGGTTCCTCAGCTTACCGGAGGCAGACCGCCAAGCCCACTACGAAGCCGTCGGCTCCGGGATATGAGGACACCACATATTGGCGCAGCAACTCAAAAGTGCAAGTGTGGCATCCGGATAACAAGACCGGAACCCGACAAATCGACTCACAAAGGAGCATCGGATCAAATCTCCGTTGCTCCACTAACTGAGCCACGCTCCCGCAAACTTCTAAGCTGTTGAACTGTAACAAGTTCCGACTCATGCGTTAATCCCTATTTCCTTGAGTCACTACGGCGCGTGCCAAGTGTGTGCCAGATTTTGGCATACACCCGCCCCGATGCAACCCTTGCCCGGTCGATTAAATCGTCGGCGACGGCCAGATAGAACTTGTGCGTTGTCTTGAAATCAGAATGCCCGGCCAGCTTCATAACGTCGAACTCGCTCATGCCATTGGCGAACCAACTCGTTATCGCCGTGTTCCTCAAGTCATGGAATCGCCTGGGCTGGATAAAGAAAATGAGCTGTATAAGGAAGCGCTTACGAGACTTGATTCTATTCCACAGACTCTTATCTATATTCCTGAATTCTGGTATAATATGCGATTATGCACAATCGCCCTATACGCACGCCAGGAGCTTAATAGCAGAATTGATGAATCATACCACCAAGCTTTGGCTATTTGGTGGATAGCGGATTGGAGGCACATTTTAGATAGCTTGGTTCTGGAGGAAAAGCATTTGCCTGAAGCGTGGAATATGAAAGGTGGCATATTGGTGACGATAGGATTAGCCCTGGCAAGCAATATGCCTTTACAAACGGCATCCCGCCATTCCACGATATGGAAGCAAGCTATCAAGTGTTTCAGCAAAGCAATAAGTTTGCGAAAAGACGATGAATGGGCATACTTTCATAAGTGCAAGATACTACAACTTATTCAGAGGAATAGAGAAGCAAAAAGAACTCGTGAAGAAGGGTTTTCTCGTGGCATTCTTCATACGATCTCGGATCTAGATAAAGGATGGGCTTATCGTGCACTCTCTATCTATGACAGAATATTGGAAAAGCTCGTGCGGTGCAAAAATTAAACACACATAACTCCTTCTACGACATTGACATAAGGTCGTGACGGATGAAAGAGATTGCTTGTTGGAGGGTGATTTCGTAATGTGTTCCGACTATGAAACAGAAACTATGGTTAACACTCGTGACATGTCTGGCCTATTGCATCGACAAGGAACTGTACAAAGCGATTGATTACTTGCGAGAGCAGGTGCGAGTCCTTGTGGAGCATCAGGAAAAACAGGACAAACGTATTATATTAACCTACAGTCAGCGGATGAGGGTGGCGGCTAAGGCCAAACGGCTCAGTCGAAAGATGCTGGAGCGATGTACAGAGTTGTTCACGTCAGACACTATCATTCGGTGGTATCGAAAACTAAGTGCTGAAAAATACGATGGATCTCAGAACCGAGCGTCACCTGGTCGACCACAAATAGATCAGGAGATTGTCAATCTTGTGATTCGATTCAAAGAAGAAAATCCCCGCTGGGGATACCAGAAGATCACCGATCAAATCGTTTATCTGGGCTACAAGATCAGCAAGTCCAGTGTAAAGAATATATTGATCGAAAACGGTTATGATCCTGAGCCAGATTTAACCGTCAGATCAACCTGGCATGAGTTTATCAAGAGTCATTGGGACGTATTGGCCGCCTGTGACTTCTTTACGATTGAGCTTCTTGTTGGCCATAAACTGATTCGCTGCACGGTATTCTTTGTAATGGAACTTGCTAGTCGTAAGGTATTCTTTGCCCCTGTGAAACCGCAACCCGATGGGCCGTATATGCGTCATATAGCGAAGATACTTACTGATAGTGAAGATGGCTTTCTACAAGGAAAACGGTATTTAATCCATGATCGTGATCCGTTGTATAAGACAGACGGATTTCATGGGATACTAAGGAGCTCTGGCATAGAACCAGTGAAGCTTCCTGCGCGAAGCCCAAATTTGAATTGTTATTCGGAACGCTATATCAAATCAGTAAAATCCGAGTGTTTGGATCATCTAATATTGTCCTCAGTGAAGCATCTTGAATATGTTCTCCAGCAATACAGTGAGTATTACTATTCAGTTCCATACTACCTCATGAGGCTATGTGCCTAATTTAAAAAGACTTAAGTTTTCGTCAGAACGTTTTGCGGGTGTCTTTCGCCTACTTTTGATTGCTGCGACTGCCAATTCTGCTTCAGAAGTTTCCAAATCCTTACGGTTAAATACCCATGGACCATCCTGTGCAGGATGGATTCCTTTAATCTGGCCCTTTTCGACAACCTTACGTAGCGGTGTGCTCGAAATACCAAGATATGCTGATGCTTCAGTCAGATTCATCCAGCCTTCTTCCATTTTTCGTTGTTGCGTGAACCGAGGGATCTTTCTGTGGGATCGGAATGATGTCACCCGCTCCCGGTTCCAGCGGTTGTTGGGTCCAGTTTTATAGCCGTTACGATTCATAACATTGGCAATAATATCATCAGTACATACTTTTGCAAGTTCCTCTATTATTTCAACAACATTGTCTGATGCGGCAAAACGGTTTCGTCCTCGCTTACGTCTGCGAACCTGTAACTCTGAATGAATTCCGCCTTTCCAGTGAATAAGAACATCGATAAGTCCCTTCTCTGGATTGATATCAACAAGCACTTCTTCGATTGATATTCTGATGATGCGTTTTTTCAGCGTGACATCTGTCTCTGGATGATCCCAGATCAAAGGAATGTTTTTTGACAATGCTAAAAACACCTCCTTATCAGGCATCGCAGTCGTTTTTCGTTTATCTCTTTCTTGTTCAAGCTTTTGTTCTAGTTTTCTGACTTGTTCCAAAGAACGATCCCACCGTTTTTCCAGTTCTGATGCGACCAAACGGTTTTCAGGATCTGTCGAATCATATTGTTTCCAAGCACGCTGCGAGTCATACCTGGCTTGCTGGAGTTCGAGTTGAAGAGACTCGACGATTTCATCTTCTTGCCGACAGTAATCTTCCCATGCCTGGTATGAAGCATCAATAGCAGAGGGTTTGATAACCTTCAGGATTTCGTTGGCCACAGCGGCATCAACATCATTGCCACCAAAATTAATGCATTTAGGCTGGCCAGCATCGAGATCGCCTCTTCGACAAAAATAACGCAGAGCATTCTTCTCTCTGCCAGTGTATCCAACCATCAATCTGCGTCCACAACGTTTACAACGCAAAAGGCCCGCCAAGAGTGAGGGACCTCTTTTGGCTGCCCCTCTAGCGGGACCATTTTGGGAGTTTTCTGTGATCATTGTCTGTATCAGAAAAAATATTTCTTTACTGACATATGCTTCGTGATGGTCTTCTATAAACACCTGCCAATCTTTCATAGGCAATAGCTTAGATTGCTTTCGAAGTCTGCCATCTTCAAAGACCCTTTGTAACTGAGTTTTGCCGTAAGCATAGATACCGGCATATACCGGATTTTTCAATACCTTCATAATCATTGAATAGCCAGGCAACTTCCAATCTACTGTCTCGGTTAGCCACGTGGACGGCATTTTAACTTCGTTGTTGACAAACCAGTGTGTTGTTTGACGGACAGATCCCAATTCCAGAAATTTCTCAAAGACAAGGTTGATAGCTTTTTGAATACGTAAGTCAGGAGTCTTTTCAATCGAGCCATTACTTTTTACATAACCAATGGGAACCGATACTAACAATTCACCTCTGCGAGCTTTTTCTGTTCTAGCCTCCTGAGATCTCAATCGTAAAAGATCAAGTTCGTATTCATTCAGACTGCCCTTGAGTCCGAGCAAGAGCCGGTCATTGCTGTTTCTCGGATCATAGACACTGTCATGATCGATGAGTATTGTATCAACCACCCGGCAGACTTCAATCAATTGTTGCCATTCTCGGCTGTTCCGGGCAAACCTGGATAACTCTCTGGCAGCAACAGCTCCGATTTTTCCCATACAGACATGTGCCACCATACGCTCAAAACCACAGCGTTCTTCTGTACCTGAAGCCGAGATACCTAGGTCGTCATCAATAACATCGATGTCCTGCCACCCCATCTGTTGGAGTCGGGCTTTCATGCTGTATTGAAGCTTCTTGCTTTCCTGATAATAATTGACTTGAAACTGTGATGATTGCCTGATGTAAAGAATAGCTTGTCTGGACAGATGTACGGGTTTAATCTTCTCACTCATTGCAATTTCCTCCTTGGAGCTTTTGATGTTCCAGAAGCATCCTGCTCATGAGTTTCATCAGTTTTGTCATCTGCTCTTTGGACAGTTTCTTCCAGATTATTCGATGTTGATCTGGTTGGCAAAACAGAGGCAGAGTCACTATTTTGTGTTGCAAGTCGTAGTTCGGCATTGGCATCTCCTTTTTCATTGAATGTACTTGGGTTCTGATCTATTGTACATTCAGACGAAGATGCTTCATGAAGCAATAGAAGAAGCTGTTTTAGAGAATTCAAAGAACAATATGGTTCTTTTAAAAGCTTCATTTTTGAACAATGGGCTCGGTCAAACATCCAGGCAGGCATGTCCAATCTTATTCTTTCTGGATGATCTGATGGCCGACACCGGTATGTCTGGACATGTGCTCTGAAAAAGTGTGAATGAACATAAAAGCTATTGCCGAAGAATGGATGCCATGGATATTCCATGCGTTCTAAAAAAATATCGTGTTGGGGGGTATTGTGTCGTGGGTTTGTATCA
>JADHXR010000073.1 GCA_016782865.1 Phycisphaerae bacterium
TTATTGCTTTTGCCGGCAAACGGGCTTCAAGCTGAAAGCAGCACATTCTTGCTCCGGATATGATGGCACAACAGCGCGGAAATGTCAATTCCTTTTTCCCCGCATGGCCGCCGAACAGGTCCCATAAGATGGTTGGCGGTTAAAGTGGGCGACTGTGTAGGTCGATAGTAGAAAAGCCCGACGCAGTGCGCCCACAGTACGCTTGCGGGCAATACAGGAATAGAGTAAGGCATCAAATGAAGAAATGCGGATTCTCAATCGCTGAGCTGCTGATAGTCGTGGCCATCCTGGGGATAATGGCTGCTATCGTCGTACCGCAGTTTCAGTCACAATCGACGTGTGCCAAAGGGGCCGTGGCCAAGGACAGTGTGCGCATATTGCGCGCCGCTATTGAGCTTTATACTGCCCAGCACAGCGGAATCCCGCCGGGTTATGAAAATGACGATCCGCAGACCGCCCCGACCAGTGCGATTTTCCATGATCAGCTCGTACTCAACCGGACCTACCTGGCGAGGATCCCCAAGAATCCTTTCAACAATCTCCGGAACATCAGGATGATAGGAAACAACGAGGCCTTTCCCCCGGATGCAGTTGATGGATATGCCTGGATCTATCAGGCGGCCACCAAGACGATCAGGCTCAATTGGCCTGGCTCGGATTCAAGCGGAGTTCGCTACTTCGACTACTGAGACTTGGGAATCTTCTGGAAGAGCAGTCCCTCGGGCGGGTTGTCGTTCGGATCGACGGTCAGTTCGTGATCGCGATAATTCTTCGTATCCACAACTGATTCGGGGAAGCTAAACCGATTAGCCCACCACAACTGGCCATCTCCGGAAACCGTACCGACGAAAAAATCCCGCCTTTGACCCTGTACGACATTGACGCCAAGTTGGCTGCGAAGTTCGGTACGAAAGTGGGCCACCACGATCTCCACGATCAACTCGCGCCGCTCTTGTGAATATTGGACGGTCCAGGGGCCCGGCTCGAACACTCCCTCGCCGCCGCCTTTGTTCGCTACCACACTCACCTCTCCGGGTTTCATTCTTACGCCAAGACTGACCACCGCAGAGGAAATTGCCCCGTTCGGTTCGAAGACGATTTCCCAGCCGCCCGAGTCGGCTTTCCACGTGCCGACGAGAAAATCCGGGAACTGCCCGTCACCGTCGACGACCACTTCTACCGCAGGCGGGCTCTCGGCGGAACCGTGACAGCCGCTGTGCGAGAAGACGGACAGACCACAAATCAGCAGGGGCACTATCTGTTTCATAAGTCGCTTCCAAACCTGCCGGTTGAATTTCGTTCGCCCTTAACCCGGATTTCTCACAGCCCTCCGGCTGCAATCGCGTATCTCATGCCATCTCCTGGACTTGTCTTGATCGCCGACTTCGACGTATTTCAATACGCCTTCACCCGGCTCACTGCGACAAGTCCAGGATCTGTCACAATCTACGCGATTTCGCTACGAAGTTTGTGAGAAATCCGGGTTAAGGCTACGAGCAGATTTTAGGCAACGTCGGTGCCGGCGGCAAGATAAAAAGAACAAGAGGCAAGTCGGGAGACTTACCTCTTTGCTGACTGAATTGTCGGCCTTGGCCAAGGCTAACGCGCTATCTGCGACGGCGCAGGAACAGGCCGCCGAGACCGAGCAGTAGAATTGTCATCGGCTCAGGAACGACGTTCACGCCGACCGAAGCAACCGGAACACTAAACTCCGGATCCACGAACAGCGAAATTCTGGCAGTGTCACCAAGGGTTCCGGTAAAGTCAAAGCTGAACTGCGTACCTACACCCACAGGGAAGGATGCACTTGCCGCCACGGTAATCTCATAACCGTCACCCCAGCCGGCTTCCGTATAGGCTGTCGCGCCGGCCAGCGCCGGGTCACCCGCGAGGTCCGTCCCGACCGGATTGCTCAAAACGCCCAAGCCACCGTCTTCAACGATAAGATAGCCCAGCCAATTCAGAGCCTCTTCGCTAACGACCGAGATTGTGGCATTTTCCTGAACGTCGAAGTTATCGCCGACCTGGCCGTTGACCTGGATTAGCACGGCATTCGCCGCCGACGTCAGGGCGAGAACCAGAATCATAACCATCAATTTCTTCATCATCTTCTCCTTTCAACACGTTGAGAAAGCGTAACCCACGCGAAATTCACCAGGCGCGTCAGTCACATCAAACCTGCCGGATCGCCGCGGCTCGGCATCCACAACAATCACGGACAGTCCGGCGCCGGTGCATCGGCAGTTTGCCAGTTTGCAATCAATATGTCCAAGTCGTTGGTCGAGACACGGAACTCTTGTTTGCCCTGGGCCACGTGGTCGAAGTCGCCGCAAATCAGAGGGATCCCCCCTACCATCTGGCCGTCAAGTTCGGCGAACGTTTTGTTCCATGACGCAATCAGAACGTCCAGATCGTTTGTGGAGACCCAGAATTTGTTCTTGCCCTGAGAGGTGCCGTCGGCATCGCCGTGACACTGTCTCGGGTTGAGACTAGACAGCCAGCAGTCGGGCTGGCCCACTGCACGCCATTCCTCAGGCTGCGGGCCCGTGTAGCCACCCACGCCGGCAATTTGAATCTCCGTCGCACCGGCCAGATCCACAACCGCTTCGGATGCATCTTCCAGCACGACATTGCCGCGGGTCGCGTTGGTGGTAACCGTAACTTTGCACGGCTCGCTGCAGGTGATAACGCAGAGTCTGCCCGAAAGAGGCGGGGCCTTGGTGTCGTAGAGTGAACCCATCTCGATGGTTACGCCGTTGGTTCCGAGGCCCCCAAGAGCACCCGGATCGCCGGCGTCAGCCACGGGGCTGTAACCCGCCACGGCCCAATCGCTGACATCACCCGTCACAGGATCGACGACAATGTTCCGGCTGAAGCTGGCCGGGAATATGCCGTAGCCGTTGTTGTCATCACCGACGGCGAAGTCGCTGATGGCGTCAATGGTCCCGGCATCAACCGTGATGTCCAGGGCGAACGCCCTGACCAGATCGGTGCCGGAGTAGTCGATGCCGGCCATTCCATCGTCCAGGTCTGTCACGGTGATTGCAACGCCGGCCCATGCCGGAACAGTCAGCATCACCACTGACAGCGCAACAATCGTCTTTTTCATGATACAACTCCTTCCTTTCCTTTTCTTCTTCGCAGAGCCAAGGACCCTGCACTATCTTGGTTTTGTTGCGACCTCGTGGAGGTCGATTTTATCGTAGCACAAGTCAGCACGTATTTCAAGAGAAAAATGCAAAAAAACGCCCGAAAACCACACAACTGACGTCATTTCTCACTGACCGCAGAGTCCGCTGAGAAGATTGTGCCTGTCAAGGCACAATATGTCAACTTTGAGCTGTCCGATGTCTCTTACAGCCTGACGGGTGCGATTAATCGCACCAATCAAGAGACGTCATCCCTGCCTCATCTTCCTAATACGCCCGGACGTCATAGCACATGAGGATGTCGGCGTGGCGCAGATACAGCCGGCCGTTATGGATTACCGGGTGAGACCAGGCCGGCCCCTTGCCGCGCAGCGGTTTGAAACGGCCCTTCACACGAAACGCCTCCGGAGTTGCCTCGATAAGAACCACCTCACCCCGGTCGTACCGGAACACAAGATTGCCGTCGGCATACAACACACCGGCCGAACCGAGCGCCGGCGCGCGCTGCTTCCAGACGACTTTGCCCGTGCCGAACTCGATGCATGCCGGATCGCCCCGGCTCGGACCGTGGCCGCCGTAGATGTAGTCGCCCACGCGCACGACACCTCCGTGGTGGTTCTGAAAGTCTGTCGGCGCGATGAAGTACACTTCCTTGGCTTCGAAGCCATCGGCTTGCCGGACGATCTTCAGCAGCGCAGCCCCCGTGCTGTATGCCGTGCTCGCAAACACGTAACTGCCGCGAACGACCGGCGTGGGGATGTTTGCTATGTTGTTGGCGATTCGGTTGTAACCCCACAAGAAGCGGCCGGTTTGCGCGTCGACGCCGATCACGCCACGGCCGATGAGTTGAACATATTGGCGGACGCCATCGATCTGGCCGACCACCACTGACGAGTAAGCTGCGCCGTCGGCGCCCTCTTCGCCCAGTTCGGGCACTGCGCTGGTCCAGATAGTCTCGCCGGTCAGTTTGTCGAGCGCGATCATGGTCGCCTTTTCGCCGCCAGGCGTACAGATGACTTTGTTACCATCGACCAGAGGCGATTCGCTGTACTTCCAACCCGACATCATCTTGCCGCCAAAATCGTTCACAAGATTCTTGCGCCAGCGAACGGTCCCGCCGGCAGCGTCGAGACAAACGAGGTCTCCTTCGGTTCCCAAAGCGTAGAGGAGCCTGCCGCTGATCGTGGGCGTGCAGCGTGGACCGTCCGGACCGCCACGATGACGCGGCCCGATCGGCGTAGCCCAGAGCAACTCGCGGCTCTGGAGATTGTAGGCCAACACGAACTGTACTTGCGAGTCGCCTTCGGACGGCCGATCGCCCATCGTGAAAAGCCGGCCGCCGGCGATTGAGACAGCCGAGAGGCCACGACCCAGGCCATCGAGTTTCCAGAGCAGTTTCAGCCCTTGTTCAGGCCATGTTTGCAGCAGCCCTCGTTCGCGAGACACCGAGTCGCGCGCCGGCCCGTGAAATCCCGGCCAGTCGCCGCCGGCGAGCGCACCGTAAGTTAGACCCTCCGGCTGGCTCGCCTGCGCCGCATCAAACTGGGCCTGCGGCACGACGGCCGCAGGCGCGTACTTCTCCGGGGCAATAGAACTGAGGATTCCGAGGAATCGGTCCCGGATCACTTCGTTCTCGTGTTCCAGCGCCGCTTCGATTACAGGCACGGCGTCCTTCGCGTCCGGCCCGATCCCTCCGAGCACAAATGCAGACCGGACGTGAACTGCGCCTGTTTCGTTCTTGAAAGTGTCGATTAGGATGGGAACCGCCTCTTTGCCCATGGCCGCCAATGCACCTGCGGCAGCGGCGCGAACCCAGGGCTGTTCGTGACCGAGCTGTCCGATCAGCGTCCTGGCGGCTGCTTTGGCGCGAGGTCCCAGCACGGCCAGCGCATCGGCAGCGATTACGAGTACCGAAGTGTCATCGGCGCTCAGGGCCGAAACCAATGCCTCAACCGTCGCTCTTTGATCGGCCGGACTCAATTCGGCCGATACTCCCGATGCCCAGAAACCCAAAGGCTTGCCACGAACAACGAACTTCTCGGCCTTCGCCCCCCCGTCGTCGGGCGATTGAGATCCGACCGTCTTCGGCGCCTGCAACAGCACCAGTCCAAAAACGTAAGTACAGACAACCAGGACAAGGCGTAAGTCAGCTTTCTTCATCTTTCATCCTTTCCAAATATTCCTCGATACTCCGAGCCCCACAGTACCAGAATCTCACGCGGCTCTCAACCGTTTTTGCGCAGCTCAGCAGCCTGCTTCCAGAACTCACCGAAGCACGCGTCTATTTTCCCCGCCTGAGAATATCGCGTCCGAATTTGCCTCTGATCCGGTCGAATGCCTTGTCCAGCCTTTTCTGCTTTTCATCCTCAGGCTCTGGAAACAACTGACGCTGGCCGGCGTCGGTCTTCTGCAGGCCGGATGCCCCGAATCCAAGCAACCTCAACGCGCCTGGGGATTTCTTATGCCATTTCAAGAAGACTTCCCTGGCACCCCGCCAGAGCGTCTTGGTGACATTCGTCGGGTGATCGAACGTGTTGCTTCGTGTAATTGTCCGGAAATCATCGTACCGTAACTTCAGTGTTATTGTCTTTGCCTCCAGGTCGTTCAGCCTCAGCCTTTGTGCGACGTCCTCGACCTGGCTCAGCAGCACATCGAGGAGGATATCCTTGTCGGTTATGTCGGTCGCAAAAGTCTGTTCGCTGGAAATGCTCTTTGCCTCTCTGCCGGATTCTACTTCCCTATCATCGGCTCCGTGAGCGAGTCGGAGCACATGTGCCATCTGGTCGCCGAATATGCCCTGGAGGATTTCTGTCGGAGCCTCTCGAAGCTGCTTTATCGTATCTATTCCTATGGATTTCAGGGCTTTCTGTGTCACCGGCCCCACTCCCCATATCCTGGAGACCCCCAGCGGATCAAGAACCCGTTGTTTGTCCTGCTCGGTGATAACTACAAACCCGTCCGGCTTATCCAGATCGGAGGCAAGCTTTGCAAGAAACTTGTTGGCCGCGATGCCTACCGATGCAACCAGACCCAACTGTTCCTTGATTTGTTTCTTAATCTCTTTGCCAATCTCCTCCACACATCCGAACAGCCGAAGGCTCCCAGTGACATCCAAGAATGCTTCGTCGAGGGATATCGGCTCAATCTGAGGCGTGAACTTCTGGAATATAGCGTGAATCTGCTTTGACAATTCGACATATCGTTTCATTCGAACCGGCAATACAATCGCATCCGGACATAATCTAACCGCCTGCGACATAGGCATTGCGCTGTGAACACCAAACTTGCGGGCCTCGTAAGATGCTGCACTGACCACGCCCCGCTGTTTGGGATCGCCGCCCACTATTACAGCCTTTCCAACCAGGCCAGGATTATCAAACTCTTCCACCGAGGCGTAGAAGGCATCCATATCGACATGGACTATTTGCCGGTCTTGGGCCATTTTCGATCGTTTCTTGCACGGTTACGGACGGTTCTCAAATTTCTTTGACATGACAATTATCCCCCGGTGAGGACTCGAACCTTCAACCTCTGGCTCCGGAGGCCACTTTGGGGATTTTGTAGATCCCTGCTATTCCTTAAGTTATGGAGCCATCGGAATTTGGGGCACTCATCGCGCGACGCATGCAGCGCATGCAACACATGTTGCGGGCATTTGCAGTATCAAATTGATACTAGAATGAGCACCATCCAGATCCTCAACCTATAGGTCAACGTTGACTCTGCGTCAACCCAATTCTTCATACTTTGTCACAGCCTCAGCGGTCGGATCCACCTGATTTCGAGGAACTGAACTGCGGAATCAAACGTCTGGCTAGGTCTTTGGCTATGGCTTGTCTTTCACCTCTGACGCAATATACCATGTCTGCTGGATGGAAGATCGGCCGAGAATACCCTCTTTCGTGTTGCACTGACCAACAAAACCGGTGACTTGCGTATACTGCGACCCCCTAATGTCTTCTATCCGGACTATAGCGACAGTCTGGATGAGTTCAAGAGGTTGCTTGGCTTGCCCATGGACATGAAAATAGTGCTTGATAAGGGCGAGTTGGACGCGCTGATGGAAATCGGATTGATGGATGAACCACAATTTTCGCTCGATGAAGCGATTGAAGTAGCCCGTGCAAACCGGTTGGATTATCAAACCCGGTTGGATGAACTGGACGACGCTGGGCGGAAACTGGAGATCGCCGGCGAAGGATTACTGCCCGACGTTGCGGTGAACACCAATTTGAACGTGCCGAGCATGGAGGGAACCCGTTTTCAGGAACTGGATTTCAAGCGCTACAGGTGGGACACCGCGCTTAATCTGGACCCGAAACTGAATCGCAAGAGTGTTCGAAATGCGTACCGGGCGACGGCCCTCAACTATGATCAGGAAAAGCTGTCTCTTGAGGAATTTGAAGATCAATTGAAGCTGGATTTGCGCAGCTCTTTTCGATCGCTGGAACGGCTCAGGTTCCAATATGAAATCCAGGCAAACCGGCTGAAATTGAACCAGCGGCGGATTTTTGAACTCCAATTGAAACGGGAGTTCGGGCAGGTGCTTGCCCGTGACCAGATCGAGGCCCAGACCGACCTGACCCAGGCCAGCAACAACCTTACCCAGACCGTCATCAATCATACCCTGGCGAATTTGAATCTTTGGCTTGATATGGGAATTCTATACGTGGACGAAAACGGCCAGTGGGAGAATATCGATGGAACAATCCAAGAAGAATGACAGTAACCTGCGACGTCTCATGCATTATGGCGTGCTCTGGAAAGTAGTGGCGGCCGTCGCAATACTGAGCGGCGCCTACTACTATTTTGGCTCCGGCGGCAACAGCCGTACCCGAGCCGCGACCGTCGCCGTGCAGAGAGGCACGCTGCCCATCCGCATCAAGACCGGCGGCAGCGCACTGTCCATGCGTTCCCGCCGCGTGAGATCGGAGGTTGAAGGAACCGTTAAGATTCTCAGCATCATCGAGGAAGGCTATCGGGTCACACGCCAAGACATCCAGAACAAATTGGTCCTTGTCGAGTTTGACTCCAAGGACTTCAAAGATCGCATTATGAATTATGAGATTGAATATGAGAACGCCTTGACCCTGTATTCAAAAGCCGAACAGGACTACGAGGTCATGAAAAAGGAAAACGAGAGCATTATTCAAGCGGCGGAGCGCCTGGTGAAGTTCAAAGGGATGGATTTTCAGAAGTACGTGGGGGAGGATCTGGCAAACGAGCTAATCGATGAGCTTTTGTTGCGGTGGGCCGCGGAGAAAGCACTTGAAGACATCCATCGTGCCGCGCAAGCGTTGCAACTGAGCGAGGCAGAGGAGGACGACCTGACTCAACAAGCAAATGAGGCGGCAGTCAAGCAAGTGTCCAACTCCCCAATGCCGCAGGCGGCTCTCGATCTTATCTCAGCGCAGGACAAGGGAAAGGGTGCGAAATCAGGTAGCAAGGGAAAACAGGACAAAAAGCGCACTTCTGATTCTGGCGAAAGTAATATGAATGAGTCCGCCAAACAGTATGGGCTTCTGGATGAACAGCGAAGCGCTCAGCAATTGCAGGAGAAGGCTGCGGAGGCGAGGGAAAAGACCCGGGCGGCGCGGGACCAGCTTACAAAAGTCACCCTGTCTTCCAAGACTGCTTTCGAAAAGGCTGGTCTGGATCCCAACGCATTCACCGCCGATCCCCTTGGCTGGACTCTTGATTTCCCCCCTTGGGATTTTCTTGCCCTGGGTCAGGACAAGCGACTGGGCGGACAGGCGGAACTGGAGCGGGAACGTCTCCATGCCGAGATCATGCTTGACCAGGAGGGGTTACTCATGGCGAAAAAATCCCTCGAAGGTTCGAAAAAGCTCCTGAAGAATGACTTTCTTACCGAAACTGATCTGGAAGGGGAACAGTTGAGTTATGACCGTAAGCAGATCGATCTCAAGATGAAAGAAGAGAACGAAAAACTGTTTATGCGCTACGATTTTCCGAAGTTGGCGGAAGAGACCTTTGCCCTATATGAGGAAGCGCTGCGCCAGTTGGATCAGGTTCAGAAGACGAACGTTACGCGTTTGGAGGCGGCAAACGTGGATGTGATGTCCGCTGAAAAACGCATGCTTTATCGCGAGGAAGCAAAGAAGCAAAACGAGGAGCAGATTGACAAGTACAAGATTCTGGCTCAAACGGAAGGGCTGGTCGTCTATCAGCAACGCGATTGGGACGAAGAGCCTATCAGGGAGGGTCTGATGGTGCGGGAAGGGATGACCCTGTTAACGATTCCGGACATCACTCAGATGGCTATTTCGGCCAATATACCCGAATCGGTTATTAAGAAGGTGAAGATTGGACAGAGAGCGGACATCAAGATTGAGGCAGGCCCAAATGAAATCATAGAGGGCGAGGTGTTTCGAGTCGGGGCGCTTCCCAGTAACAAGAGCAGGTATATGAATCCGGATCTGAAGCTTTACGAAACGACTGTTGCCATCAAAGAAACATATGAATGGTTGAAACCGGGTATGACCGCTGAACTTGAAATCTACATTGAAGACCTTGAGAATATCGTGTTCGTGCCGATGCAGGCGGTGACCGCGCATCAGGGCAAGCGGGTCTGTTATTTGGCAAGCGGCGAACGCCGGGCGGTCGAAACGGGTGAGTTCAATGAGATGTACATCGAAATAAAAAGTGGATTGAATGAGGGCGATGAAGTGCTGCTTGATTTACGCCCCTTCCAAGGTGAAATTGACGATGGCACTGATGGAGTGGAGGAATCGCAAGCCAGTCAATATGAAGAGTCGGTCACGGGAACAGCAAAGCCTTCGGCTGCAGACACGATTTAAAGCGAATATCAACATGGCAACAAACGAGATAGTTCGGTTTAACGAGTCACATGAGATCCCTGGAAGTGTAGAGCCCGGAATCTACCGTCGCCATCCCCTTTCGCCCTGGCGCATCAAGAGAACGGTAAGACTGGGCTTCAAGGACCTCTGGAACAACCGCCTGCGCTCGCTGCTGACCGTGCTGGGCCTCGTCTTTGGCGTTTGCTCCGTAATCGCCATGCTGGCGATTGGCGAGGGCGCTAAATCTGAAGCCCAGGCAATGATTCTGCAACTGGGCAGCAACAACATCATCGTGCGAAGTGTCAAGACTGCGCCGGGACTGACCAGTTCCGGTAGTGTAGCGCGCGTGGCGGAGTACGGCCTGACCTACGAGGACGTGGATCGGATCCGTGAGACGATTCCCGGCGTTACGGTTAAGGTGCCGGCCCGAATTCTACACAAGGACGTTTGGAATGGACCACGGAAGGTCAGTGCCAGTCTCTATGGAACCGTACCGTGGTATCCGAAAGTGAACAATCACCGCATCATAGCCGGACGGTTCTTCAGCAAGATCGAATTTGAGAACAAAATAAACGTCTGTGTCATCAGCGCCGGTATGGCGCGTGAACTGTTCCCTCTCGATTCCCCCCTGGGTCGGACTGTACGCACCGGTGTGCAATATTATTCGGTCATTGGCGTAATGGAACCTAGATCAGCCGTGGATGTAATCGGCAGCGATGGGGGGGCGAATGCCTCGAATGTTGAGAATGGTTCAGGTGACAAACCTAAAGGCGCCCAAGCCGGCCACCGTGTGTTTCTGCCGCTTTCGACAATGAAAGCGATCTTCGGCGACGTAATCATCGAGTACACTGCCGGCTCGCGCACCTACGAAAAAGTGCTCCTTAACGAAGCCATCATTCAGGTCGCTCGCGTCGAAGATGTCATCGCCACATCCGCCGCTGTCGAGGGGGCACTGGCTTTTCGGCACCAGACAAAAGACTACGAAGTCACCGTGCCGCTTGCCCAGCTCGAAGTCGCCGAACGACAGAATGAAATCTTCAACATCGTGCTTGGCGGGATCGCAGCACTCTCCATGCTGGTGGGCGGGATTGGCATCATGAACATCATGCTCGCCAGCGTCACCGAACGCACACGCGAGGTGGGCATTCGCCGCGCGCTCGGAGCCAATCGAGGCGACATCCTCGCACAGTTCCTCGTCGAGACCGTTATACTAAGCGGCGTCGGCGGTATGACAGGGGTGGTGCTGGGTATTGTCATCGCGGTGCTGATCGAGATACTTGCAGAGATGCCGACTATCGTAACGTTTTGGTCACCGTTGATGGCATTTTCCATATCGGCTCTCGTCGGCGTCATTTTCGGCATGTACCCCGCCATGCATGCAGCCGACATGGATCCCGTCAAAGCCCTCCGCCACGAATGATCAGCTTGCCCGTCCGCAGTCCATGGTGTACTAATCATGCCAATATTGGTGAAGTTCGTGCGTGATACACAACAGCGCAAGCGCCCATGGCAGGCGTGATGCACGGGGACCCTATGTGAGATACTATAAGGACCCCAAGAAAGGGAGAAAAGGGTAAGGCACCAACTGATGTCTTAACGCCTCATTCAATTATCAATAAAAGGTGCCTCATAGCATCAGCCGTCTATCACTGATTACCTGCTACGAACCAAGCTCGCCGCAAATCCAGTTCACAGAATGGATCAACTTGGCCTTCGTCCACATCAAAACATTTGCTGCAGCACACCGACTTCAATATGACTGGGATGCCCTTTGGATCGATACACGCAATTGGTGACTTTGATGAAATCATCTTCATCCGCTTCAAAAATATTCGGCACGTATTTCTGCGGATTGCGATCGATAAATGGGAACCATGTGCTCTGCACGTGTACCATAATCCTATGTCCTCGCTTAAACGTGTGCAAAACATCCCACAGTTCAAAGGAAATCTTGGCAACCTCATTGGGTTTGAAGGGCTTGGGCTTTTCATAACTTTCCCGGAAACGTCCCCGAAATACTTCCGCGCGAATCAAGGTTTGTTGAGCCGCCTTTTCTTCCAGATCGTCAGGATAGACATCGATCAACTTCACAACCCAATCCGAATCCGTTCCAGTAGTGGAAACAAAGAGATTGGCCTGGATAGTTCCCGCTAATGTAACATCCTCGTCAAGAATGTCTGTTTGATACACCAATACATCCGGCCTCCGGGAAGCAAATCGTTGGTCTTCTGAATAGAACGTGTTATTTATCCACATCGAGTTATCTCTTGTATGAGGAACCGGTTTGTTTGGATCGCTGATGTAGGAATCATGAGCGTCAGAACCTTCGTTGGGTCTCTTAGATGATAACTTGCCGCCTTTGTGGAAATAGAAACGTGTTTTCTCGCAGGACGCCGGCGGCCATTGGTCAAATCGTCGCCAGCGGTTGGCTCCGGTTTCAAATATCAAGGCTTCTGGCAGATTCAATTCACTTTCTTCGTCTTTTAAGAAGTGCTTGAAGAAATGTAAATCGACATTCTTCTTATAGTGTTCCGCCGTAGGGAACCCAAAATCTGTATCTCCCAATTCGTTCCCTTTACTACGGAGCCAGCCTCCGTGATACCAAGGCCCCATGACTAACATGTTTAATGTATCGGGATTCTGCTTTTCAATCATTCGGTACGTATTCAACGGTCCAAACAAATCTTCCCGGTCGTACCAGCCGCCGACAACCATTACCGCCGCCTTGATATTCCTTAGATGAGGAAGGATATTGCGTTTCTGCCAGAACTTGTCGTAGTTCGGGTGGCGTGTAACATGATTCCAGAATTTGGATTTCTTCTTGAAATATGATTCATTCACATTTTTCAATGGTCCCACATCCATGAAGAATTTGTACGCGTCCGTCGTTTCAATCTCATAGATGGGATCCGCCCATTCATCAATAAGCCCTTTACGTTTTTGTTGCACACGATTCAGAAATCCAAACCAATGATTCAGGAGAAAGGCCCCGTGATGGTAAACATCATCCCAATAAAAATCGGATACCGGTGCTTGGGGAGAAACTGCCTTTAGAGCGGGGTGAGAATCGATGGATCCCGCTGCCGTGTAAAATCCAGGATAAGATATTCCCCATTGGCCAACCTTGCCGTTGTGGTTGGGGACGTGCTCCAAAAGCCATTCGATCGTATCATAGGTATCCGTGCTCTCATCCGTATCAGAATTGCTTTTCTTGTCTGCAACGTGCGGAGTCATGTGAACGAACTCACCTTCCGACATAAAGCGTCCGCGCACGTCTTGGTAAACGAAGATAAATCCTTCCTTTTCGAATTCTTCATGGGGACTGATCTGGCCTCTGTACTGGTCGGGCCCGTAGGGACTAATGCTGTAGGGGGTGCGCAGTAACAGTATCGGATATCTTTCCGAGGTATCGTTCGGGGTATAGATAGCTGCAAAGAGTTTTACCCCGTCACGTACGGGGATTCGCTTTTCATATTTCGTGTAGTTCTCACGTATGTAGTCCGCTCGTTCATCAGCTTGAATAAGTCCCCCCTGCAAAACGAAGACGAGGTATGGTAAAAAGAGAGCCGTGCGTGTTTTCATGATGCGAGATCTCCCATTTAACACTCTTAGAAGCATCCTTCTGCTTTTTAATCCCGCTATGATACTAAATCTCTCTCTAATTGTAACCATTTTCTGTTGACTCCACGAGCATAATCAAGGCTTCTACTTTATCGCCGGGATACTCTCGCGTAGCCATTTCACATGTCTTCTTTACACCCAGTTCAATGCTAAGAGAAAACAAGATTATCACAACCACACAAACAAGTAATACAATAAGTATTCCCCTGAGAAGGATCCTTCGTAAACGTGATGTTGATTTCAACGGCATTTCTTCCCCTTTCTCTTGAAACCTAACGCCTTGCATCAGCATTCACAAAAAGACTATAAATGAAGATCCACAATATCTTATTGGCCCAGACATTGCACCGTACCGTCCGCCAGGCCGATGTACAACTGTCTGTTGGCAACGGCGATGCTGTCCCAGACCGGGGCGGCGTTCAGTTTGTACTGAGCCAGTTTCTTACCGTCGGTCGCCGATACCGCTAACAACCGCCCCCCCAGCTCGCCGTTGTAGGCAGCAACGTAATTCTTGTACGAGGGGTCATCGAATTTCATAGGCTCGCCTGCGACGAACAGAACATTACCGGCCATGGCCATGGCTTTGCCGGTGATGGGGATATGAAGACGCCACATTTCTCTGTTAGCGTCGCCACTCTTGCTTTTCTTCTTCTGGGCGCCCCGCCTGCTACTTGCTGCATCCTTTGGCGCGGTCTTTGACGTTGAATCCAGGGTGCCGGCAAAAAGGGTGTATCCGTTTCGCCGCGGGTCAAAGTAAGAGTGGTTCTGCCATAGCGGAAACCCCTGGACCTCATAGTACTCTCTGCCGTTGCTCACTAAGATGTCCCCGGATGATCTGCCGAGTGAGGATGTCAGAGCCCAACAAGTCCGGTGTTGGGGCTCGGCGTCCAGGAAACCGCCACTGGGAACGATGTGTGTCCCGGCGGTGGCGTTCGCTATATCGAGATCAAAGGCTTTGTGGCGCAGGTAGAGGTTCGTGCCGTCCGTCACGAAGATATCGTTCTTAAAGCCTGCATTCCCACCCACAGGGAATCCCGACGATTCGTCAAAGGGGCCGTAACATGAGCGGCTCTTCAACAGTTTCCCGGTGCTCGGATCGAGGGCGTAGACAAAGATGCCTCCGTCCAGGTAGGAACTGCGACCTGCAGCGAAGTAGAGCGTGTCGTCCAGTATCAGCACGCTGCCCGAAACCGGCCAGGCGGATTCAAGTTGTCCAAAGGCGCCGATGAGTTTGTCAGGCAGATCCTTGAACCGCCAGGCTAATGTCCCATCCGAAGCCCTGAGGCAGTACACCCAACCGTCACGGGAGCCAAACAACACCATACCTTTGTAATAAGTAGGAGGAGAGTCTACCCTGCCGTCGGCAGTGTACGTCCATTCTATCTCGCCCGTCTTATTGTCTAAAGCATATAGCGTGTGTGTATGAATGTCACAGACGAACACCTTGGCGGCCGCGGCGGTGATGGCGCTTGGTTTCGTAGGGAGTTTAGTCTCCCAGCACACAGACAACGTTGCGGGGATCTCGGCTTTCGTGATGCCGCTGCGGGAACCATCGCAACGGTAAGCGGGCCAATCGTCGGCTGCCGGAGCCGTGTCCGTTATCTTGTTGTAGGCCGGCCCCTTCTCCAACCGCAGGGAACGTTTGATGGTGATGGGTTGATCGGAGGCCTGCAGGCTGGGTTGGGGGCAGGCATACGCGTTCATCCCCTGGAACATGGCCCCCATACTGCACTGACACGAGTAGGCAGTGGAGTAGACAAGCCCGTTCGCCGGGAGAACGCCCATGCCACAGCCGCCGCGGGTCCAGTGGTGGGGGAATTCCTTGCCGGTTTGAAGTTCGAGAAAGTCAGCTCCGCCGGTCTTGCTGTTAATGAAGTATCTCTCCGTGATGTAATTGCGGTAACAGCGGTCATGGCCCATGGGACCTGTCATCTTCTGCACGATCTTCTTGATGACGGCCCCGGTTTCGACGTCGTACTGAGTTGGATTGTGCCCGCCGACCCACAGGGTCCCCTTAACGTAGCAGATATCGCATGAGGCCTCGTAGTTACCCTGAACCGGAGCCTGCCAGAGCAGGTCGCCGTCCTTGAGCGAGTAGGCAAACACCGTGCTCTTCGCATTCGCAACGATCTTCGTCGCACGGCTCGACTCGACGGCAAAGACCTTGTCATCAGTGATAACGACCGTATTCGGCGTTGTGCCCGGTGTGAGAGAGTCGTGCCCAACTGCATTGACAACGGACTTCTCCTTGGCCCAGATTCTCTTGCCCGTCCTGGGATGCACACAGAACAATCCGTTTGCGGCCTGATAGACCGCGTAGTCCCCCTTGACCGAGAGTGAGGCGGCGGTGTAGTTGGCGATATCACGGATGGCCCACAGTTCTTTGCCAGTCTTGGGGTCAATGGCAAGAATCGCGCTGACCGGATTCGCCTTGTCCTTGATTTCCGGGGCATAACCTTCTTTGAAACCTGCACCGTGAAAAGGGCCCGCAGGGTCAACCCCCTCAACAAAAGGCCGCCCTTTCAGCTTCACAATGTTATAGGCCGAGGTATTGAACCTCTCGCCGACATTCAGAAAGAGAATGCCCTGGTCATAGGCCACCTCCTGGGTGGGGCTCGTGTTCTCGTAAACCTTCAGGGTTTCACCGGTAGCGGCATCGACGGCGGAAGTGGGCCCTTCCAACTGCAAGGTGCAGTAGAGCGTGTCGCCCACCACGGCCATGCGCCGCTGTTGTTGAACCGGCTGGCATTTGATGTACATGGTCACCGATTCCCAGCGCGTTATCTTGCGAGTCCAAAGCTCCTTCCCGTTAAAGGCGTCACGGGCCACAATTCGAAAAGCAGCAGGCAGGAAGGGGTTATCCGGCGGCGCCGTGTCTTCGATTGCGAACAGACGGCCGTTACCGGAGACCAGACTAGCCACTGTGGGAATGCCCATGTGGGAACGACACCAGGTAGGTTTGTCGACCCATTGGAGATAGCGAGGAGGCCCCGCCACGGAGTCTTTGGCCACCGCATTGTTGTCGGCTTTGTTCAGGTATTGGGGCCAGTCGTCAATGTCTTCGGGCCAGGGCTTTACCGTTTTCTTGCCGCCGACGACCATGGCGCCGAGCGGTGCCAGAACTCGCATTGCCTCTTCCGTGGACACATCGCCTAATGTGTCGGCCACAATCAGATTCACGATATTGTCACCATAGGGAAGAGTCTTGCCGTTATACCTGGCTACTGACACCGGACCATAGAGATCCTTGGAACGGATATAGACTCTGGCTTCGGCGATATCAACGCCATCGGTGTCTAGACCATGAACCAAGAAGCTGCCGTTGGCGCACAATGCAGCCGTTAGCTTGCCGTCACCGCAGCCGATGTGAATAATCAGTCCCCCCCGGACGCCGACCGCGTCCAGAATCTGCCTGGCGCGCCGGTCGTAACCGCTTGGGCGGGCAAGCGTCGCCGACAACGTACATGAGACGCACAAAACAAAGATTAGCTTCTTGCGGAGTAGATACCGAGCTTTCATAAACATCTCCTTCTCAGTTGCAGGATTACAGCTAAAGTCCGTAAGGTATTGTAATATCGTTTCTGACTTACAACAACCCGCTTTCAGTTGTCATTGCAAATCGTGCTTGCATAAAGATCGATCCGGGCTGACAATGGTTGTTATGAACTCATTTCAATCGAAAAGGTGGAATTGACAAACGAGGAACTTATGTCGAGCAAAACCAAGACACTAACCCTGCCATATCTTACAGACTGACGTGCCGAGTGAGAACGTCCGCGCCATGTATGAGACGGGACTCGAATACGGAGCCTACGACGCCGGGACATAACTTTCCAGAGGGCGCCCGTTTTGCGTTTGCGAATCAGAACCGGAAGAACCAACAAAACAAGAAGTCGATGATCTGTCACCTGTGAGCAATCCAAAGTCAAACACTGAGAACTCTGCTGCAACAGTTTGTTGGGAGGAGTCTTCGTAATTGTGGCCTTTGCCTCTATTGCCGTACCTATCGTTCGTCTTGACTCGGCATCATTCTAAACAGTGACACGGTTGTTATCAAAGAATCCCGGCTGATCCGCTAAGGCAAGGCTGTTGCCCCGCACATCTGTTCGATCCGCCCTCAAATGGTGACGGCCAAACGACATTGAATTGCCCACGGTCTCACCGATCCCAATTACCATCGGTCCCGGTGAAAGCGTGTTTGTGGAGCTGATTGCAGGTCAATAACATGAAACTAAGCGGGCCATTTGCCTGGCGATTTTTGCGCCGTGTTCCGGGAGCTTCAGGAGTGCTCGAGCACACCGAACGTTGGAATTCAGTTTTTCCCCACTGTTGGAGAACTTTTTGCTATACTGAAGGCAGATGTTGTGCAGCTATTTGCGATCAAGGAGTTCTGTGAAAAGGAACCTCTGATGTGGACAATAATGAAGACTCCCCTCGCGTTGTGTCTCGTCTTTATGATGGCCGGTTCTGCGTATGGTTTCGAAGCCGACAAAGCGAATGAGATCACATTCGCAGATCAGCAGGCCCGATTCGTGCGCCTTGTGATCCACCAGTCCTCGGCAGGCCAACCTTGTGTTGACGAACTGGAGGTGTACGGGCCTGATGGTAAGGTCAATCTGGCGTTAGCTCAACACGGCGCCAAGGCGACCGCTTCTTCCTGCCTGTCCGGATATGCCATTCACCGAATTGCCCACCTCAACGACGGCCTGTACGGCAATGACCATAGCTGGATAGCTGCGAGGACCCGAAATGAGTGGGCACAGATTGAATTTCCGCGAGAGGTGGCTGTCGCGAAGGTTGTCTTCTCCCGCGATCGAAAGGGGCGTTACCTTGACCGGATGCCTGTCTCGATCGAAGTTCTGGTTTCCACCGACGGGACAAACTGGAAGACGGCTACTCGCACCAGTGCTTTTCCGATGCTGCCGGAGGGGCCGGCTGGTGAAACAGAGCTGCTGCGTTATGCGTTTGAGTGCGAAGATCTTACATGGCGCAAGTGCGATCCATCCGATTCTACAGACCGAGTCCTCCGGCAAATGGAAGAAATGATCGAACGATTCGCGACTACAGGTTTGGATGTGTCGAAGGAGCGAGGCGATGTGAGAGAGTTCCGTCGTCACCAACTCCGGTTGCAGGGACGATCGGCGGCAGTCGAACTGAAGGAAGACCTCTTCTTCCAGATGCGGTGGGCAAAACGCCGGCTGTTCTTTCGCGCACCTGAGTTGGCCGTGCTGGAGCGAATCCTGTTTGTCAAGAGGCATCCCTTTGAGCCTTCGCACAACTACAGCGTAATCTTCGATGCTGCCGGTGGCGCCGGTGGCGGCATTTGCGTTCTGGAAATCCCCCGTCGAAATGCCGCCCTACAGCCAGGTCAGGCGAAGGTGACAACCTTGTTCGATGCGGGAAACGGGATTGCACGTGATCCCGTTGCCGACTTCGATGCCGCCAGAGTTTACTTCGGCTACCGTCGGTCCAGGGAGGACTACTATCATCTGCACGAGATGGACGTTGACGGCAGCGATCCGAGGGAGATCACGAAAGGGCCGTTTCACGACTACTTTCCCTGTCCGCTGCCCGATGGGAGACTGTCATTCATCAGCACGCGATGCAAGGCCAGGTTTCTGTGCTGGCGGCCGCAGGCGTTTGTGCTCTTTCGCATGGACAGCGACGGCACGAATATTCGGCCGCTTTCACACGCCAATCTGAGTGAGTGGACGCCGTCGGTAATGACCGACGGCAGGATCATCTGGATGCGTTCGGAATATCTCGACAAAGGCGCCGATTTTGGCCACACACTCTGGGCCATCCGTCCGGACGGCACTCACCCGGAATTGATCTTTGGCAACAACACGCTCAACTGCTATGCAAACGGCCGTGAAGTCCCGGGCTCAAGCGAGCTCCTCTGTACGCTCGTGTCTCACGGGGGGGATTTGAACGGCCCGATTGCGTTGATCGATGTTACCAAGGGTAGGTTCAATCCAGAAGCAGTCACCAATATCACCCCTGATGTGAAACCTCATTATCACATGAGTTGGGCAAGCCAACAGTGTTTTCGAGATCCCGTTCCAATCAGCCGTGACTATTTCCTGTGCAGCCACGCTCCTTTCGACAAATTCGGCCTGTATGTCATCGACCGTTATGGCAACCGTGAACTGCTCTACCTCGACCCTGAAATCGCAAGCATGTCGCCCACTTTGCTGCGGCCGGTTACTGAACCGCCTGTGTTAGGTGCAAATGATGAACCTGAGGACAAGCTAACGGCAAGAGGTCAGTTCTTTGTGGCTGACGTCTATCGTGGACTTGAACCCACCGTGAAGCAAGGCACGGTGAAGTACATTCGTGTTTGTCAGGAAGTGCGGGCCGACTTGATCCAACTTGCCAACGGCGAATACCAGAGGGATCATGAACCTTTCCAGGATTGGTACGCAACGCCGACTCATAAAGTCAAAGGCCCTTATGGCTGGCCCAGCTATGTCGCCAAGGGCGATCTCGGTATTGCGCCGGTTGAGAATGACGGTTCTGCCAGTTTTTACGCTCCATCCGGCAAGGTCTTGTACTTTCAGGTGCTCGACAAGAACTACAACGAGATACAGCGGATGCGGAGTGTCGTACAAATGCAGGCGGGGGAGAAAAGAGGTTGCATCGGTTGTCACGAGGATCGGATGTTGGCCCCTTCTTCGACCGGCTCTATCCCGATGGCACTGCGACGCGAGCCAAGCACGTTGCAACCGCCACCATGGGGTACTGGTCCCTTCTCCTACCAGGAAGTCGTTCAGCAAGTATGGGATGCAAGGTGTATCCGGTGCCACGATGCCAAGGATAAGCAACAGATCAACCTGACACGTGCGCTCGACAGGGACGGGATTCCTGCTTCGTATCGCACCCTTATTGCCAACGGATTGGTTCACTACTTTGACTATACCTGGGGCTGCGAACACTCAAAGGCTGAACCGCTGAGCTTCGGTACTTTCAAGAGCAAGCTGTGGAAGATTCTGGATGAGGGCCATTACGATGTTCAACTGACGAGCGAAGAGATTCGTCGTATTAAGTGCTGGACAGATCTGAATTGTCCGTTGTGGTCTGATTACCTCTTCCGGCCGGATCGCCCCGGCTTGGAAGTCGCGACAAGATGACTGTGTTCATTCCAACACAAAGCTGGCGGGAGCATAGGCGCCGATGTACATCTCAAGGAGCCCGTTTTTGATCGTAACCGATTTGCCGGTCTTCTCGCCGCGGAGGTTGACCGGCGTTGCCTCGGTCGCCTTCATTCCTTTGGGCAAATTGACCGTGAGCTTGCCGGAGACGCCCCCTTGTTCCCACACCCGAAAGATCAGACCGTTTCCGTCGGGATTTTCTCCAAAGGCGGTTACAGCCACACCTTTACGGGAGAGAGTCATGCCCGCCTGCGTGGCCGGTAACGTGCCGGGTTTGCAGGTCGATCTGGCAACACGCAGTGGGACTCGCATCTCCATCGAGGGCGAATAGAGCGCCGGTTCGGACTTGAACTTGTCAAAGGTCCAGATGCGCACGCGGGAGGACATTCTACCTCCGACCCAATTGGGGAAGTTGGTCTGCCAGTGGTTGTTGTACAGATTGAGATAGACCGTGGCCTTAGTCGGCTCGTAGCGTTGACTGAACTTGTGACTTCCCGGCTGGCCAAGGCTGACAAGCGGGGTATCCATGGGACAGATGCCGACACCGTACCCTTTGTCGTTGTAGACGGCGGCACCGTTATTGACCCAAATCTGGTGGTAGTTGACGTTGTCCACGGTAATGTCGGTGACCGGGTCCAAGTCGGCACCAAGCCTGCCCAGACGAAACCGGGGCTTGTCGAATCTCAACGGCAGGCATATCCAACCGGCCTGCGGCCATCCGTCAGGCTGCTTCTGATAACCGACTTCGAGATCGGCCACGGGCATGTCGCCATAGAGGGTCAGACGAATGGAAACGTCTTGCGGCATCCCCGGTTCCGGAATCTTGCCGGTCATTACGGCAGAGACATCGATGTTGGATTTCCGAATGTACAGGTCCATGTCCTTGGAAACTGCCGAGGCATAAACGCTGTCAGCGGGTACGTCGTACTTGGCAAGGCAGTATCGATGAGCCTTGAATTGAGGATAAAGCGCCTCGTCGAGGTACTTCTCAACGTCCTTCCTGCCGAAGCGTTCGTAGAGGTATTGCCCGAAACCGTGGGGTGCGGTCGAGTCCACCAACTCACGGCCTGTCCGTTTGTCGAGCAGACTGGCGATACGCCCTTTTGCCGGATCGAACATTGCTTTGAAATAGGGACTCTCTATCGTAGCAGCGGCTTCATCCGCGGCAAGTGCGCTCTTCTCGGCTTTGGTGGTGGCGGGGATGAAGGTTCGATATCCCATGGCGGGGATGTCTTTGGCAACAAAGCGGACGATCTTCTTTTCCGGACTCGTGGGGCCGCTGCCTACTCGATCCAGGATGACACTTTGGCCGTTGTCCACGGCCTCTAATGAACTGAAGCCGGGCCAGTAGCACGCATTGAGTTCGACTAATCCGTCCCGTTTCCACGGGAGGGGATTGTATACCACGACACGTTTGCCAGGAACATCAACGCTGTCGGCAAGTGTGGCCACTGCCTCGGCGTAGGTGCCGACGATAAGTCTACGCACATCGTCGATGTAGTCGAAATGCTCCTGCCAGGATTCGGCCAGGATTTTCGCATTGACGGGCAGGCCTTGGGCAAGAGCCACCTCCCACTCCTTCCCATAGGGTTGCGAAATATAGTGTTGGGTCGCCAATCCCCAGGTGTGCTCGCTGAACAGCAGACTTTTTTCATAGGCCTTGGCAATCGTATCGGTGATACTCGGCCGGTACAATCCCCAGCATTTCTCGAGGGTCATCAGTATCTCGGTTGCTGTGATGGAGGGCCGGACTGCATTGGCCAGTTTCCAACCATCCGGCATAGCCATGTTTCCATGAGCCCAAGGATCAGGCAGGTCGCTGCGGATAACGGCAAGTCCGTTCAGATCCTCTTTCAATATGCGTTGGCCAAAATCATCGAGTTTGCCCATTGTCACCTTAACCCCCGGTGCGTTCTCATGGTAGAATTCAATGTCCTTCTTGACGGTGTCCGGGCTGGGTGGGCCGGCATTGTCGCCGGTCATGCTGATGTAAATCCAGGTCTTGTACGGCCAGCCTTTGAGTGGCAGAGGCGAGGTGCCGTAACCGTTGTTGCACAGGGTAAGCAGACGCGATCCGTCCGGACCTTCCCACCAGAACATTGGCGGAAGCCCCAGACTTCTATTTACCAGGGGGCCACCCAGGTGAAAGAAGTTCACGCCGGCGTGCTTGAGCAGCGTCGGGAGGATCCATGATTGTCCGGGAACATCGCTCGTCTTGGCATCGCGGGGAAGCGGCAGCCCGTAGGTGCGGGCGATGGACGATGCGTGGCCAAGGCCCCGGACGAGATCCTCCATCTCCGCTGTTTCAGTGTGAGTCGTAAAGGGATACGCATGCACGACCAGGTTCCCGTCGCGGATCGCCTTCTCGATCTTCTTCTTGCGCTCGGGAGCCTGTCCTCCCCAGAGAAGTTGTTGCATCGGCCAGCCGGAAACAGTCCATACGAACTGTTGTTCCTTGGTCTGGTGCCTGTTCTGTTCAATTGCGTCCAGCACACGGTCCACCATCTCGGTACGATATTCATGAATGACATCACGCGCCAGGGCCGAATAGCCAATATCAAAGTGGGTCTTGTAGACAACAATCACCTCCTGGAGATTAGGATAAGGCTTCGCTGCCTGCGCAGCCTTCCCTTCCTCAACGCCATGGACACGAATAACACAACCAACAATAATTGTCACTATCAGCAATACGTTCTGCTTCTGCATCTTCTTGCCGGATTCATGCCGTCTCTTCCGCCTGCATCTGCTGTACCATGCTACCGCTGTCGTAAATCTCCCAGGCTTCCGCCAACCTGCCGTCGGCGATCCGGAAGGTGCTGATGGCGGACAGGCGGATGGAGTTTCCTCGAGGTGCGATCCCCGCACCGTCGCCGGTATGACGAGCGTAGAAGCCAAAGTGACAATCCACCTTGTCACCTTCGGCCAGCAGAAAATCGATTTCAATTCGAGCGTCGCTGAAAATGCCTCCAACAAACTCCGTGAAAAATTTCCTGACGCCCGCCGGCCCAGGTGGCATTTCGGGCGGGAAATGGTGATCTGCGAAGGTGAGCGCTACGATCTCCTCGATCCCTGACAGATCCCCCATGGTTTCATGGTAGTAACGACGGACCAGTGCTTTGTTTTCTTCCAACATAATCAGGCTCCGACTGAAAAGGTTATTTCGCAGTCTCCCGGACTTTCGCAGTTCGCTCGTGGTCCCTCAAGCGAGGGTACCGCCGCGTGATTGTCGAACCAAACCTAATGCCAAGGATCATAAATTTGTTTTCCAGAAAGATTATGTTTTGTCGATGCCACTATCTCGCCACTATCTCATAGGTGCTGCCCTTTGATGTGTCGAATTCGAGTACGAACTCTGATACCGGTGTGGTTTTGACGGATTTGCCCTGGCAGGAAACCGTAACCGGCTGTTGTGTGCGGAGCCTGCAGGGGACGGCCAGTTCCGATAGAAGGGTACATTTCCGGAGCCTCGTGTCTTTCCACTCCATGTCCAGCACAAAGCCCTTGCGGGCCCGAAGCCCCTTGGCGCTGCCCGTCGCCCAGGCCACGGGCAGTGCGGGCAACAGATGAACATCGCCTGTGTGGGATTGGACCAGCATCTCGCAGATGCCGGCGGCGTATCCAAAGTTCCCGTCGATCTGGAACGGTGGATGCATGTCGAACAGGTTGTTCGCGAACTGCGCCTGGAGCATTCCTTGCAGGATGCTGTATGTACGGTCACCATCGTGGAGCCTGGCCCATATAGACACCTTCCAGGCCCTGCTCCAGCCGGTAGAGCCGTCACCGCGCGCGTTCATTGAGACCTTTGCCGCTTGCGCAAGTTTCGGCGTGGTTATCGGGGAGATCTGGCGGCCGGGGTGGACCGCTATCATGTGGGACAGATGACGGTGCTTGTCCTTGGGATCGTCCCTGTCGACCATCCACTCCTGGAGTTGGCCCCATTTGCCTATCTTGGGTCCGAGCAGGCGTGTTTTCATCGAGGCTATTTTCCTCCTGAATGCTTCGTCCTTGCCCAGTATGTCCGAGGCTTCGGTGAAATTGGTGAAGAGGTCCCAGACAAGCTGCTGGTCGAAGGAGACGCCGTCCTCTTGGGGACCGTGCTCCGGAGAGAAGCCGTCAGGAGACACCAATGTCCCGTCCGGAAGTGCCTTCAGATGGTCCTCCCAGAACTCGCACAGCTCCTTCATAACCGGGTATAAGCGCGTTTGAAGGTACTCTCTGTCGCCGGTATAGGCATAATGGTCCCAGAGGTTCTGTGCGACCCAGGCCGCGTCACCCTTTGACCATTTCCAGGTGGAGCCTCCAAACGCGCCGTTCTCTGCATGTGAGATCCAGCCCCTGGTATTGAAGGTGGCCTTGGTTTCGGCCTTGCGGACCTCGCGAATTGAATGCACCCATTCGGCGAGGGGCAAAAAGCATTCGGACAGGTTGGCGTGGTCAGTGAACCAGTAGTTCATCTGGATGTTGACATCGGTATGATAGTCGGATCGCCATGGAGGGGTGTTGCTCCTATTCCAGAGCCCCTGGAGATTTGCGGGCATAGCGCCGGGCCGTGAACTCGATATCATGAGATAACGGGCGTACTGGAAAACGATCTCTTCAAGACCGTGATCCGATCCGTCCGACTTGTATGCGGCAAGACGCCGGTCGGTGGGCAGCTTTCTCTTTTCTTCCGTCGCAGAGCCGATATCGAGAGCACACCTGTCGAACAGGTTCTTGTAGTCCGCGATGTGGGCCTTTAGGAGGTCATCGTAGGATTTCCCTGCAGCAGACTGCAGTTGCTGTTCGAGCTTCTTGTGAGGATGTTCGCCTCTCCAGCCCTTGGCCCTCTGGTTCAGATAATCGGTATCGGCAACGAGCAGTATGGTGAGGCTGTCAGCCTGCTCGAAGGTAATCTTGCCGTTGGATGCCGCGGCCGATCCGCCTTCGTTCAGGACAAGCACCTGAGCCTCGTAATCGAGAGCTATACTATACTTGACGTTCTTCTTGCCGGAATTGCTGCCTTCCCCGTAAGTAAAGCCTGCAAGCGACCCGCTTGAGGTTATCTTGTTGCCTTTTGCCCATATATGGCCTTCGTGCATATCGGTAAGGGAGACTGTTCCGGAGTACATACCCTTCTCGTCCGCCGTCAGGCGAAATACCAGCACCTGGTCCGGGTTACTGGCGAAATACTCGCGTTTGAATGTCACTCCTTTATGCTTGTAAGTTACGGTGTGAACGCCCCTGGCCAGGTCCAGTTCGCGCCGGTATTGACCGGACGCCGGCTGGTCAATGCTGCCTGTTTTCCCCAGAGGAAACCCTGGGTCGCGGAGTTCAATGTAGAGGTCACCGAATGCCTGGTATGCGCCGGTGTCGCTTTCGTCGCCGATCCAGAGGCTGTCTTCGTTGAACTGGATGTGCTCTTTGGCCTTGTCACCGAAGATCATGCCACCGAGGCGTCCATTTCCGATCGGCAGCGCTTCACGCATCCAGTCACCGGCGGGCCTGTCGTACCACATTTTGAGGTCAGAGGCCATGCCGGCAGCGGCTGCGAACAGGCAAAGGCACACAGCGATGAGTGTCACATACCTATACTTCATAGATACCTCTTTGTACCCACCAAAAACTCCGTCCGCATTGAAAACATTGGACTTCCAAGATCGACACCCGTCAAGCGAGATCAGCCCCTTGACGGCGTCCAATATTTCCGCAAGACAGCGCCTTATCGGCCGAACTTCATTGCCAAAGGCCGTCGCTGTTTCATTCAACATGCAAAATATCCCCGGAAGGATTCGAACCTTCAACCTCTGGCTCCGGAGGCCAACGCTCTATCCAATTGAGCTACGGGGACGATTGTACGAGCCAGCGGCGCATTATAAGCGACTGTTCATGGTGTTCGCAACTGGCTTTTGCTGGAATTCTTGCCAGCATCGACTTTGGGCCTGCACGTCATTGCCGAACTGATTCGAGTTGTATTTGAAAGCTGACGTTAGTTCGCTGCTTCGTATTCTTTGACGATCTCACCGTTCGCATTGCCTACTCACGTAACTCAGAGGTCATATCGTTTGGTCGAGACTCTCGCCACAATCTGGATATCGTTGTGGACTTTGCAGCGATGCGGACTGATCGGTAATCTCGGGAAGATCAGAAGATCTTTCTGTAGACATGGCAGTAAGGGAGTTTTCCGGTTTTTTTGTAGTAGTCCTGGTGGTATAGCTCTGCGGGCCAGAATTTCGTTGCCTTGGTGATCTCGGTCTTTACGGCAAAGCCCTTTTCTTTGAGTGTCTTGATAAGCTCGGCGGCTGTCTGCTTCTGCTCTTCGTCCAGGTAGAAGACGGCGGAGCGATATTGCTTTCCGACGTCGGGCCCCTGGCGATTCAACTGTGTGAAGTCATGCGTCTCGAAGAACAGCCGGGTAAGCTTCTCATAGCTGGTCTTCGATGGGTCGTAGGTCACTTCGATCGCCTCGGCGTGACCGGTCCTGTCGGTGCAGACCTGTTCGTAGGTCGGGTTTGCCAAACGTCCCCCTGTGTAGCCGACCGTCGTCGAGATGACGCCGGGGGCTTTCTGCAAGTGGTACTGCGTACCCCAGAAACAACCCGAAGCGAAAATCGCCCGCTCTGTTTTGAGTTCTTCTGCCGGAACGAAATCCATCGATATCGAATTGACACAGTGACGGATGTTCTTGGCGGTCAATCGCTCGCCCGTGAACACATGGCCGAGATGCCCCCCACACCTGGCGCACGTAATTTCCATCCGGATCCCGTCCTTGTCGGGAATTCTTTTTACCGCTCCGGGCACTTCGTCGTCGAAGCTCGGCCAGCCGCAGCCTGAGTCAAACTTGGTAGACGACTCGTAGAGCTTGGCGCCGCACCGTTTGCACGTGTACACGCCCTTCTCGAAATGCTTGTCGTACTTGCCGCTGAAAGGTCTTTCTGTCCCCTTGTGGATGATGACCCGTTCTTCTGCGGGAGTTAGTTTCTTGTACATCTCTTTGTCCCCATAGAAGGCAATCTCGTCAACGAAGATGTCCGCGTCGAATTCTCTTGCCGCAGCCGCGACCGCGATGCTTCTTATCGACGTCGTATCGAGCGGGCTCGGCAAAGACTTCGTCGTGAATCGCGCAAAAGGAATCGCAATTTCCTGCCACATTCGGTTTGTCGCAAAATCAGCCTGATAGAACTGCCACCGCAACTTCGTGTCCGCCGTTCGCAGATGAACGGCATAAGGCTCCCCATTGCCCTTGACGCGCAACCTTATTCCCTTGAACATGCCGGCATCGAAGTTCTTGCGTCCCGAAATGAGGCTAAGCCTAGCCTGGATGAATCCGTCGTTGTTCCTGGGCGATGCCGAGCCGCTCATGTGCAGGCACGGGCGACCATCGTGTTTTGTGAATTCTATTGCTCCCGCAGAGGCACCGCCGGTCGCACGGTCACTTACGAACTCCCACTTTGCGCGGCCTATCTTGCTCGATTTCACAGACGAGAAATCATCTATCGGCACAGTTTTAAGCGATCCTTCGGTCTTTGTCCCGGAGCTGTGGGGCTGTTCTCGAAGACCACCTTTGAGCATTGCCACTAAAATAAGCGAGACGAGCAAAAACCACAAAACTCTCATATTCTTTCCAAGTTTCATCCCTGGACTCCTTAATCTTATTTCCAAAAGCCTACGTAAAATGTACTTGCCGACGACCGTGTTTGTTTGGAAAAATGTGTCAAAGATTCAAGGGTAGCTCTGATAATTGCTTTTGAGCGGCAAGTAGAAGATTTTTGTATTCTGGCAAGGAAGGGAAATCAGCCTTAGCCGAAGCTAAGGCGGCTTTTTCCTGACGCCGTCCGGAATAAAAAAGATTCGTTTGCCCGCCAAAATGAATTTTTGGAGGTGCCCTCATGTATTCTGTCAGTCTGACCCTGTTGGCATCGTCCCGTTTATCTTTCCCGGTGTCTCGCAGAGCCCCTCAGGCAGTCACGGTGACGGGACCCGCCGGCAAGCATCGGATAAGCATGCGGAACCACACGCTAAATTTTATTTATTTTTTATTGAATTTTCGCCGCCCCTTCCATTATATTAGGTTGTTTACAGTGTATATTCTTTCGTCTCTCAAGAATATACACCTGATAGTTAAGAAATGAGAGATTTTATGATTTTATTTAGTGGCCTGTAAATGGGCCAAGGAGAAGTTTCAGTGAGTACAGGTACAGTAAAGTGGTTCAATTCAAGTAAGGGATTTGGTTTCATTGTCCCGGATGACGGCGGCGAAGATCTGTTTGTCCACCACTCTGAGATCAAGACAACTGGCTATGCAACACTCGATGAAGGCCAGAAGGTCGAGTTCGAAATCGGACAAGGCAAAAAGGGTCCCTGCGCGACCAACGTTATCCCGGGCTAACCAAGCAGCAAGAATTAAAAGCGCGAAAAGGCCCGCCCAATTATTGGGCCTTCTTGTGCAGGATCGTTTGCTCTCTTTTGTCGGTTAGTTGGGTTTTTCGCGATTACATTCAGCGCATATCTCTATAACCAACCGTATGCGGATTTGGTCTACCCTGTTTTTGAAACTTGCCTGTGTCTCTGCCTGCCGGCTTCGCACGCACCGGCGGCATATCCGCCAGTCACGTCACGGGCTACCGTCTCGGTCGATCATCTGCCGGGCCTGAGAACTGCGCCGCACAGCAGGACCTTGCCTTTGACAGGCTCCAGGGTGACGTTCAGACGGCCAGGTCTTTCGAGTACGACCGGATATGCGCAAACCAGAATCCTGTTTGCCCGGCCGGTTTGCTTGAAGATGTCGATTCGCTCCGTCTCGCCGTTCACCGACACATCGAACAGACGCCGGCCCAAACCGGTTGAGTGCGGATCGAGCATCAAAAGTTCGATCCCGTATCTCCCCGCAGGCAGCTCACCTGGATTCGCCTGCCCGCGACCGCCCGTGGCCATGATTGGCCGTAGCGTTATTGTGACAGATTTATCACTCTCTATTCCGTTACGGCAGATTTCTTCATACGCAGCCGGGACTGTGTCATCCCGCGAGATCCGGATGTCGTCAGGTACGGCGAACATCGATGCTCCGGTTTCTTTTGCGCCGAAGCACTCCCAGACTTCGCGTTCCGGTCCGAAATGGAACGTGAATGTCCCCATGCTCTGTGCCAGCGGATCGTGCGAGGTCGGTGAGAAATTGTACCGCACCGGCTCGGCCCCCAGCATCTGGCGGTAGCGAACGTAGTGCGTCAACCAGCGAAGGTTCATCGATGCAACCAGCCCCTGCTCACCTCGCGTGATGCCGCTGAGACTCGAAGTGCGCGCATACCGCTCGATCACCTCTTCGGGCCGGCACGACACCATAGCACGCCGCGCGGCGGCGAGGTCACCGACCTTGTACAATTCCTGTGACCGCCTGAAAGCCTCCTCGGTAAGGTGAACGTCGGTGATGTATCGCTCCAGTCCTTTGAAATAGTCGAGTCGATCTCGCTGCGCGACAGCCTTGGATTCTCGCTTTGCGCTATCGATCAGTTCCATGCGCTCGTTGTAGCCCGGGACAACATCGGCCGAGTCGGCAAGTTTGCGATCTATGAATCGGTCACTCGTATCGCGTCCGATCTTCGGGGCTTCGGTCACCCAGCGACGCAGGTATTCGGCCATCTTCTCGCCGGCGCCAGGGCCGAACGACCGTTCGGCCATTTCCCCACAGGTGATGCGAAGGGGCTGATCCTCCGTGGTCCGCCAGACTTGCTTAGCCAAACTCTTGAAGTAAAGGTCCAGAGGTCGCGTCGTCCAGTGGATGATGCCGAATCCGCTGGCCCGGCTATCGACGAGCCTGGAGTGGAAATCCGAATGGGGAGTGTAGGGCCTGCCCACATAATTGCCGTCATCATGATGTGCCCAGACCACGGGCAGCACAGGTCGATGCTTCCCGACCTCGCGGATGACCCGCCTCGACTCGGCATCGCGCATCTGCGAGAGATCGTGCAGCACCTCCCAGTCCAGCGGAATAAGCTTGACGTGCTGCGGCAGAAATCGATCGCAGCCGGGCAGGAATTCGAACTTCCAACTGCCTACGGCAATCCGGACGTCGTCCCGGCCCGCCTCTCTCAACGCCCGCTCGAACGCCTTCACGATCTTGCCCAACGCGAAGAAATTATGCGACCTTCACAATTTGGCGGCCTCGGGGGTCCTCCTGATTTCAGCCTCGTATTCCTTCCGCCAAGACTCGGGCATCTCCGCAGCCTTGAGAGCCATCCACGGCGTATTGTTGTGCCTAAACCAGGCAACGATACAGTCGATTTGCGGGTATGCGCCCATCAGGGCTTCGACCTGCACCTTGTAGTATCGATACCCCTGGGGACTGTCGGGATTGGCCAGCCAGATCGAGCCCGCCTCCTGATTCATCCATCGCATCTGCTCGACCCTGATTGGGAATCGCGCCTCGGCGGGCAATGTCTCGATCACCTCCTGCGGATTGGCCGAGGCCGTGTCCACATCCACTGCAAGATAGACATCCATTTCACACTTCTCGGCGTGCGCGAATACATTGTGCATGAGCTTGCTCGCGGCATCGGCCCGCTCGGCGTCAGGCACAATCGCCGCTTCGCATCCGAAAACCGGACCATCAAAGACGAAGCCTCCCCACAGCCGGCGCACGTCGTTGACGTGCTGCGTGGACCAGTCTCTTCCCTTCTGCGTAGTGCTCAGGTAACCGACCGGTTTGTCCGCCCCGTTGAACGAGAACTTCACCATCGGATTGTTACCGTACGCGTGTACCATCACGCCGTTGTAGCCCATCTTCTGAGACTGCGTTATCCAACTCTCCCAGTCGGGCAGATTCCAGGTCGAGCAGCCGCTTAGAAAATTGTGCCAGTTGAATACGATGCGATCCCGAACCAGCGGAGCGTCAGACAGCTCCCAGCCCTCGAACGAGAAGCCATCCCGTCGCTCGGCCGGGAAAGCATCGTATGACAGGTAGAACCCGCAGTCCAGCTTTTCCAGCAGGTTGTAAGCTCCGTAAATTGCGCCGCGCGAGTCATGGCCAAGGATGATTCCCGCCCTGGAGCCGTCGACGCTGGCGGTTGTCACCACGTAGCTCTCAGGCCCGGCGGGTTTCTTGTCACCGATCTGTTCTCGAAGCTGTGGGAAAGACTCCGCCCGGCCGAAGTAGATCACATAATCTGCCCGCCGAGACTTTCGGGTCGCAACGTTGAATCGCACATTCGAGTATACCTTGCCGAGATAATTGGACAACTCCTCGGCTGCAATCTTCTCACATGCCGGCGCCTCCGATGAAACCACTACGTCCACCGAAGTCTCGCGACCAGACGTCTGGCCAAAAATATCGCACGTGACCAGCAAGAGAATCAGGAATGCAGAAACCGAATACCTCATTTTGTTTCCTCTCATAGACTTGGTGAACACCTCACTTACCGGCATCCTCCTGATGTGTCACTATGGGCACATAGCCAACTTCCAGACCCTCGGGAGGCATCACCAGCAGGGCCGGGTCAAGGGTCGCCAGTTTTCCGCTGCTGGGCGGCGCCATGTAGTCGCGGTCGATCGGCCAGTTGGCGTGTACCTTTTCGACAAAGGACTGCAATTTCGCCTTCTTGTCGTCACTCCATTTGTATTGCTGGAACGACGGCTGATCGACAAAACGATACCAGCAGTAGGTGACCCTCGAGCCGTCTGCAAGATCGACCTTGTAGGGTCCGCGTGCCGGGCCTGGGTTACCCCAGGCGCCGCCGGTCGGCGAGGTATAGGGCTGGCCTCGACCCGCCAGTTTGAACTGGGCTGTCAGAAGCTGCGTCTCCGCCGGCACATCCGCCGCCGATACCGCCACGCGCTCGTCGGCGACATGTTTGAAATACTGCGGGAAGTACCCATTGGCGCCGGCAGTGCCGTCGAACCACTTCAGACCCCAGACATTGCCTTCGAATATCTTGGTATCAAAGACCTTCTCGACGCCGGTAATTCTCTTGCCGGCCTGATCGAAACGCGTGGTGCGCGTCGTCAGCGTGGACTTCCAGGCACCTTCAGCGTCGAACCGCCCCGAGCACGCCGGGCCTCCATCCCGCCATGCTTTGAAGGCATCATAGAGGGCCGCCTTGGAGTAATATGTCACGTCCTGAACCAGAAGGGTCCTTCCCCTGTCGTCTGCCGGGAACTGCAACTTCGGCAGCTTGGAATAAACCACGCCCCGGGCATCTTTGGATTCGAAACGCGGCACGGTGTTGATCTCCATGGCGCCGCCGCCCATTCTGCCCGGCCGGGCGTCGAGTCCCCGTCCATAGATAAACGGATAATTGAACAGCTTGCCGGTTTTGCTCCAGGTCTCCGGGATATAATAGGCCATCGGTCCTTTGAAGTTGGCCGCGCTGAGGAAACAGGTCCAGGCCTGGTCTCCGGTGGGCGGCTCGGCGGTGGTTGGCTCGGTAAAGGGCAGGGCCATGTAGGTATAGCCGAGGAACTTGCCGTTGGGATTGCCCTCGAAAGGCAGCGCGTCCGGCGGAATGAGCAGTCGGTTGCTCAATTGGGCGATTCCCAGTCGATCGTCAGGCAAAGCCTTGCTGCTGTAGAAGAAGGACCACCCGGGCGACCCGACCTCGTAGTCGTAACATTGCGGCGTGGCGTTCATGCTGAATTTCGGAGGCCCGTATCGGAATCGATTTCGCGCCCAATAGCCAAGGCCTCCCTCGACGGTCTGAAATACGCTACCCCAGGTAGGCCCCCGCTCCGGCCAGTTGTCCCTGGCATGCGTTCCGACCGGAGCCAGCGGCGTATCCTTATTGTCGGAGTTGTCCGGTGTGATCCAGGCGCTGGGCAGACCGATCTGAAAGCGGGCAATCGGTTTGGCAATCAGCGGCCAGACGGCGGAATAAAACCCCATGCCCGCACTGTAGGCCGAGCGGTCCGGCGGCCGGGACGCACTGTAGCCGATGTACCCGTGCAGGCCGCGGGAATGTGTCGTGACAAGACCTGCTTGGGCTTTCTTTGCGTCATTCGCATTATTCGCATTTGCTGTGCAGGTCCATAGCAGAACGGTAAGGATGAGCATCAGCAGTAAAAACCTTCTCATGTTTTTCTCCTTATCCACAATTTCCCATAGACACCGGACTAATACAGTGTGAAGTTAAATTCGGTTCCGAGAGGAACGGGCCTATCGGGCCTCCTTCCTCGCGTGTTTCTGTAAATGTACACGGCATGAGGGGTAGCGATGATAACGTCGGGTACGCGATCGCCGGTCATATCGCCGATCAGCATGCTCTTTTCATATTTTGCCCCGCTTTCAGAAATATCCGGGCCGGGCGTGTGGAAGGTGCCGATCCTTTTGCCTCGATCATTGTAGAGCCCGCCTTTATGGGCAACGAGGATTTCATCTACGCCGTCACCCGTCCAATCCAGCAGGCAATGATGCCGGCTGTAGTCGGTTACTGTCTGGCCAAGAAGCCCGCCCTTTTCATCCAATACCCAGATGGGGCTCTTGCCGTATGGTCGATGGTCAATATCGACAACTATGTGACGATCCGGACGGTTGGGTATGACGCGGCCTACGTCTATGGACTCGAAATGATGTCCCGACACTTCCCACAGCGTTTTGCCGTTGCCGTCGACGAGCGCAATATTGTTGGCGCCGCAACAGGTGAGTACGATGCGAAAATCCTCGGCCAAAGCGCCATGACGCACGACGCGAGCACAATCCAGATGCCCGCGCGACTGGTCCACTTTCCTGGATTCGAATACCCATCGAACCGAGCCGTCATGATTGAGCATCGCGTAGCCGGCCATGATCTCGTCACGCCCGTCACCGTCGATGTCGATGGGCCTCGGCTGATGGGCCGTGCGGAACCCACCAGGATCCTTGACTGTCCAGAGCAGCTTGCCTTGCTGATTGTAAGCCCAAATCTGGCGGTATCTGTCTTTGACAAGTATGTCGGTCGAATTGTCACCTCCGGAGAGGTTGCAGAACACCAGACAGTCCGTGGCGCCGGCGGCGATAGGTATCCGCCTGAATTCGCGGCCCGTTGTCCCATCGAGTTCGACGACAAAACCTTTCGTGCAGAGAACAACTTCGTTCCTGCCGTCACCGTTCCAATCTTGGACCTGGCATGCAACATCGTGATGCCAGTTCTTTCGGCCGACGTCAGGGTCACCCCAGCGCCACAGGACGGACCCGTCCAACTTCTGCGCAACCGCTGTGCTGGTATAGTGCACATCGCCCTCGTTGACGTTCTCAGCACTGACGATCTCGACTTCGCCATCGGCATCCACATCGGCCGCCACCATCCACTGCCCTGCATATTCCGGATCGAGAGTGACGGTCTTCCAGGGTCTGATCAGCGGCACATTGCCATCCGGCTTTCCGACGTCTTCGGTGTCGAAATATGTGAACTCATCACTCTTGGCGCAGCAGAACGCGCTGAGAACAAATAGCAACAGAACATGGACTGATAGCCTACACTTGCGTTTCGTCATTCCAAACATGCTCCAAGTTTCTTAGTCAGACGGCATTGCCTTTGGGACGCCTGTGGCGCCGACGGGTGAATTCTAAACCACAAGATGAAGAAAAGCAAGCCGGCCGGCGCCCCGCCGGCGACTGCAAAGAACTGTCCCCAGGCTGTTATCATAAGGATTTTGTGAACCAGATTAGCGTGCTGTTCGGCACCAAATCCTGCTTCATGCGAATATCCCCATCGGGTTATTAGCAGCTCATGGAAACCTACGACTAACCACGTAGAGGTTAGGCTAAGGCACAGTTCGCGCCAAGTCAAAACACAACTTGAACTCAGCCGTTTGGCGAAGGGCCGGGACTTTCATCTTTTCATTGCCCAGCTCAGCGGGTAAAATGAATTCGGAAGGTAAGCTAGTGACTCTCGTTTGGTATGGACGACCGTTTATGTCTGTGTTGTGTCATATTCAGGTTCGCCCTTGGTGAAAAGAGAAGCGCAACTCATAAACAACCATGACTGATGTTACGCAAATTCTAAACGCGATCGAACGAGGAGACGGCCAGGCGGCGGACAGGCTGCTGCCCCTTGTCTATGGCGAACTGCGTCTGCTGGCGGCCCAGAAGCTGTCGCGAGAACCGCCCGGCCAGACGCTCGATGCAACCGCCCTGGTTCACGAGGCGTATATCAAGCTGGTCGCCGACCAGGGGCGAAATTGGAGCAATCGCGGCCATTTCTTCGCTGCGGCCGCTGAGGCCATGCGGAGACTGCTCGTCGACAACGTGCGGCGAAAGAAGAGCGAAAGATGCGGCGGGCGCCGGCAAAAGGTCGATCTGGACGACCTGAGTATAGCCATCGAGAATCAGCCGGATGACTTGATCGCGCTGGATGAAGCGCTCACCAGGCTCGCCGACGAGGACGCCGATGTCGCCGACCTGGTGAAACTTCGTTACTTCGGGGGCCTTACCCTGGAGCAGGCAGCCGAAGTCAAGGGTGTTTCACGTCGAACAGCGGGCAGGCATTGGAACTATGCCAGGCTGTGGCTGTACAGGGAAATGACAAAGTCAGATGGGACGTCAGCATGATGACACGTTTCGAGCGGGGCGAACTATCATTGGCCCAACACAGGGATCTGCCACAAGCTCATTGACCACAGCCGGTTATATCCCTCAATTCAACAGATCGAGATTTTTCTTCGTTGGTGCGATCTTTTTTGTCCCATTTTTCGCGCCGATTACGCATTGTATTATGGAAGCCGAGGCTTTGTCAGAAAACTCGGTCTGGCTTCGAGCGGCTTGTTTTTGGTCTGGACGGCGTCCGGCTCCATCGACGATACAGCCAATATCGCCTGCTTCGCCGTCCTTGTCAGACGAAAAACCGCTCGCTCTCGAGCGGACGACGGAGTTTTCCGACAAAGCCTGGTGCTGTGGAGTCATGCTATGGCTGAAAAGCCCAAAGACATCAAAGTCATTCTTGCCGAGGCGATGGAGAAGCCAACCGCCAAAGAGAGGTCGGCATATCTTGATAAGGTGTGCCGAGACGCCGGGGATTTGAGGCGGGAGGTCGAATCATTGCTTCAGTTGGAAGATAAGGTGGGCGGTTTTCTCGAATCGCCTATTTTCGATATGGGCGTCACGTTGGACGATTCAGCCGTCTCGGGGAGGTCCCCGGCACAGTCATAGGCCGCTACAAGCTGCTGGAGAGAATCGGTGAGGGCGGCATGGCGGTGGTCTACATGGCCGAGCAGGCCGAGCCGATTCGCCGCAAGGTTGCCTTGAAGATAGTCAAATTAGGCATGGACACCAAGTCGGTCATCGCCAGATTCGAGGCTGAGCGACAGGCCCTTGCGCTGATGAACCACCCGAATATCGCCAAGGTTCATGATGCCGGCGCAACTGAAACGGGCCGGCCCTATTTTGTTATGGAGTTGGTAACCGGAGTCTCCATTACCGAATACTGTGACAGGAATAAGCTAAGCACGGCGAGGCGATTAGATTTGTTTGTCCAGGTGTGCAGCGCTATGAACGCAAATGGTGGTTAGATTTCAACCTGTTTTAGCCATTTTCGGTACTCTCAGCATCTCAGCAACCATCTCTGGAAGCTGTGCGCGTGAGATAATCTTGCGAAGTTTCACAGGTATTTTATTGAAATCCTG
>JADHXR010000074.1 GCA_016782865.1 Phycisphaerae bacterium
GCAGCAATCCGTGAGACGCCCGGGTTGGTTAGCCATGCCTTCAATTTCTCTTGCTGCGATTGATGGGATTCCCAGGCGTAGATGGTTTCTGCCCACATCGGTTGCGATGGCAACATCGACGCAGCCGTTCCGCGAACATGTGCGAGCCAGCGAGTATTGGTATCGAGCTTCTTCCAGCCGCTTGCGGATGTTACCACCGCGCCGATGAAAATCGGTAGCCACGGCAAGGCCTGTAAGGGCACGGCGCTAAAGTAGAGGTAGATCGGGCCTTTGTGATCGAAAGGTTGGACATAGCGCTGAATATTCTCCTGAAACACCATGCACAAACCGCGGCCTCCGATCGCCGAAAGCAGAAAGAGAGCGGCTGCGACCAGCAGAAGGCTCTCCAACCAGTATTTCCTGATGAACCTCGTCTCTTCTTTATGCGTCAGATCAGCGCTCACCATATATGACCTTCGCGGGCGGGTTGTTCCCCCCGCCGCCCAAACTCAAAAACGGCCCTTTCTGGCCAAATGAAGTGGCTCAAGCATGCGCAGAACATGCCAAATATCACGAAGTTTACGACCACCGTTGGGGCTGGATGCTTTCTGAGGAGAGGAGCCAACTTTGCCATGGCAAAATGCTTCAAGGTGCTCGTTACTCCGGTGCTGTGCCGGGCAAAAACGGTTCTCTCAGAGATGGAATCACGGTCAACTGTTAGCACAATGGCGTGATGAAAACCGTCTCTCTCATCTAATGGTGCGCCACCACCGCCGGTCACAAGATAGACCGTATCCTTTCGTTTCGTCCTGTCATAGCCGTGATAATGAGAGCTTATGACATAGTCAACTTTGTGCCGGTCAACGACATCTATGAAAGCCTGCGCATTCTCAAAATAGCCTGTCGCCGGGCCGACCGACCTGAACACCGGTGCGTGAGTAAACACAAAAACCTTTTGCATTCCTTCACGATGCCTGGCCAATGTTGAGTCCAGAAACTCAATACTTTCGGCGGTCGAGCAAGGGCAGGCAAAATGCACAGACCAATGAAAAGGCATCCGTTATATTCAAAAGAGAAATTTCGTGGTCCATACATTCTTTCGAGATCGACCGGTGAGACTTTGTCAATATCATAGTCCACTTCTTCGCAAACGACGTCACGGTTGCCGGCGACAAGGAACACCGGGAACGGCAGGCGATATTCTTTTGCGCACCTAGATCTAAAATAGTCGTGATTGCCCCTGGTAGATGTCTTGACGAAGTCGCCAAGTATCACCATGAAGGAAAGTGGCTCATTTCGCAACTCGTCACAAAGCCGCTCGAAAGTCCTGGTCCCCTGTGTGTCGCCGACCAGGGCAAAAGAGAACTCATCCTTTGGCCCTTGTTCGGTCAAGGAATTCCTGATTCTCTCGAAGTTGCCATAGTTCTCCGGAAGGCCTGTTTGGCTTTCACCACGAACGACGGCAAACGTGTAGGCTTCAAAACCAAGCAGGAAAGCTGTAACAACAATTACCCCCAGGGATAGTCCGCTCTTGAATCGTCGCAAGTATTTGGTTTTCATATCAATACTGGCCGCCTGCTCTGATATCAGTAATCTCCAGCCGTGCCCTCGTTATGAACCGACTTTGGCAAAAATCCGAATCATTTGGCTAAAGCATACGTGCGGAACCTTAAGCCAGGCTTAGGACTTTGAAAGAAATTCCCTTGGTAGAGAAGCGGGTATCGTGTCGGGTCTATGTTCGGACTCGCTATGCGCGGGGCAGTCGAATCGAAACGAGTGTGCCTGAGCCGGCATCTGAGGTTATTGATATGTTCCCATCGTGGCGGCTGACAATCTCCCGGGCGATGGCCAATCCCAAACCAACTCCGCCTGTAGAACTGCAGCGCGATTGATCCACCCGATAGAAGCGATCACACAGATGGGGCAAGGCAGCGGCCGGTATGCTTGCCCCTTCGTCGTGGATACGGACGGTCGCATAGCTATCGGGATCGTGTTCCAAGGTTATCCGAACAGTCCCGTTGGCTGAACAGTTCTTCTGCTCCCTCCGGAGGATGCCGAGATTGTTGATGGTCTCCAAGGAAACGGGCGGTCGGCCGCATGGATTTGCCTGCGCTGTTGCAGTGGTGCAGTACCAGTTTTACTTTGATAGTTTGAAACGAGCCATTTCATGCATTATTTGGACGAGTCGGTCCTTGCGAGACTGGTAGAAGACAGAGGCGTCAGATACCGGAACATCATCCTTGGTAGTGACCTGCTGTCTGGCCATATTGTAAAATCTTATTGGAAACACCGCTTTGTACTCTTTGTCAACGTATGCCAGCGTGTCCCAGCCGCTCAAAACGCTGAACTCACGAACGGCATCACCTGTCAGGTCAAAGCCAAGCGAATAATCCTCCGGTGGGGAAGTCACTCCCAATGCCGACAGGATGGTTGCCGGGATATCCAGGTGGCTCGTCATGCGGCGAATTTTGCGGGGCTCGACTCCGGGTATCCAAATGATTAGTGGGGTACGGGTTTGTTCGTCGCTGAAAGCCGAGTTATGTCCCCAGCGGCCTTTCTCCATGAATTCCTCGCCGTGATCGCCGGTAATCAAAACAATGGTCGACCTCAGCAGGTCTGCCTGCTGAAGGTATTGGATGATGCGCCATATCTGGCTGTCGAGATGATTGCACGAATTGACATATCGGTTGAAAATCAATCTAATGTCCCGTTCTATATTCGCGGTGGCGTAGCTAAACTCCTCGAGATAGGGTTTGGCAATGGCGTTTTCCGGGGGAAAATAGTACCGTGCATGCGGTGACTCAAAGAACATGAAAGTCATAAACGGTCTCTCAGGGGCACGATTCTCAATGAAATCGATCAGGCGACCAGCATTCTCTCGGTCTCTGTGCCAGCCGGGGCCTGGCGAGTTCTCTGTTTCATCGTGCAGACACTTTTGCGGCAGTCGGGCAAATATGGTCTTGTCAAATTCCGGATAGCCAAATCTCGCACTTGTAAACATATTCATCTGATAATTGTCTTCAAGCAGCAGGTCTATGAGAACAGGTCCCCGGTTTTCATGCAGGAAGTTGAACCAGTAATTGCCGTAAAGACCATAAAACATCCCGAACATGGCCATGCGGGTGCCATTACCTCCGCTATAATGTTGCTCAAATCGCAGTGCCTTTTCTGAGAACGCATAACTGTGAGGCATAATGTTCGGATCGAGCATGTCTGCACGAAGCGACTCGGCGACCAGCCAGACGATATTGTACCGGCCACGGTCGGTCGAACGCTCAATCGCATGTAGTGGGTACGACACATCGAAAGACTGTGTCGTCATTTTGAATGCTGTCTGCCGTTTAGCAGTAAGGCCAAGGCGCGTGGCAAATTTGGCAAACGTAAGTGGTTGATACAATGGAAACACACCTGAGGCGCTGAGAACCGGAGTATATCCGTAGAAGCTACTGAAACCATAAGTCATGGCCTGGAAGACAAGAAGGAATATCAGCAAAGCAGTCGCTGCTCTAACGCGAGTCTTCGTAAGAAGAGCATGACAGAATCTCTCAAACCGTTTCACCCGCAGCCAAAGCACCAGCAGAACAACCTGAACCAGGAAAAAACCGACGACGATTGCCGCAAAGCAAATCACAGTTCCAGTATCGGCGCCCATGGACTGGATACCGCCTGGCGTGATAACGAGGTTCCAAACAAAACTATTCAGGTGAAAACCATAAATGTGAAAAACAAAAACGTCGATGAAGATCAGAAGCTGGAGAAAAGTCAGCAACAGTATCGTTAGAACGTAAATCATCCACATCGGCGAGATATGGACCCTTCGAAACGCTCCCGCAAGCAACGATGATGTAACAACGCGCTGCAGCAACCCAAGAACAATAAGTAGCGGCAAGAGATATACGAAACAGTAACTCACGTATACGGCGAATGAAAATACATACGTGATAATACCGACATATTGCACCTGCGCCAGGAAGCGGGACGCGTTTAACAACAGGACTACATAGGTCAGGCCGAAATAGTGTGGCAGGAATTTTCCGTTCTTTATGTCAGTCTGCATGGTGCAGTCTCCCAATAGCAATGTGTTACGCGGTTGTGGCCAGCGTAGGTTTAAGGCGTTTGCACTTTTTTGTAGATATCGTTACTTTGACGATCATCCCCGTCAACCAACCGGCTTCTTCAGTGATTTTAGAGATCATCAAGTTATGAGGCTCAAGAGAATGAACAACCCGAAAGCTATGATTATTATGCCCGCAGCCTTATTCAGCCAGATCCGTTTGCTTTGGCTGAACATCCCCTGTACCTTCTTGGCGGCGCTGCAGAGTACTATCCAGGAGAGCTGGGAACCGGTAAACACACCGCCGACCAATAAGCTGGGCCAAATATAGCCTGAATCCGGTCTGACCAATCCAAAGCCTGCAAATACCGCGGCAAGGGTAAGAAATGTCCCGGGATTTGCCAACGTTAGCAGGAACATGGACGCAAAATTGGTGATATGGTTGCGGCTGACTCCCGAAGCAATTTGTTGCGTCGGTTTGGAAAGAATAACCCTTGTCCCCAAGTAGCAAAGCAAAACACCCCCCACAAGACGCAGCCAAACTTGCTCCTTGATTAGAAAGTTTGAGACAAAGGTCAGGCCAAAAGCCGTGATAAAGGCAAGAAGGGCATCGGCTGTCGCTGCTCCGAAGCCCGAGATTATCCCCTGAATTCTTCCCTGAATTAAGGTTCGCTGGATACACACTGCTGCAACTGGGCCTACCGGCGGCGCAACGATAAGACCAACTGCGACACCTTTGAAAAAGATACTGGCATCCATGAACATTTCCTGCTGGGTCACACAAAAAAAAGAGCCCATGCCGCCTTGAGCCTACTAACGGCGACTTGGTTCATATCACACACAGTCTTACTTTCCGAACACTGACGAAGATAGCGTTTCCTTACACACAATTATGAACGACGGCAAACGTGTAGGCTTCAAAACCAAGCAGGAAAGCTGTAACAACAACTACCCCCAGGGATAATCCGCTCTTGAACCGTCTTAAGCATTTGATTTCCATATCAATACTGGCCGCTTGCTCTAATATCAGCAATCTCCAGCCATGCCCTTATTATGAACCGCCTTTGGCAAAAATCCGAATCATTTGGCTAAAGCATACGTGCGGAACCTTAAGGCAGGCTTAAGACTTCGAAAAGAGAATCCCTTGTTTGAGAAGCGGGTATTGTCGGGTCTATGTTCGGACTAGCTTTGCGCGGCGCAGTCGAATCGAGTGTGCCGGAGCCCGCATCTGAGGTTATTGATATGTTCCCATCGTGGCGGCTGACAATCTCCCGGGCGATGGCTAATCCCAAGCCGGCTCCGCCTGTAGAACTGCAGCGAGATTGATCCGCCCGATAGAAGCGATCACACAGATGGGGCAAGGCGTCGGCCGGTATGCTCCCCCCTTCGTCGTGGATGCGGGCAGTCGCATAGCTGTCAGGGGTATGTTCCAAGGTTATCCGAACGGCCCCGTTGGAAGGCCCGTATTTGGCTGCGTTGTCGAGGACATTACTGAACACACGGATCAACTCGTCCAGATTGCCCCGAACAGTCGTAACCGGTAGCCCTTCAAGGATTACCTTGCCCCCTGAGCTTCGTATCTTCTCGCCAAAGGTCTCTGCAAGCTCGCTCAGCAGCACATCAAGCTGCACCTCGGTAATGACCTGTTCGTTTGTTTCGTCCATGCGTGCTAAGACAAGAAGTTGTTCTGTAAGGTGCTCCATGCGAACAACGTCCTTGAGCACATCAACAATTGCCTGTCTGTTCTCACTGGCATCTTCCTGATTCATTTGTGCGGTTTGAAGCGTGCTCTTGGCCAAGGCTAAAGGGGTACGAAGTTCATGTGCGGCATCCGAGGTGAATTGCTTTTGTTGCTGCAAAACCCTATCGAGGCGGTTAAGCATATTTCTCAACGCTTCGACGAAGGGACGCAATTCATCAGGTATCTTCAGGTCATCGAGGAAAGCCTTTTCGGCATTTGGACTGGATATGTGGTATATGTGGTTTAATCGCTCCGCCGTCACGTGGATGGGACGCAGGCCGCATCGAACCGTCCACATAACGGCGACTACTGAGCCCAGGATGAGGCTTCCACCCAACACAAGCAACAATCTTTCGAATTCATACATCTCATGATGGGAAAAGTGGCTGGAATCCGCCACGACGATATTCACGGTGCCCTCATCGGTCTTCTCACGCATCCAAACAGCCCTGTATTCATCGTGAGGTTGGCCGATGTTCACAAAAGTAAGCTCCTCTTGTGCCGGGCTGCTTCGGTCTGGAAGTTCGCGTAACCAGCGTCCATATTTGCTGTCCGGCGTGTCGCTCGCAAGCAAATCGGTGGAGGACCCATCCATCCAAATCCGATATGACGTGGAAGAATTCCGGCCAGGCCTTCCCGTGACCGCCTGGATATCCCTCATCAACTCCTCATCACCCTGAGGGTCGTTTAGACTTGCCGCGATACCGTTTGCCATCGCCAGTAGTGTTCGGTCGATGCTACGAAGATGAGACTCTTCAAACTCAACTTTGGCCACAATGGAGATTGTGGCGATGACGGCTGCAATCACTGCGGAGACCCACAGGGACACACGCCACTTTAGGGAAAGGGATGTCATGTAGGCAGTTCTCCGAGCAAATAACCTTGGTTTCGAAATGTATGGATCAATTCGGCTTGCGACCCCGAACCAAGTTTTGTTCGTAGAGCGTTGATATATACCTCCACGACGTTCGAGAATTTGTCTGAACCAAAATCATAGAGATGATCCACGATATCAGCCTTGGAGACCACCTCCCCGGCTCGCATTGCGAGGTACTCCAGCAGGCGGTATTCCATAGCAGGTAGCCGCACGGGTTTGCCGCAGACCGTTACCTGATGCTTGGTAGTATCGATGCTCACGTTTGCGATGTTTATTACCGGAGCAGCCCGACCATACGAACGGCGCACCAACGCCTTGCAGCGAGCAACCAGTTGCCTCATATCAAATGGCTTGACCATGTAATCGTCACTACCCGTTTCAAGCCCTTGAATGATATCGTCGGCAGCATCGCGGGCTGTCAAGATGAGTACCGGGACAGTCATGTTATTTCTTCTAAGATATTGGAGAATCTCGAGACCACTAATTTTGGGAAGCCCCAAATCAAGGATAATCAGATCATAGGGATTCGTCATAGCCATGTGCCGGCCGTCTTCGCCCTCGGTAGAAATGTCAACGGCCCAGGAGGATTCCCTGTCCAGCATCTTCGCTATGTTGCGGGCCAATCTGATCTCATCCTCAATGATAAGTACACGCATATTGATACAGGGCACCCCCTCCTATACATATGCCTTAAATTTATTCCAATAAGCTCATCCCTGTTATTGTACTGTACGGCCCAACGATGTGAAACGGTTTTTCCACAAGCCATGCACTTTTTGGTCAAGTCTTAAGCTTGGCTTAAGGAACAATCAGCTACCATATAGGTTATAGGTATAGTCCTGCACAGCAGACAAGAATCAACTTTTGCCTATGGGCTTGAAAATGAAGAGAGAAAGAAAACGCGTCCAGTACATCCGAGGCTCGGATCAGAATGGATGCTCTGTTGATGTCTCAGCAAGGGACCACTCCGGCTTCAGTCACAGCGGTCATTCTCAGGGCGGGCATGGAGATCACAGATATGTCACACCCTTTGAAGGCACATGGTGGGAACGATGCGAAATCAGGTATATAGCCAAAGCTTTAGCGGGTGTGCCTCGTGGCACATCTGTACTAGATTGGCCCTGCGGACGCGGCCACCTATTGCCCCTTCTGAAACGGTTTGGCTACAGAGTTACGTGTGCGGATTCGTCTTCTCATGCCGTGGCGCAGGCACGCTTTTATGGGGGCTTCCTCGGTGAAAGCTGCATTGACGATACGGATGACTTCCAATTCGTTGACATTCTTCAAGCAGGTTTTGACGATGATTGTTTTGGCGCTGCGATTGTGAACCACCTGTTCTGCCATTTTCCCGAGTCTCAAATGCGGCAGCAAGTTTTGAAAGAGCTTGCAAGGATGTGTTCCGGACCGATTGTTGTTTCCTTCTTCCGCATCGTGGCGGTTGAGAAAACAGTATGTTATGAACATGACGGATCCTGCAAACACCAAATGCGGGATCACGTTCCTGTGAGCCGCAGGAGTTTTGCAGAAGAAGTCAGTGAATGTGGCTTGATTGTCGAGAAGTGGGTGCCGAAACACAGCCTCATCTCAAAACAGGCGTGTGCAGTATTAGTTCGAGATAAGGGTGCAATCAGACCTTCCCGCTTGCCTTGATATACATCAGAGCAAAGGTGGAGCCGGAAATGTCCGGATTTGCCTGTCAGACAACAGATAACGCAATGAGTAGTAGGATTCAGATATGTGTATTGGACTTCGGTTCCAGACTATAACAAGGCTATATGAGTGTAACGAGTCTATTTGTCTAGGCCCAGTAGCGTGATCGGAAAAGCATTTACCAGCGTACTTATTCTCCTCGCAAGTGGGTGCGAGGTCCAATCTCCCTATGATCGCTCCCATATTTCCAGCGACATTAAGGAACGGACTGGCTATGAGTTGCGGCAGGTCACGGAGCCAAGGGAACCTAATCTCCCTCACGGAGTGTCGCTTGACGATGGCTTGTCCGAGGACGAGGCGGTAGCTATAGCCCTCTGGAATAACGCCCAGTTTCAAGCCGATTTGACGGCTCTGGGGTTTTCCCGTGCCGATTTGATCGAAGCAAATATGCTGGCCAATCCGGAGTTTTCACTGCTTTTTCCCATTGGCCCGAAGCTGCTCGAAGCCGGCTTGAGCATACCTGTTCAAGCCCTTTGGCAGCGACCCCGGCGCATCGCCGCCGCCCAGTTCGATGCCCAGAGTCTTTCCGAAAATCTCGTAGAACATGGCCTGGGCCTTATCCGGGATGTTCAGACGGCCTATGCCGATCTGTGGCTGGCTCAGGAGCAGGCCCGTCTGGCCGAGGAGGATGCTCAACTCCAAATCCGGATGGCCGACCTTGCGCGGGGGCGTCTGGAGGCAGGGGATATCAGCAACTTGGCTGCTTCGGCAGCCTACGTGGATTCGTTCCAAGCAGCCGATGCCGCCAAGCGATTCTCGAACGAGGCCATTATCGCAAGGCAGCAGCTTGTCGCCTTGCTCGGGCTCATCTCGAATGATACAGGATTTGGCATTATGCCGTCGGATATTGTCGCAAGATCAGAAATGTCGGTCGATGAATTGCTGGAAACGGCTCTTGCTGCTCGGCCGGACCTGCGGGCGGCTGAACTTAAGATCGAGGCGGCCGGCAAGCGCTTGGGCTGGGAGCAATCCAAAATCTACAATCTTATAGCCGTCATCGATGCTAAAGACGAGGGCGAGGATTCCCTTACAGTTGGGCCGGGACTTGCTGTTGAAATCCCGGTCTTCAATCAGAATAACGGCGGAATCGTTCGGGCCAGAGCAGAGCTGGAACAGGCGACTCGACAATATGAAGCGGTCCGCCAGAACATCATTCTCGAGGTACGGCAAGCTCATACCAGATATGTTTCGGCCCATGAGGAATTCGAGTTGTGGAACAACCACATCGTTCCTTCCCTGGAGAAAGCACTCGAGCAAACCCAAGAATCCCTGGTGGCCGGCGAAGTGTCCTATCTTTCCGTATTGGAGGCCGGGGCAAAGCTTGTTGAGGCGCGCATGCACTGGACGGAATTGGCAGCCAATCTGCGCCGAAGTGCAGCACAACTCAACTACCGTATCGGGAAAAAGATGATATAGGAGTGGTCTGTAAGAACGATAAACAGGACGCACCATCGTTGTGAGGATTGACTTGAAATACTTGGGCTCGATAGCAGGTCTCAACCGCAGGTTGGAAAGGAAGCGGCAAGACAGAACTGAACAGCTTTGTGCAACTGCAGGACTGACTTTCCTGGCTCCCTGCTATGCTAGGTCAGAGGGATGTTATGAATAGACTTGGAACATTGTTGGGATTGATACTCTTGTTGGCGGGAGCTTTGGGGGTTTACTATCTTTTTCAGGGCAAGCACGGCGAGATTCCAGAAGAGCAGGATGGCGAAATGGCCGTTCAAGTAAATGTACATGTGGGAGAGATTTCTCGCTCGGTAATGCACGGCTATGTTCTGGCTTATGGAAGAGTCGAGCCTGCTCCGGCCAGCGGCGACAGTCCCCCGGCCAAAGTTCGAATTACAGCCCCGGTCGATAGGATCATCAGTGAGGCAGTGTGCGTGGAAGGTCAGGAGGTGAGTCAGGGAGATGTCCTATTCCGTTTCGATAGTCGCGCAGTTGAAGTCACCGTGAAAGAGGCTCGGCAAGCGGTGGAATTCGCAGAGCGGAATTTTGTGCGTCAGAAAGAGCTTATGCAAAGCCAGGGAACATCGGAGAAGCTGCTGCAACAGGCGGAGTATGAACTTGCACATGCAAAAGATGAACTGACACGGGCTGAAACCGAGCTATCCCTGTTTCAAGTGACAGCGCCCATATCCGGGACGATTGTGCGAGTGTTGGCACGACCCGGGGAAGCTGTTGGCGCGACGAGCATACTGGCGGAATTGGTTGATCGTAAGCGATTAATAGTGGAATTTCGAGTCCCAAGCGATGAGATAACAGTGCTTAAACCGGGACAGAAGGTGACAATTGAAACCCGCGACAGGGTCGGTGGACCGAACAGTGAAATGGGGCAAGTGCATGGTGAGCTGACGTTTATTGATTCTGTGGTTGACCCTGACAGTGATACTATTCTGGCTCGGGCGTCGGTGGCAACCGAGTCCGAGCTGAGGCCTGGCCGGTTCGTCAGGGTGCGCGCTATTTATTTGGAAAAAAGCGACTGCCTCGTCGTGCCGGAAGAAAGCCTCGTCACAACCACCGAAGGTCAGATTGTTATTGCCATTATAGAAAATGGCAAAGCCTTTCAGAGAGTGGTTCAGCGAGGGTTGCGCGAAAACGGAATGGTAGAAATACAGGGAGAGGGAATTCACGAGGGTATGCAGATCGTGACGGCAGGTGTGTATGGCCTGCTCCCTGAAACTAAAGTCAGAATCATCACCGAATAAGAGCTCAAGAGAGAGGATTTGATGCCACATACTGGTCTGTCAGATACCCAGGAGACTGAAAACGGGAATCATTTGGAGGCTTGGGGTTCGGCGTTGGGTCGATTCGCCAGTCATCACGCTGTGGCCATTACTTTTGTAGTCATTGTGCTTGGGCGGCATGTATTCGGCAACGAAGATTTCTTCATCGGTTTTTCCGCAGACCAACTTTCCCCGAGTTGTAATCCTGGTTGATAATGGCGTTATGCCCGCTAATGAGATGATGGCGACTATCACCCGTCCTATCGAGGAGGCAATGAAGGACATTCCAGGCGTAGTGACAATCCGTGACGCTACTGGGCGCGGCTCCGCAGAAGTCAACGTCTTTTTCAATTGGAAGGTGGACATGGTCCAGTCCGAACTCTATGTGCTGAGCCGCCTGTCCCAGATTCGCAGCACTTTACCGGCGACAGCGACAACAAATGTTTTTCGCCTGACCTTTTCGGCATTTCCAATTATTGGTGTAAGCCTGACCAGCGAGACTCGCGACATAACTCATCTCTGGGAGATTGCCCGTTACACGCTGAAACCACAATTCCTGCGGATTCCCGGCGTCGGTCGGGTGGACCTTGTTGGGGGGCGTACGCCGGAGTATCATGTGATCGTGGATACACTGCGTTTACAGGCTGCCGGGCTGAGTCTTTCGGATGTGACCGAGGCGCTGACAAAAAAGAACCTTGTAGCTCCGGCCGGTATGCATGAGGAAAACCACACGCTCTACCTTGCCGTAGTCGATGGCCGGGTGCACAGCCTTGAAGATATTGAGGACTTCACTGTTACGGTAGTCGAGGGTCATCCGATTCAGATTAAAGACTTCGCCCGAGTTGAGCGTGGACCCGAGCCGGTTTTCAACGTAGTAACGGCTGATGGAAAAGAAGCTGTGTTGTTGAATATTCGCAGCCAGCCTGATGGAAGCACACTCGAAATTGCTCGCATATTAAAAGCGGAATTGGAGAAACTCAAAAGGGAACTGCCCCCGGACCTGAAACTGGCATTTTTCTACGACCAGTCGTTGATCGTACGCGAATCGGTTAAGAGTGTGTGGGAGGCGATTATTTTCGGGCTGTTTCTCTCAGTTATTGTGCTGTATCTTTTCCTCAAAGACTGGGGGATGACCTTTGTAGCGACGCTGGTGATCCCGGCAACAGTTCTGATTACGCTAATCGCGCTAAAAGCGATGGGACAGAGCTTCAATCTGATGACCCTGGGCGGTATCGCTGCTGCTATCGGGGTGATCATCGATGATGCCATTGTCGTTGTAGAGGCGATATATGCAAAGATAGTGAACGGAGTAGCTCGTTTGCAGGCAGTACGAGAGGCTATTGCGGAGATCTTCAGGCCGATTCTGGCATCGACCTTTACACCGGTAGTCGTATTTATCCCACTGGCTTTTCTGGACGGTATCGTGGGCATATTTTTCCGGGCCTTGGCGATGACCATGGTTGTGTCACTGCTTCTTTCTCTGGTATTGGCACTCACGTTTACACCTTCCATGGCTGCATGGTTCATTGGGGGAATGTACCGCAAGGGAACAAAACTGCAAGATGCGCAAGGCGGCGTTGTATTGCGATGGTTTATAAAGATTTACGAGCATACCCTTCGAATCGCACTGAGACACCGCTGGATCACGATCGGTCTGTGCGCATTAGTTCTTCTCGCAGGTTTGGCAATCTATGGCCGTCTCGAAAGTGAATTTCTGCCGCCCATGGATGAGGGAGGTTTTGTCATCGACTATGTGGCGCGACCAGGAACAAGCCTGGCTGAAACGAATCGTCAGCTCAAGCAGGCTGAGGAGATACTGCACACCATCGGCGAGCTTGAAAGTTACTCAAGGCGCACCGGCGCACGACTGGCTCTGGCTATTGCCGAGCCTCATACGGGGGATTTTCTGGTCAAACTCAAACCCAGCCGTAAGCGGAAGACCGAGGAGGTAATCTCCGAGCTTAGGCATAGGTTTAATGTTGCGGTACCCGGTCTTCAATGGGAATTTCCCGGCATCCTTTCTGACCTGATCGGCGATCTCATGTGGGCGCCCCAACCAGTTGAGGTGAAGCTATTTTCGACAGATACGAAGTTCCTCAAGAGCAAGGCTCCACAGATCGAAGAAGAAATCAAAAACGTCAAGGGAGTAGTGGATACTTTTGATGGTTTGATGATTACGGGCCCGTCTCTACGTCTGCGGCTTCGCAGTCCCGATGCGCAGCGGTTTGGTCTGACTACTGACGACGTGGCTGCGGCTGTCCAGACCGCCATGCTCGGCCGGACTGCCTCGTCGGTTTTACAGGGCGACCGGCTTATTGATATCCGGGTCGTAGTTGATCCATCTGATGTTGACAGGGTTGCGAGCATACGAAACCTGCCCCTGCGCTGTCCTGATGGAGTTCTGGTCAAGCTTTCGCAAGTGGTGGATATTGTCGAAGAACCGGGCCAGCTTGAGCTTCGCAGAGAAGATTTACGTCAAGACGTTGCTATCACGGCCAGACTTGAAGGTCGCGATCTCGGAAGTGCAATGGCGGAAATCCGCGAGCGGTTGAGCCAGGATAAATCTATACCCAAGGGGGCTATCGAATTCGGCGGCCTATACCAGCAGCAGCGAGAATCGTTCCGGCATCTGCTTGTAGTTCTTGCAATGGCGCTCTTTCTGGTTTTTACGGTTTTGCTGTTGGAATTTCGGTCTTTTCCCGCGCCAGTGTCGATTGTATTTGGTGCCATCCTGGCAATGTTCGGCGCTGTTGTGGCTCTGTATATAAGCGGCACATCACTGAATGTCGTTTCGCTGCTGGGAACGATTATTGGTGTGGGCATTGTAGCGAAGAACGGCATCCTTATGCTTGACTTCGCCGGACTTCTGCGAAAGTCAGGCGTAGATTTGGAAGATGCTCTGGTTCGGGCCGGACGGCGGCGTTTGCGGCCGGTACTGATGACCTCCGGAACAACGGCGCTGGGAATGCTGCCATTAGCCTATGGAATCGGTTCCGGCGCCGACATGCTTAGACCCTTGGCTATTGCTGTAATCGGAGCGGTCTGTATATCAGTACTGCTTTCTCTGGTTGCAACACCGACATTGTACAGTATTCTCATCCGGATTAACGGTTACCGAAGTAGAGGAAATTGTCAAACACGAACAGGACATTTTCGACCATGACACGAGAGGCAAATAGAAAACGCTCGCTCAGAAACGAAAGGACAGCTCTACGCCTGCGCCTCCTTCGACCCCGAAGACGGTAAAGTCAACATCGCCGTCATCAGGAAGACTCAGGAAAGCATCGTGGATGAAGGCCGTTAGAAAGTGCCCCAGAGCAGCCCCGGCGAGCACATCGGACGGATAATGTCGTTGCTCCTCCACTCGTGCCCACGCGACGCCTGACGCAAAGAGAAGATTTCCCGCTTTGATCGCCGGTTTCAACGTGCCGGGCATGCCGATCGAGTCAATGTTCCGATTGGCAAGAGTGGCAAACGAAAAGGCAGATGATGCGTGGGCCGAAGGAAAACTCACGTCACTGCTTTTGTCAGGCCGCGTACGGTCAGTGGCCCCCTTGAGCCAATTCGTTGTGCTTCTTGCCGCACCCATAGCAGCCAGTTCGACCCCAAGGCCTTTGAACTTTGAAACCATCCATTCATCCGGGACATCACCGCTTGGAGTAGCAAGAGCGGTGATGAGAACCTCCACATGCAGTGGAGTCGTAAGATAGTTGCTGGCGTCTCCGGCCTCGTCTTTGGATCCGAAAACAGGGGTGTGTTTGACCGCCCAGTCGGAGACCCTCTCGTCGAAGTCGTCAACAGAAAAGGCCAGCGCGCCAGCCAGAGGGGCTAAAGTGTTGATACTGAAGAACGCATCATGAGCCGCACGGGAGACCCTGTCGAAATCTATCGTGGAAAATGCGTCCTGGCCCCAGCCGCGGTCGTTTGGCAGGGTCCCGCAGCCTGGGAGGATAAGTGCCGGAAGAAAGACCATGAAAGCTCGCCGCAGATGACCTGCAACCGTCCAACCGATTTTGTGCAGTACGGCGTTCATAGGCGACGGCACCTGGAAGATTCGGCTACTTCTACTTATTCGCCAGGTATTCGTTTATGCCCGCGGCGGCGATTCGGCCCTGGCCCATCGCAAGAATCACAGTTGCAGCGCCGGAGACAATATCGCCGCCTGCAAAGATGCCCGGGATGGAGGTCGCCATCGTTTCCTCGTTCACAACGATAGTTCCCCACTTGGTTATTTCGAGTTCCGGCATCGTCTTGGAGATCAGCGGATTAGGTTTGTTGCCGATCGCTATGATGACCGTATCGAGGTCTATGGTAAACTCTGAGCCTTCGATTGCGACAGGACGTCGCCGGCCCGAATCGTCCGGTTCACCCAGTTCGTACTTGAGGCATTCGATGCCCGTGACCTGGCTGTTCTGGTCACCGAGTATTCGTTTGGGACTTTGCAGAATGTGAAACTCTATCCCTTCCTGCCTGGCGTGATGGACCTCTTCGACTCGCGCGGGCATTTCTTTCTCAGTTCTTCGATAGACCAGATAGACCTTTTCGGCGCCGAGTCTCAGCGCCGTCCTGGCCGAATCCATAGCGACATTGCCCCCGCCGATAACCGCCACCCTCTTCGAGCGGGCAATCGGAGTGTCGGCGCCGGAGCCAAAATCGTACGCCCTCATGAGATTTGCTCGCGTGAGATATTCGTTTGCGCTGTATACGCCAACGAGCGATTCGCCTTCAATGCCCATGAAATTCGGAAGACCCGCGCCAACGCCGATATAGGCGGCGTCGAAACCGTCCTCCTTGAGCAATTGTTGAATGGTCCGTGTCTTGCCTACGATGAAGTTATAGACGATCTTGACACCCATTTTGGTCAGCATGTCGATCTCATTTTGGACGATGGCTTTGGGGAGTCTGAACTCAGGGATTCCATAAACCATCACGCCGCCGGGTTTATGAAAGGCTTCAAAAAGCGTAACATCGTGCCCCGCCCTTCTGGTGTCGGCGGCGGCAACAATCCCTCCGGGTCCCGATCCGACAATGGCGACTTTCTTGCCTGTCTCGGCTGCGACCGCCGGGACCGATTCACTGTCCTCGTCGCGGTCGGCGACAAACCTCTCGAGCCGGCCTATCGAGACGCCTTTTGTCGGATCCTTGAACCTCTTGCCGACAGTGCACGTCAATTGGCACTGGTTTTCCTGCGGGCATACCCGGCCGCAAACAGCGGGCAAAAGCGAATTCTCCTTGATGATGGCCAGGGCCTGTTCGTACTGACCTTCGGCGATCTCAACTACGAAGTCCCGTATCCTGATTCGGACCGGGCAGCCGTTAACACAGGGGGCGTTCTTGCAGCGAAGGCAGCGTAATGCTTCGATTTTAGCGTGCGTTTCCGTATACCCTGTCGCCACCTCGTTGACGTTGCCCGCCCTGACGACAGGATCTTGTTCCGGCATATCCTGCGGCGGTATCTCGTACCTGTCCTTGGGTTTGAGTTCGCCGTTCTCTTGTTTCTGTAAAAGCTCCTGAAGGAGTTCTTGTCTTTCACTGTCTGTCATCTTAAGAAACTCAAAAATCAAAGTGCAAAATGTAAAATTAAGGAAGTCATGCCGGCGCGCCGGGATTCCGCTGTTTTTATTTTTGATATTTGGTTTTTGCAGTTTTGCAGCGGTGGTCTTTGAAACGTTCGTGCTCCTTCTGCTCCATACTCTTGTAGGCACTCAGTCGTTTCATCATCAAATCGAAGTTGACCTTGTGCCCGTCGAATTCCGGCCCATCAACACAAACAAACTTTGGGTGGCCGTCAAATTCGATCCGGCAGCCTCCGCACATTCCCGTGCCGTCGATCATGATCGTGTTGAGTGAAACCTCGGTGGGCACATCACACTCTTTTGTCACGTCACAGCAGAACTTCATCATTATGGCCGGGCCAATCGCAAAGACCTTGTCCGGCTTCGGGTCGGCCTGACAGAGTTCCTTCAGCGGCTCGGTCACCAGTGCCTTTCGCCCGTACGAGCCGTCATCGGTTGTGATTATCAATTCGTCGCTCGTGCGGGCAAACTCCTCTTCAAGGATTATCAGCCCTTTGTTTCTGGCCCCGACGATGCTGATTATCCTGTTGCCTATCGCCTTGAGAGCCTCGGCAATGGGCAGCAAAGGAGCAAGGCCGATACCGCCGCCGACGCAGACAACCGTGCCGAAATTTTCGAGTTCGGTCGGATTACCCAACGGCCCGGCGACATTGGCAATCTCGTCACCCGGCTGCAGGTCGGATAGTTCCGCGGTGGTTTTGCCCACGCGCTGCCAGATCAGGCTGATAGTACCCTCTTGGACATTGACCCCGGCGATCGTCAGCGGAATCCTCTCTGCATATTCGTTGTTGAGGCTGATAATTACAAATTGGCCCGGTTCTCTTGCCTGCGCGACAAGAGGAGCTTCGATTTCAGCGGTGAAAACGTCCTCTGAAAGCTGTTTCTTGGATACGATCTTGTGCGACATTTCTTTGTCTCTTTTCAAAAATTGTCTGTAAAATTGTGGATTATCTCACTCCCTGTGATGTGTGTCAAGCGGTGTGTATTTGTTCTTGGGGAAAAAGTGTGTATCGAATTCAAGTGTGTTGAGAAGTGATACCGCGAGCATCCGATATTGCTGCCCGCAAAGCAAACGGGCCACAACCGGCATTTTCGGGTGAATTTGCGGCGAGGTTAAATCTGACAACGCGGATTCGTTGCTTTACTGCTCATGCCAGTCGGTTACTGCCAATAGTATGGCCTCATCGTCCATATCCGCATCTCTCAGCGACGCGTCGTGGTACAACGTGCTGGAGCTTCGCATATCCAGGCTTATCGGAGATTGCGCAGCTAATTCGCCGGCTGGCGCTCGGGCTCTCCGGGGTATCCGGCTTGCTGCTTTTCTCGGCCCTGAGGAGAAATCACAGGTTCGCTCTCGGCCGGCAGTTCGGTGATCGGTATAGCCGGTTGTTCTTGCGGCTGCCGGGTGTCGGTCTCGACCGGCACCGTGCTTTTCGCAGGCAACTCGGCGATTGGAATCGGTGGCTGCTCCTGATGTTCAACTCGATACTCTTCGTTGTCGGCTTCGGTGGTGAGAATAGCCTGCTGCACCGCCTGCTCGGCAGGCTCATCCGTCAGGGACCGGACATATATGGCAGAACCTGTCGACTGCTGCTCGGCCCAAATCAGTTTCTCCCGAATCAACTCCAGCATGGCCAGAAACAATCCGATCATCACAACACGATTAGTCTTGGACTCGAAGATGCGCTCGAAGGTCATGGGCCCTTCAGTCTGCAAACGATGCAGAATCTCAATCTGATACAAATCGATGGGAGTATCGTCCTTGATTCGGCTTATGTCGCCAACGTTACCGATGGCCTTGCACACCAAATCAAAGGCTTCCAGCAGATCCCAAATGCTCACCTGCTCGATGTCAACCTCGGGCTCGGTATCCGGCCTCAGACTCTCGACAATCGTGTCCGGCCGGCCGAATCGCTCTTTCTGCTCCTCGGCGGCGGCATTTAACAGATTGGCGGCATCCTTGAACTTCTTGTATTCAAGAAGCTGGCGGATAAGCTCGGCCCGCGGGTCGGACATGTCATCGTCCTGGAACTGATCGGGCCCGACCTTGGGCAGGAGCATCGCCGACTTTATCTGCATTAGCGTCGCCGCCATAACCAGAAAGTCGCCAGCCAGATCAATGTCCAGGCTCTTGAGCATCTCGATGTAACGGATATACTGGTCGGTTATCTTGGCGATGTGAATGTCGTAGATGTCCACTTCCTCCTTGCGAACAAGATAAAGCAGCAAGTCCATGGGGCCCGCAAAAACGTCGAGATCTACGCGATAATCGGCCATAGTTATCTTCTCAATCCAACCACCTGCCGGGCTTTTTTCAGCGTTTGGCCGGCAACGGCCCTTGCCCGCTCGGCGCCGTCGGCAAGAACTCCTTTGACATAGTCGATATTGTCTTCAAGCTCGGCCCTTTTTACCCGGAACGGCTTGAAATAGTCTATCACCAGCTCGGCGAGGCGTTTCTTGGCCTCGCCATATCCCATGCCCCCGCTGCGGTACTTTTCGTCCCACTCGCCCAGCTCTTCTGGAGAGGCAATCAGCTTCAAGAGGGCAAAGACATTGCATTTGTCGGGGTCTTTGGGCTCGGCAACCGGTATCGAATCGGTGACGATTTTCATAATCTTCTTCTTGACCTTGGATTCCGGCTCGAATATCCCAATGGTATTTCCGTAGCTCTTGCTCATTTTCCGGCCGTCGACACCGGGGACAATCGCAACAGCTTCGATGATATGCTCTTTTGGTATGGTGAATACCTCGCCGTAGGCGCTGTTGAACCGCCCGGCAATGTCACGAGTGACCTCGATGTGCTGCTTCTGGTCGGCGCCGACGGGGACAAGCTCGCTGTTGAAAATCAAGATGTCCGCCGCCTGCAAAACAGGGTACGCGAAAAGGCCGTGATTGGGGGCTAAACCCTGGGCGATCTTGTCCTTGTAGCTCGTGCATCGCTGCAACAGCCCCATTGGGGTCACGCAGGAAAGCAGCCAGGTAAGCTCCGTGACTTCCGGCACATCCGATTGGCGCCAGAAGACGGTCTTCTGCGTGTCGAGCCCCAGAGCGATATAATCCATCGCAACGTCAAGAGTGCAGGCGGCGACGTCATCAGCCGCCGGGTTGCTGGTAAGAGCATGGTAATCGGCGATAAAGAAGAAACAGTTGTGCTCAGCCTGGAGATGCAGGTGCTGGCGCATCGCGCCGTAGTAGTTGCCTATATGAAGCTTGCCGGACGGCTGTATGCCCGAAAGTACCCTCAAATTAGCCTCCTTGTGTCAAAAACCGAGAAAACTGGATAAATACCTTAAACGAACCAGCCAAGAATAACGCTGGCGCACATGTGTGTCAAGAGTTTAGCTTGAGGACACGATGTGCGCCATCAAGATTTGGCTCTGAAGATGCGCAGACGAGCGTGAAGGTCGCCCAGTTCATACACCCTGAGCACGTTGACCCCCGCTCAGGCCAAGAATTCAGCTATACCATCTCCCCAAAATAACGTGCTAAACCACCGCCGGTTATCCGCAGCAAGCTTGGTGACCTACGCCCTGCCGAGAGACTTCATATACTTCTTCGACTTGCAAAGTCCCATTCTGGATGCCTTCTTTTTCACTGCATCGGTCGGCCTTCCGAGATTGGCAGCAATCTTAGCTGTTGGGTTATTCGGAAAGAGTTTCTTGAGCGTGCTAACGTCGCTCTTGGACCACAAACCTTTGACTAACTTCTTGCTTTCCCTTGCCATTTCGTGCCTCCCTTTCGCACTAACTTAAAACGGTTCGTACGACGCAAATAACGTATTATAGCGAGTGACACAATGTCAATCAAACATTTTCCGCTCTTAAAATAAAAAAATGACCTTTCCCTGAGGAACACCGGTTAGCAGGATTTTTGGGATGAGCCTTCAAGGTGACCACCTGCCGGACGGAGACATCGGTCGCTCCGTCGGCCTTTTCCTGAAACGGACAGGGATTGATGCTCAGCATCCATAGACCGGCGGAGATGTCATTTTCAACAAATTACGGTTGACTCTCGTTAAGACGCCCATTACTATGTTCGTGGTTGTATATATCCAAGTTGAACCTTCAATGCTTTTGTGGGCTTGAATTCTCGATAGTCTATAAATTACTTATTCACTTTTTTGTTAGGAGCGCTGGAATGGGACCTATAAAGATATCGCTTAACGAGAGTGATATTCCTCGACAATGGTATAACCTGGCGGCAGACCTGCCTACACCAATGCTTCCGCCGCTCGGGCCGGACGGCAAACCGATTTCCCCGGATATGCTGGCGCCGGTATTTCCGATGAACCTGATCGAGCAGGAAGTCAGCACCGAGCGGTGGATAGACATTCCTGAGGAAATTCTGGACATCCTATATCGCTGGCGGCCGGCGCCGTTGCGCAGGGCGGTGTATCTGGAAAAATACCTTGACACGCCGGCGCGCATATACTTCAAGGATGAAAGTGTCAGCCCGCCGGGAAGTCACAAGCCAAACACCGCCGTCGCCCAGGCCTGGTATAACAAGCAGGCCGGTATCGAGAAACTCACGACGGAAACCGGCGCAGGCCAGTGGGGCAGCGCCCTGGCCTTTGCCTGCAAATTGTTGGGACTCGAATGCAAAGTCTTTATGGTCAGGATAAGCTTCGATCAGAAGCCATTCAGGAAAATGATGATGGGAGTCTGGGGGGCAGACTGCGTCGCCAGCCCGAGTTCCGAGACAAACGCCGGAAGAAAGGTGTTGGAGGAAATGCCCGACACGCCGGGCAGCCTGGGAATCGCCATAAGCGAGGCTATCGAGCAAGCGGTGACTGACACGACGGGCAAGACGCGTTATTCTCTCGGCAGTGTGCTTAATCATGTGATGCTCCACCAGACGATAATAGGCCTCGAGGCAAAGAAGCAGTTAAAGAGCATCGGTGAAAAGCTGCCCGATATGGTCATCGGTTGCGCCGGAGGCGGCAGCAACTTCGCAGGTTTGTCGTTCCCGTTTGTCGCTGATAAGATCAATGGTGCAGATATTACAATCATCCCGGTTGAACCGACAGCTTGCCCAACTATGACGCGTGCACCTTTTGCTTATGACTTCGGAGACACCGCCTGCACCACGCCACTGCTGGCGATGTACACGCTCGGACACGCCTTTGTACCGCCTCCAATTCACGCTGGAGGACTAAGGTATCATGGCATGTCGCCGCTCGTTTGCCAGGCGATCGTGGAAGGTCTGTTGGAACCGAGAGCATACCATCAGTTACAGTCCTATGACGCTGCATTGACATGGGCCAGAACGGAAGGCTTTATCCCCGCTCCTGAAACCAGCCAGGCACTCGCAGCCGTAATTGAAGAGGCCAAGAAGGCAAAAGATGAAGGCAAGGAAAAGGTGATCCTGTTCAACTATAGCGGACATGGCCTGATGGACCTTACGGGTTACGATGCATATCTTTCCGGCAAGCTCACTGATTATGAATTACCGGAGGAAGAATTGCAGAAATACACCAAGGACCTCGAAAATCTGCCTAAGGCGGAAATCAGAAAAAGTGGAAAGTGGTAAAATGGTCCGTTTTTTGCCTTGACTGTTCACTGTGATTCAAGGCATTCTATAGAAGTTGTATTCTCGAAAGTGGTAGTGTTATTTTAAGGAGACAGAAATGAGAACGACCGTTTTAGTGAGCGCTGTACTGTTATTTGCCGTGGGAGGCGTCGTGCAGGCACAGGAGGGTGAGTTGCACGGAGTGATCGACATGACATATCAGAGTAAGTATCTCTGGCGTGGCATCGATGTCTACGGGGACAAGAGCGCGTTTCAGCCGTCGGTTATGCTGGACTTGTGGGGCAGCGGCTTCGGTTTCAGCACAGAGGCTCACAGGGCCAATTCAAGTGGATACGAGACCACCGAACGCTGGGACTTTACGCTGTTCTACAAGAACGCCATTTGCCCCGAAGAGACTTTCGCTACGCAGTATCTGGTCGGATGGAGGTATTTCTACTTCCCGGATGGGCCTTTGAGCACGGCCGGTATGCCTGCGGGCTCGTCAGGGGAAATCGATTTGCAGGAGATACACGCAGTTTTGGCCTGGCCGAATATTTTACCGGTGGAAGGTCTGGTCCCGGCTTATGTTCTCGTCAAGCTGTGGCCTGCAGAAAGCGATTCGTTTGTTGGGAGCCAGGACGTCACACTTCCCAGTGGGGTAAGGACCACTGGGACTGCTTCCGGTTTTGCCCATATCTTCATGCTTGATTACGGCTTACCGATGGAAGGTTTGTTGCCGGAGACGCCCGAGCAGGTATTAAGGCTGCACTCGGAGGTTGTCTTCAACGATGGTGTTGATCCGCGAGGAATAGGTGTGGACCACGACTGGACGAATGCGGTCTTCGGAGTCGCAACCGATTTTGATCTGGCCGAGAATGTTACTCTTACTCCGGGACTTTATTACCAGGTAACAATGGATAAGTCTATCAACGATGACCAGGACGAAACCTGGGTCACACTGGGCATGTCGTACAGCTTCTGACAATGATTTAGAATCTTCGCGTTTTATCTTGCGAAAAGGCTGGTTCCGGAAACCAGCCTTTTCCATTTACAGTCCGAGCAAAGATACTTCCTCAATTGGCTAAAGCTCTCTTGCCGGGACAATGGTATAAAAGAGTCTCTTCAATGAACGTTGACGGCTTGTCACCGTCTGCTTAAGAGAATGGGCTTGAGTCTGGTTCAGTTCATGTTTCCTTGTCAGTCCAATCAGAGGCTGCTGCTCCTACGAATACGCTAGCTTCGACTGCGGCGAATCTATCAGATGCTTCAACCTATCGTCGCTACCCGGAACCGCCACAAATTGTTTATGGTGATTTGCTGGCTTCAGCAGTGCCGCCGTAGGCACCCATGTTGATCCGATCTCCGTTCGGAAACGGCTCATCATGAACAGGATTGATCGGGTCCCCGGCGTCGATACATTGACTCGTTTCACCGTCGTATGCCCAGCTCTGGCGGTTTCCGACCCACCTGCCAGCCTGGGATCTCAAATGATAGTCACTACTACTCTGATTTGCGAACAGTGGATCTATGCAAATATTGCCTTCACCCGGCCAGGGCAATCCATCACTTGTCTGGATGTCGCTGTATGACACCTCGGTTATCGAATCAGCATCATTGTGCGATATCTCCTGAGGTGTGTCACCCCATAGAATGGAATTTATCAATAGGGAATCCGAAGCATGGTTCCAAAGCGAGCCACCACTTGTTGCCGAATTCATAGCGAACGTGCAGTTACACAAGACAGGTTGGCTCCATTGGTTATTCATGGCGCCTCCCCAAGTTGCCTGGTTGTCGAAAAATAGACAATTGAGGAACATAGCGGCACTGGCATAATTCAGTATTCCGCCACCGTATCGGGCTGAGTTCATCTCGAAAACACAGTTTTTGACGGTAGCGCTTCCATATCTTATAGAGATGCCGCCGCCCTCATGCGCTGAGTTCCTAACAAATCTGCAGTCAATCACCGTCGGGTTGCTCCAGCGTCCATTATGTATACCACCTCCTTGACCAGAAGCCGTGTTTGCCGTGAATATACAGTTGCTCACGGTAGGCCATCCCCCCTCGTTGTATATCCCGCCACCACAATAATTGTCTCCACTTGCGTTGCCGGAAGTAATTGTGAATCCGTCAAGAACGGCTGACGAACCTATACTGCTAACGGCAACAACAACGTGATAGGTATTGTCAGAATTGACCTCCGAGAGGCCAATATCCCCGCTGAGGACAGTCTTATATTTATGAACATCTCGCATGTTTGGGTCAGATTGACCAAAACCGGCGTATCCTCCCTTGATAACCACGCCATTCTTGAGTTGGAACATTGCAGCTCGATCTCCTATACTGACACCAGCACCTTTGTCAGGCATATAAATGTCCTGCGCAACGTGAATTTCTGTGCCCCAGGAAGCTGCCGAAAGGGCGTCCTGAAGGCTGTTGTAAGCATTTTCCCAATTCTTGCCGTTATTGTCACCAACGGCATCGGCATCAATATATATAAGAGTCAACTCACGAATTCGCCCAGGCGCAAGGGTAGGGTCCCCAAACATCCCAAAGTCGCCGAAATCACCTCCCAAATAGGACATCTCTGTGATCCACTCGCTCAGATATTCGAGCTGAGCACCACCGAGACACTTGCCTTGAGAAAGAGCATGATAGAAGATACCTGCATTGCCAGGCCAACATTCACCCCAGGATGCCAGGCCGTATGAAGGAGAAAAGACATACCAACCATCAACATAATTCGTATTCCACCATTTGAATGTTCCACAGGAGAAGACATCATAGAAGAGACAACAGGGATCGTTGTCATTTATGTCCCAGCAAAAGACATTAGTCTGCGTAGAATCCTTGAAGAAGCCATGTCCGAAGCCAAAGCCATGAACCGAAATACGTATGAGGCTATGCTCTTCTGACAATCTCGCCAAGTAATCCGAGGCTGTGGTAATCTGGTTATCGTTCATTTGAATGATTTCATCATAGAGGCCTCTCACATTGAAACCACCGTAGACCCATTCGTCGTCCACATAATCCAATGCTCTTTTCGGCAGGGTCAATTCCCCGATTCGATAAGCATGGTTCTTGCGAAAGTAGTTTTTCATTAGTGAAACTTCATCGCCATCCAGACTGTTGGCATACAGCCTACTCATCCAGATCTCCGGTTTGCAGTCTCCCTCTGTGGTAAGGTTCTCGTCCAAGAGGCCGTTGTCATCTGTGTCATCCCACTCGCTATCCATATCTCGAAAAAATAGATCAACGGGATTGCCGGTTCCTGATCCTGTTTCAGCTTCAACCCAGCCGGCCGGAAGTTCACCGATAAGGATACAACCGACCATTCCATGGTTGTGCTCATCCTTGAGCAAGTCCCTGAGCTGGTTTGCGGCCTCCAACTCAGAGATGAAGTCCTCGGACGTCCATTGGGCCGATTTTGATTTGTTATTTGTGCCCCCCTCGGCTGCATATAGCACGACTTGCCAGCCATCAGACTCCAAATCTGCAATGTATGTGTCAATGGATTCCGTGATCTGACTATGTAGAGTCGTATTTATAACAATCCCGAATAAGCTCCCCGCGCCTACAGTCTCACCGACCGAACCTTGATTGTTGTCGTCCTGCAATAGTGGAGTCCGATAGAGGCGTTGCCCGCTGAATGGCGATCGGACAATCTCTCCTGCAAAACCTACAGACATCCCGGCAAGTAGAAGTACGGATACTGTTAAATAGCTCGCTCGATGTGGAAATCGCATAATTTGTCTCCTTCAAAAGCCTTGGTTACACATGTAAATGGTCCAAATCACCTTGGCGGATTCTGTTTCAAATCGTCATCTTCTGTAACTCTTACTCGCCTCGACTGTCCCGCCATAGGCACCCATGTTGATAATGCCGCCGTTGGGCTCGGGTTCATTACCAACAGACATATTCGGATCGCCGGTATCAATGCAGGGGCTGGTGATACCATCGTGCCTCCAACCCTGTCTGTTCTCGTCCCAGTGGCCAGCCTGAGATTTCAAATGATAATTACCACTGTTCTGATCAGCAAAGTGAGGATCGATATCGATGTTGCCAATACCTCCCAATGTGTTTGTCCAGCCCTGGACGCAGCTAAAGTTAATGATGGGATTTGAGGCCTGAATCTGCGCCGATTCATCTCGAGTCCGACCCCAGTCGTCACTATTCTCCCAGAGAATGCAATTGAAGAGTATAAGCTCATTACCGCCCAATATCCCGCCCCCATCACCTTTGGCAGAGTTACAGGCAATTGTACAGTTTGTCAAAGTCAAAGAGCTCGTACCGTAGCCGTAAATTCCGCCTCCCCAAGATGCTTCATTTCCGCTGAATACACAATTGGAGATTGTCATATAACCAAAATCTAATTCCAATCCACCCCCTGTAAAACCTGAGTTGCTGTAAAACTCACAATGTTCCAGCACCGCATGACTATCATAGCCCCTCAAGCCTGTCCCCTGATTGCCCCCGAAAACGCAGCCCGTAAGCTTAGGAGAACCACGATGATCATACATACCTCCTCCTGTTCCGGCGGAATTACTGATCAGTTCGCAATTACTTAGTCTGGGACTTCCCCAACTGTTAAATATTGCTCCTCCTCTATCAAGAGCAGTATTATTTGCAAATATGCAGTTGGCTAAGAGCGGCTCACAGTGGTCTCCATTGTATATCCCGCCTCCGGTTGACTGGGCTTGGTTGCTACTGAAGACGCAGTTGTCCAATATTGGCCTGCTATGATGCTCGTTGGCCATCCCGCCACCTTCAATAGCCGAATTGTCTTGTAATCGGCAATTGCTAATTGTCGGCGTACAATCTCTCGTGCTAAACATCCCACCACCATGTTTGGCATAGTTGTCAACAAGATTACAATCTGTGATACTTGGACTACTATACGATAAATAAATTCCTCCACCGCAGTTATTCACATCGCCATAGTTGGCGTCCGCGTACCCACCTTCAACTGTGAAACCATCGAGCACGGCTGCCGCACCCACGTTGCTGACAGAGATGACATGATAGCTGTTGTCTACATTACTACGCAAAACGCCAATCTCACCGCTCAGAATCGTCCTGTAAAGACCGACATCCCGCGCATTCGGGTCCGGTTCGTCAGGGCCAGCATATCCTCCTTTGATAACCACACCATTTCTGAGCCGGAAGGTAGCAGATCGATCGCCGGGGCGAACAGCAGCTCCTTGGTCGGGCATGTAGATGCCCTGTGCAACTCGGATTTCAGTGCCCCAGGAAGGTGCTGAAAGAGCGTCCTGAAGATTGTTGTAGGCATTTTCCCAATCCAGGCCGCTACCTTCACCAGTCGCATCACCATCCACATATATGATGGTGGGCCCACTGGGAGATTGCCTCAGTACAAGGGCAGGATCTCCAAACATTCCAAAAGTCCCAGCCTCGTCGCCTGGCAAAAAGGATTTGCCTGTTGCAAGATAGTTTGAATGCTGGAGCTGAGCATCACCGAGACACTTTCCCAGATCAAGTGCATCATAGAAGACACCGGCAGTGCCATACCCGCACGGCCCCCAGGATGCCAAACCATACGAAGGAGAAAAAACATACCAACCATCTATATAGTTTGGTACCCACCACCCGAAGGTACCACAGGAGTAGATATCATAGAAAAAACAGCAGGGATCGTCGGCAATTATGTCCCAGTAAAAGACATCACTTCGCGTGCCATTTTTAATGAAGCCATGCGCCCAACCGTAGCCATGTACAGAAACACGTATAAGGTCATACCCTTCTGCCAATCTCGCTAAGTAGTCGGAGGCTGTAGTCGTCTGGTCGTCATTTATTTGAGTGACTTCGTCATAGAGTCCTCTCAGAAAAAAGCCGGCACCGGCCCAATCGTCATCAACATAATCCAACGCTCTTTTCGGCAATGTCAATTCCCCGATTCGATAAGCATGGTTCTTGCGAAAGTAGTTTTTCATTAGTGAAACTTCATCGCCATCCAGACTGTTGGCATAGAGCCTACTCATCCAGATCTCCGGTTTGCAGTCTCCATTAGTGGGAAAGTTCTCGTCCAACAGGCCGTTTCCATCCGTGTCATCCCACTGACTATCCATATCTCGAAAGAACAGATCAACGGGAATTCCTGTTCCTGTTCCTGATCCTGTTTCAGCTTCAACCCATCCTGCTGGAAGCTCGCCGATAATGATACATCCGACCATTCCCTGGTCGTACTCATTCCTTGCCAGTTCCCTGAGCTGGCGGGCGGCCTGAAGTTCAAAACGGAAATCGACAATTGTCCATTGTTCCGATTCAGACTTTTGACTTGTGCCCCCCTCGGCCGAATAAAGCACTACCCGCCAGCCATCAGACTCCAAGTCGGCAATATATGTGTCGATGGATTCCGTGATCTGCCCATACAGAGTCGTATTTATAAACACTCCAAATAACCTCTCTGCGCCCACAGTCTCACCGACCCCACTCTGATCGTCGATCTGGAATGACGGAGTCCGATAGAGGCGTTGCCCGCTGAATGGCAATCGCACAATTTCTCCTGCAGCACCTATGGACATCCCTGCAAGCAGAAGTACGGATACTGTTAAATAGCTCGCTCGATGTGGAAATCGCATAATTTGTCTCCTTCAAAAGCGTTGGTTACACATGTAAATGGTCCAAATCACCTTAGCGGATTCTGTTTCAAATCGTCATCTTCTGTAACTCTTACTCGCCTCGACTGTTCCCCCGTATGCACCCATGTTGATTTGGTCACCGTTCGGTTCCGGCTCATCGCCTACCGGTGAAAGCGGGTCACCTTTGTCAATACAAAGGCTTGTGACACTATCATATACCCAGCTTTGAATGTCGGGATCCCATCGACCCGCCTGAGATTTCAAATGGTAATCACCGCTGGTTGCATCAGCAAATCTCGGATCAACGTCAACATTGCCTTCGCCTTCACCTGGCTGGCCAGCCTGAACATTGCTGTAGGCGACCAGAGTGTCCGCGTCCAAGTAATCGCATATTTCATCAGGCTGACCACCCCGCATGATGCAGTTAGTCAATATCGCGGTGGTATAACAATTGAATAGACCGCCTCCAATCGAGGCTCGGTTTGCATGGAAGGTGCAGTTGCTCAGATAAGGTTCACTGGAGTTGTTCATTATCCCAGCACCACAGTATGCTGAGTTCCCGCTAATAATGCAGTTAGCCAAGATCATGCCGCTGCCCGCATTATGCAGACCACCGCCATACCATCCGGCTGAGTTGTTGCTGATTGTGCAATTGATCAACTTCGGATTGCTGTAAAGGCTGTACATCCCACCGCCATTATGGGCCTTGTTGCTGACAAATGTGCAGTTGGTCAGGGATGGGCTGCAAAAGTAGTTGGCCATCCCACCACCGCGATATGCCTTGTTGCTGACAAATGTGCATCCACTGAATCGCGGAATGATGCCACCAGTGTTATATACACCGCCGCCCTGTCCGGTAGCACAGTTCTGTGTGAATGTGCAGTTGATTACTGTCGGGTAGCTTTTGTCAATGTACATTCCGCCCCCGTTCGGGTCACTTTCTCGCGCATGGCCGCCGGTGATTGTTAGAGCATCAAGGACGGTCACCTCGCATGTCCCGGTGGGGGCAAAGACAACATGGTAGCTATTATCATTCACATCAGGTGTGCCAATTTCTCCGCTTAGGACCGTTTCAAAGAGACGGGCATCTCGGGCATTAGGATCCTCTGCGCCGAGACCTGCATACCCGCCCTTAATAACAACACCGTTCTTGAGCTTAAACGTGGCCGTCGCATCACCTGTTCCGTTCGGATGAGCCGAGTCCTGGTCGGGCCTATATGTCCCCTGAGCAACTCGAATCTCATCACCGGGCAAGGCAATAGCCAAGGCGTCTTGAAGATGATTGTAGGCATCAGGCCAGCGCGACCCGTCATGAGCCCCCGCGGCGGCAACATCTACGTACACTATCCTCCCCTCTGGAGATACAATGCGTAGAGCTGGGTCGCCATAGATATTAAACACTAGAAAATTCATCCAAAACGAAGAGTAAGGGATACTACTTTGAGGCAGCATTTGCTTCGTGCTATACAAAGCTTGGCCGGCGGTCAGTCCTGCAACAAGTCTCGACGTGTACCCATAAGCCATTGCCACCCCAGTGGCGCCCTCAGAAGACGGGTCAGGGACGCTCGTAAACGCCAGCCTCGTTGGTGCTACAGTGCAAACCGCTCTATTCTTGAGCAGCACGTAGGCTAAGTTATTCGGATCTTCGGGATAACCTTCATTGCAGGCCACTTGAAAAGTGAAACTGGGGTACTGCTCATTAGGGTCACAACTGCCGTTTATTGTGGTGCCGCCGTGGCCCCACCATACTGCCAGGCCAAATCTGCCGTGCCTCCAGGCATTGCAGACATCATTCGGCGTGCACGGGGTCGTCTCCGGAGGCCGATCCAGGGAACCACAATGGTTTGGATCGGCATAATCGTCTTGATATACGCGGTGGTATGACCATCCTGCGGGGATAAGGATGTCATTGCAAATAGCCTCGCCAAAACGACATGCCCAGTTGCCCAAAGTCATAGCCAGGAGGACGTTCTTGCGCCAGTCTGTCGACAGGCCGGATCGTGTTTCTTCTTCATAGTCCATAGTCTTGCGGAGGATTTTGTCTACGTCACGCAACGACTCGGCGTAAGGGAACCGCCCGCCTTTTGTCTTGAAGCATGGGATTCGGCCGACTATGACCTCCCAATTCCGGTCCACTCCACCAGGTCCAAAATCATCACCCCATTCGCCATAGTAACCATCACCGTCAAGATCCCAATTACCTGTCAAGTCGGCATAGTAAACATCCGAGGGGGCACTTAGCTCTTTGTCCGCCCACAGCATTTTCATTGGGATCTCCCCGACATCAGGTCGCGGGTCTCCAATCAGCAGCACATATTCAATGTTGCATTTCACGTAATTGTCCAGAAGCCATGCTCTTATGTTCTCTGCCGCCTCATCGCCTGTGCCGCCGCCGAAATCCACTTCTGTAACGACCTCGATATCGAAACCGAGCGATTCCTTATGGGCAATGAACTCGGGCAACATGAAGGAGCTTGCCTCAATCGCTGAGGTGGTAATGACGACATACCCGGGCCGTTGGCCTGAGTCCGGTTCACTGGTCAGATCCGCCCCCGTGTCATCGATAGCCATCTCTGCCAATGGGGTATCCCCATAGCCCAGACATGGCGTTATTCCGTGTATTATGAAGAAACAAGACACCAGCAACAGAACAAAGACACACATGCGGATATTCGGTATTTGACACATGATTTGGCTCCTCACTACATCAATTCCAATGATGGAACTACTTTCCATGATACAATTCCTTGTGCCTTGAATCAACACATTGATGCCTCGAACCTTCTATCCTTTCCACTGATAAGTTCGCAAGAAGGCTGATTTCCATGCAATGAACCCCAAATTTTTCTCTATCCCGTGGGCAATTTGTTGATAAAATGAACTTATCAGCCCAGTAAACGAACATAGGACGAACTGAAGGTGGCTCGTTGAAGGATGCGAAGGAAACGGACAGATTCTGGCGTCAGCAGACACAGGTTTCAAACCACCCATTGGTCCCAGATCAGACAACTGCACACCTCTGATGGGTCCTTGCATAATTCGTTGTTGGAATCGCTTCTGACGCGGTACTGGCCGCCCGTCTTCTGGTATATTCGCAAAAAAGGATATGAGCGGGAACTTGCCAAAGATCTTACCCAGGATTTTTTCCATGAAGTGGTCTTGGGCAAAAGCCTCTTAGAGCACGCCGATCAGGCCAAGGGGCGTTTGAGGAACTTTTTGCTGGTCGCCCTAGAGCGGTTTCTTGTCAGTTTTGAACGGAAGCGATCCGCCTTGAAACGACGCCCTGATCAGCACGTAGTCTCTCTGGGGGATGTAAATTTACCTGAACCTGCAACAAAGGAAAATCCGGAACAGGCTTATTGCCGGGCATGGGCGGCAGAACTGCTGGATAGAGCCTTAGCGGAACTTTGCGAGGTTTGTCATCGTTCTGGAAAAACTAAAGAATGGTCCGTGTTTTGCGATCGAATATTAGACCCTATATTTAATGACAGCGATCAACCTGCTTTTAGTGAGATATGCAGACTTTCTGGCATTGAAAACGAATCGAAAGCATCCAACATGGTCACAACTGTTAAGCGCCGTTTTAGATCTATTCTGCGTCGACATCTGCGAGAATCTGTAGGTTCAGATGATAAGGTTGACGCAGAATTAATGGAACTCTTAAAAAGTTTTAGTAGTTGAAACGCATGGTTATTAAAGAAACTGCGTACTTAATAGTGAAGATGATGATTGTCTAAATATAAGATATCATTCATGAAGAAAAACTCGACGGCATTTAATCTTGATAAAAAGAAACTGAGGCGTTTATTAAAGATTGGTCTTAAAAGCCCGGGAGCCCAGCCGAGAGTTCCAGATCAAAAGAAAGCTCAACTATGGCGTGATACTCTATCTAAGCACCCACCAATGGATGAATCTCAGATAGAGAAGCTGCCTGAGATACTTGCTGATTTTTGCCAAACACTTGGCTTGCTTACAGGGGATAAACTTGAGGAATGGCTACGAAATCAAGAGACGGATCTTTCTGTGATTGAAAATATCAAGCAGTATGCAAAAACACTTTCACGCAAGAGCCGTACAGATGAAGAACATGTTATAGCGAACACCTTATATTACACCGCTATCGCCCACGCCTTATTATACCATAAGACGAAAATAACAGAGTACAGCTATGCAGAGCTAACAAAGGCATTTGATAAACTCCGTAAGGTTGTTTGGATTGAAGATCGCTACATTCTGCTTTTTACCCAGGCTTGGGAGCACTGTCGGAAAAAACTAAAAGGAGGTGAATAAGATGGCTTATCTTGAAATACGACAGAAAGGTAAGCTGATTAAACGGCAAAATATCAGTGTGGACAAAGCCAAAAGTGGATTAACGATTCGTGTCGGTTCACTCGGTAAGGTTTTTGTCAAGTTAGGTGAGCCCGCCACCCTTGGCGATTATGAGATTATAATTCTTGAAGAACCCTTGCCAGAAAATGAAACGGACGAAAAACAGGAATCGTTTCCAACCATTAGTGGTGACCAGATATCAATACCGAAAGAGGAAAATATACCAAGTCAATCATATCCTCAGATAGAAGGTTATAAAATCATAGATCGACTGGGTAAAGGTGGCATGGGAACTGTCTGGCGAGCTGAGCAATTAAGCACAAAACGACAGGTGGCTTTGAAATTAATGGTTTCTCATGTAATCGACTCCCAGAGAGCCCAAGCCCGTTTTCAGCGGGAGGTAGAGTTGACCGCACGTTTTGACCATCCCAATATTGCTCGTATCTACGACAGTGGCTTACATCAAGGCATGTACTATTATGCTATGGAGCTAATCGACGGTTTAGCTTTAGATAAGTATGTAAAAGATTATAGACTAACACAAAAACAAATTCTAATCCTAATGCGAAAGATTTGCCAGGCAGTTCTTTATGCACATTTACGAGGAGTGATACATAGGGACCTGAAACCTTCTAACATATTAGTCGATTCTGAAGGTCAGCCCCATGTACTGGATTTTGGACTTGCCAAAGCCCTGCTGGAAGAGGAATCCATTGCCATCTCAATGGAAGGTCAGATAGCTGGCACACCAGCTTATATGTCTCCTGAGCAGGCATCTGGCCTTCACAGCGATCTCGATACACGTACTGATGTTTTTAGTCTGGGGGTCATTTTATATGAGCTTCTGACAGGCCGATCACCTCATGATTTATCTGGTTCAGCGCTTGATGTTTTGCATAATATTACAGAGGGTAATATCCGGCGTCCCACTAAGATAAATAAAAAAATAGATAGTGAATTGGAGGCTATAATATTAAAAGCACTTTCCGTTGATCCGGAAAAACGCTATGCCTCCGCTGGCATGTTAGGGATGGATATCAGCAGTTATCTGGAAGGTGAACCGCTTAATGCCTTAGTGCCTACAACCCTGTATTTTCTTCGTAAGAAGGCTTTCAAGTATAAAAAGCAGGTAGCAATAACAGCGGTAGTATTATTTGTTATCTTCTTGAGTATTTTTGCAGCTTATACGAAGGTTATTGGGGAAAGAGCTGTTACCCTTGCTATGCAAGAACGAAATAAATTATTAGAGAGCGAATTAGCAGATCTGAGAACGAAGATTTTAAGTGGAAATGCGGAAGAAGCCGAGGCTGCTCTTAGTGCGCTTGAAGAAAAGTACCTGACTGCTCAAAAAACTGAGCAAGAGACTGTGATCTCAAATGTGATGACTGATTTTCTGACTAATGATATTCTGGGATCAATTAGAATTCGAGTATGGGAAGGTAATCAGGACACAACTTTATTGCTTGGAGCCCTTTATGCAATCCGAGATCGCTTAGAGTATAAGTTTGAGGATGCTCCCCTTACCGAAGCAATCATTCGTAAATCATTGGGAAACACTTTTCAGACTGTCGGTGAGCTAAAAGTAGCTGAGCAACAGTTAAAACGTGCGATAGATATTTATCAAGAACAATTAGGTGAAGAGGACCCGATCACACTGGACTGCATGGATAATCTTGCCTCACTCTATGAAGAGCAGGGCAACTACGGTGAGGCTGAGCAGTTGTTCATTGAGGTGCTGGATATCAAGCAGCGCTTGCTTGGCGAGGTTCATACTAATATTCTTGAGTATATGGAGAAGATTGCCTCTTTTTATCGAATCCATGAAGTTGAAAATAGATTCGACAAGCTGGGGTCGCTGTATGCTAAAATGTTGGAAATCAGACGTCAAATATTTGGAGAGGAACATTCTGATACATTGGAATCTATTAGTAATCTTGGCTGGGTGTACTTGATGAGAGATCTTTATGAAAAAGCTGAACCATTATTACTCGAGGCGGTGCAAGCCAGCCGGAGTGCACTGGGTGAACAACATTTATCCACAATATATTCATTGAATAATTTAAAGTCTCTCATAAGCAAGCTTGGTATGAAAGGTATTGAAGAATATCAAGCAGGAATGTATGAGGAAGCGCTTGGAACATTGAGAAAAGCATACAATCTCTCCCAGAATGTTATTGGCCAATACAGTCCAGTTGATATAGCGTACATTTCGATGGCCTTGTACCAACTAGATCGTGTTGAGGAAGCTAAAACCACACTCAATAATTTACGCTCTTTGATGGAGAATCCCAAGTTTGATATTGACCAGCAAGCACAGAATTCTCTTCGCGAGGCGGAGCAATTATTTGCCGGTGAGAACAGCAGGCTTTATTTAGCATGGAAGTACGTCGAAACCGCGGAATTAGAACAAGCCTCAAAGTTAGTTAATGAACTTCGGCTTTCATCGAATCAGGAGGATAGTGAAATTACCCTACGATTGCAGAGTCTTATAAAGGGTTTAACTAAAGCTTATTACAATCGAGGCAGAATATGTGAGTATATTAATGGTCAGTACCAGGAAGCAATTAGCAATTATGAGGCAGCATTACGTATCGATCCAAACTATGCATTAGATTTAGGCGATCTTGCATGGTTACAAGCTACATGCCCGGTACCTGACTTCCGTGATGGAACTAAAGCAATAAGTAATGCAACAAAAGCTTGCCAATTAACAGACTGGACAAGCTGCAATCAGATAAACACTCTTGCGGCTGCTTATGCGGAAGCTGGTGATTTTGCTGCTGCTATTGAGTGGCAAAGCAAAGCCATAGATTTGCTGTCTGAACGAGAACGTGCCGTGTGGCGAGCTAATTATGAATCACTAATGGAACTATACAAATCTAATAGACCCTACCATAGAGTTAAAGAAAAGACAGACAGTATTGTTGGCCGCTGGGAGTTTGAAGGTAATGCGATGGACTCTTCGAGTAATCATTACCATGGCATCGAGGTAGGCAATGCAACATACACAGATGGTGTTCGTAATCGCGCACTAGCACTTCACGGTAATGGAGATTATATATTAGTCCCAACTCTTGGGCAGTCCCTGGAAGGTTTAGATGCGTTAGCAATTAGTCTTTGGATAAAACCTAATACCACTGAGACAGACTCGGGCTTCATGATATTTGGGGATCCTCACGGTGCGGATTGGAGAGGTATTCGCTATGACAAGGATGGTGTGGAGGGTGGCGGAACGAATGTTATCAAAGTTGCTGTAACAACAACAGGTGAATGTCAGCAGTTGGAGAGTTCCAGCAACGTCCAGACCCTCGAGTGGCAACATATTGCGGTAACTTGGACCAGTGGAAATGACGTGGTGTTGTACATTGACGGAAAGCCAAACGCGCCAACGTGGAGACATCAAGCCCGGACCGGCACCCTTGCCGGTTGGACGAAGATGTTGGTTGGCAAGGGCAGCCAGGAGACGTCAGACAGGGGATCATGGAGAGGTCTCATCGATGATGTTCGTATTTACGATCGTGCTCTTAGCGAAGGTGAAGTAATGGGGATCTATCTGGGAGATGCCCCGGGCCCGCCTAACGACTGAAGACTGGACAAATGCAGATGCCTGGCGGTGTGTGCCAACTCAGTGATGAGCCAAAAGGTCGCGACGTCCTATAGCCAATGAATTACACCGATCAGATCCTTAAGGTTTGAGTGGGTTCTTAGTCAATCATCTTTGTGGAAGTGGAAGCAACCGGCGCTCAGTTGAGACGGCTCGTTTTCACTCGCTTCTCAAGTGGAACCTCGAAGGTCTCTTCGCCGTTCTTGACAACCACAAAGCCATCTTTGACTTGCTCGATAGAAAAATGTCCCACTACGCCGGCCTGCCGGACCCAGTGCTTTCCCAGGGCCGGCGCACATTAAACTCCTTTTCCTGTAAGGACTTGAAGTAAGAAGTCATTATTCCAGCCTGCGATTTGAGCCTTTCCCTTAATGCTATGCTTCGATGGATGTCTCTTGAGAAGGCTGATAGCAAAACGACGG
>JADHXR010000206.1 GCA_016782865.1 Phycisphaerae bacterium
GATTTGTAGAAACAGGCATATCCGATATGGATGCAGCCTTTATTGATGCGAAAAAGCAATCCCGGCTCTGCATAGGCTCAGATTCCTCTAATGATCGCATTGGCAGTCTGTATCAGGAGTTTGTTGATGCGCGTTCCAACCATGAGGACATCTCGTTTTCTCGAATGTCTCATACCTGTGCTGTGGCGGATGTCCTGAGTTGTGTGAGTGATGTACTGGGTGTATCCATTGATCAACTGTCTCATCGTCAACGTTCCTGCTTGCATCGCGCCTTGACGGCGTATGCTCTTTGTGAGTGCAGTGGCCTTAGCCAGCGACAAGTGGCCAAGATATTGAATGTGTCGAGTGGTTCAGCGGTAAGCAAGCAGTTGAAAAAACTGACTGACCAGTTATGTAGTGACAAACAACTGAGTCGCTTGTTAGAGGCAATTAGCATGAGAATTAAGGCGAAATCACCTTAAACGAAATCACCTTAAAGACTATTTCCAGGTCTGACCCCGATTGCCCCTTCATTTCCAGGTCTGACCCCGATTGCCCCTCCATCACAAAGTTGTTCTGATATATGTTGTCCACAAGATTAGCGGCACAGAGTTTCATCTCACCCTGTCCCAGGTTGTAGTAGATGTTCTCTTCAGCCAGCCATCCCGAAGACATATTGTCAAACCAGAATCCAACGTTATCGTTGAAATAGCCGGCTTTAACATCGTGAATCAAGTTGCGACGAATTACAGAATCGTGTGTGAAGCCTGCGGTTTTGATCGCGCCCGAATCATCGGCATCTTTCTGAACATGATGTAAGTGATTGTACTCAACTCGATACCCACCATCAATTGCCTCCTCAAGGTTACTCCAGCCTCCAAGCGATATGGCGTATCTGCCCCGGGTGTTGGTAATCAGATTGTGAGCTATTCTTGTATGAAGCGAGTTGCTTGCGAGAATGTTGGTACCACCACAGTTATTGACATGGTTGTGGGAAACAGTGCTCTCACGGATGATGTCAGTCCAATTGCTCGGACGGGCATCTCCGGAAACAACAATTGCGCCTTCTTCTATGCTTTCAAATCTGTTGCTGAGAATCCGGTTTTGATAGCAGCCCTTGCCAAGGAATACTCCTGTACCGGCCATGCACCTGATTTGGCCATCTACCAGTTCACAATTATGAGCGTAGTTGTAGCTGACAGCCTCTCCGCCCGGGACAGTACCCTCAAACTGTAGCCCATAAAATCTGAGGTTTCTTACAGGCTTTTCTCTTGTCCCCTGGATGAAAACCAGTCGATCTAACGTTGGTGCAACAACATCAGCATCATTTGGATTAGAGATGGTCTTTGGGACAATCAAGCTTAACTTCCTTGACTTCTGATCGAAAAACCATTCTCCTGGCGAATCCAGAAGCGCTTCTACATTCTCAACATAATATCTGGGTGGTACGATGATAAGGCCGGGTTGTGGTTTGGTCAGATACGCTATCTGTCTTCCTTCATCGACCCGGGCAAAAGAATTAATGCCGGTGTGCCAGCGAAGTAGCATAACCACGCGATTGTCTTCCATAGCTGGCCACTGATGAAGTTCGTCCTTTCTGAAAAACAGCTCCTGCGCACTTTGAGAAAATCTTGGTGGGGTGAAATACCCATCATTCGGAGAGCGGGCAAGAGCCAGAGTTTTGCCATTGGCCACAAGGTTTTGTACTTTTATCCCCGCAACTTGAGCAGTCCAGACTCCGTTATTGTGAGTCCAGGGCCGGATTCGTTTGCCGCCGGAAATAACCGGTATTTCGCCAGGATATGCCGCATAGGTCACATAGTGATCTTTCAATTTGTGATATTCAAATGCTCCACTGGGCAAATCGGTCTCAATTCTCTCGCCACCGTCAGCTGCGGTGAAAAGAACTGGTTTGTCCAGCGAATAGTATCCGCCACGAATCAAAACCAATATGTCTCTACCTGAACCGTACTCGTGAGGAGAGCCGATCCAGCGTCTTTCCACAGGTTCCGGTTTGGGCAAATAGATCTTACTCTTTAGTTCGCGAACAGCTCGCTGAGCCCGTTCTATTGTGGCAAATGGACCATCAGATTGATGATGATTTGGAGCAGACAGTCTTCCTGACCAGGAATCATTTCCGTTCAGAGCTACACAAAAATTGACCTCCTTGCCCTCGAGAGAAAAACGCTGCCATTTCTGACCGCGAACAAGTTTGCCATCATCAGCAATTGTTTCCGTGTCAGAGAATCCCAGCAGCACAAATACGAGAATGTAGGTTGACGTAGATTTCAAATTCATAGATATATCCAGTAATACTCGAACATGTAAGCATTTCTTGCATGATCATATTTGACAGTTCAGGCATCCATTATAGTCGAGTACAGTTCATAGGAAACGTGATTTTCGCCAACCGGGGTGATTTTGCGACTATGCGTATGACGGTTCCACGGAAGAAGGGAAGGAATCATCCCTGCGTCGCAACTGAGCCAGGAATGTTGACTGAGGTGACGATGATCGGTGTTGAAATCTCGATCAATCTTGTGCTATCATACTGAGTGTAGCGTACGCTGTGGTTTTTGCGAAAACAAATGGGAAATCCCGGCGAAATGAAACGCAATGCCTCCCGTGGGGTGAATAGTGACGATAATTGGAGAAAAGGCCATGGCTAACAAGGTGCTGCTTCTCGCCACGATTGCCTGTCTGCCGCTTACTGTAAAAGCTCAGCAGGCCCAACAGATTTTCAGCGACACTGGTGTCGAAGGAGGTCTCGTTGTTCACCTCGGCTGCGGCGACGGAGAGCTGACAGCCGGACTATACGCAAGCGACAGCTATATGGTCCATGCTCTCGACACGGATCCGGCGAACATCGAGCGCGCCCGCAAACATATTCAATCGCGCGGCCTCTACGGCAATGTGTCTGTGGACCGGCTCAAAGGCCGACGGCTGCCTTACGTTGACAACCTTGTAAACCTGATCGTAGCCGAAGATCTTGGCAGAATCTCTCGCGACGAAGTGATGCGCGTGCTGTGCCCGAACGGTGCTGCGTACATCAAAGATGACGGCTCGTGGACGAAGACGGTCAAGAGGCGGCCTGACGAGATCGACGAATGGACGCACTACCTTTACGACTCGACAAACAACGCCGTCGCGCACGACACAGCGGTCGGGCCGCCCCGGCACATGCAGTGGGTGGGAAGTCCGCGATGGTCCAGGCATCACGACCGCATGGCCAGCATGAGCGCGATGGTCTCGGCCGGCGGCAGAATCTTCTACATCTTCGACGAGGGCTCGACCGCCATCATTCAACTGCCGCCAAAGCGCGTTCTGGTCGCTCGCGACGCATTCAACGGCGTGGTCCTCTGGAAGCGGTCAATCCCTTCATGGCACACACACCTGTTCCCCTATAAGAGCGGCTCGGCACAGTTGCCGCGCAGGCTGGTTGCGGCGGGTGACCGGGTTTACGTCACGCTCGGCATCGATGCTCCGCTGACGGCGCTCGACGCCGCGACAGGCAAGACCGTCTGCACGTACGACCATAGCGATTCGACACAGGAAGTAATAGCTTCCGATGGCGTTCTGTTCCTGCTGATCAAGGATCCTCCCGTCAAGCCGGGGCAGTACGAGATCACCCACCGGTGCATGCACGAGGAGAGAGATCATGCAGCAGAATTCTGGAAATGGGACGGCAAGGCCGGCAAGGTGCTTGCAGTCGAGGCCGATACAGGCAATATCCTCTGGGACGTCGCCAGGCCCATTGTTCCGCTTTCAATGGCGGCCAACGGCAGAGGTGTGTTCTTCCACGACGGCAAGAGAATCGTATGCCTGGATCGCACCAGCGGCGAGCAGAAGTGGGCTTCCGATCCGGTCTCAATGAAATCCATTATCCCCACAAACTTCGGCCCTACACTCGTGCTCCACGACGACACTGTTCTGTTTTCCGGTGGCGACAGGTCCATGACGGCGCTGTCGGCGCTGACGGGCCAAACATTGTGGGAAGCCAAACACCCACCATCAGGTCACAATAGCCCCGAGGACCTTCTCGTCATTAACGGCCTGGTTTGGGCCGGTGACATCGCCGCGGGCAAAGGTTCCGGTGTGTTTACCGGCCGACATCCGCGCACAGGTGAGATCATGCAGCGGTTCGCCCCCGATGTCAAGACCTACTGGTTTCACCACAGATGCTACCGGAGCAAAGCCACGGACCGCTACCTGCTGCCTTCGAGAACTGGCATCGAATTCGTCGACATCGAGAAACAGAACTGGCAGACGCACCACTGGGTCAGAGGCGGCTGTATCTACGGGATAATGCCCTGCAATGGCCTGGTGTACGCTCCGCCGCATTCGTGTGCGTGTTACATCGACGCCAAGCAGTATGGTTTCAACGCGCTGGCTCCGGCATCTGCCACGCGGAAAGCTCCAAAGAACGTACCGGATGCCGACAGACTCGAACGAGGCCCCGCGTATGATGGGATCAGCGACCTGGAACTCGGATCAAATGACTGGCCCACTTATCGCCACGATCAGTCGCGGAGCGGCTTCACAAAGTCATCCGTGAGTGCCAAGGTCCGACGAAAATGGAACAAACACCTGGGCGGAAAGCTCAGCAGTGCAGTCGTGGCCGCGGGCAAAGTCTTTGTCGCCTCGATAGATACTCATACAGTGAACGCTCTGGATGCCGAGGATGGTGATATTCTCTGGAGTTACACAGCAGGCGGTCGGGTCGATTCACCACCTACGATTTACCGGGGCCGAGTCCTGTTCGGCTCGGCCGACGGCTGGGTCTACTGCCTGCGTTCATCGGACGGAGTCCTTGCATGGCGCTTCCGTGCAGCGCCTTTGGATCGCCGGCTGATGGCGTTTGAGCAACTCGAATCGGTCTGGCCCGTTCACGGCAGCGTTCTTGTCCAGAACGGTGCTGTGTATTGTGTTGCCGGCCGCTCGATGTTTCTCGACGGCGGCCTGCGCCTGCTGCGGCTCGACCCTGAGACGGGACGGAAAATATCCGAGACCGTCCTCGACGAGAACGACCCACAGACCGGAAGGAATCTGCAAGAGCATGTCGAAGGTCTGAACATGCCCGTAGCGCTGCCGGATGTTCTTTCGAGTGACGGCACGTATCTGTACATGCGGACCCAGCGCTTCGACCTGCAGGGCGTTCGCCTGCATATCGCTCAGACCGAAGTCGAAGATCAGTCCGGCGATGGGGCACACCTCTTCAGCGGCGGAGGCTTTCTTGACGGCTCATGGTTCCATCGCTCGTACTGGATGTACGGCAAGAGCTTCGCTTCGGGCGCCAACGGCTGGTTCCTCGCCGGGCGCGTGGCCCCGGCAGGACGGATCCTGGCTGCCGATGAATCTTCCGTGTACGGCTACGGGCGCCTGCCTGAGTATTACAGGTGGTCGACGCCATTGGAGTACCATCTTTTCCGCGCCGACAAGAAACCCGAGATCGTCAGCAATTTGACACCGCTGAGCAAGGCATTACGGCGAACGGAAAAATGTGATGTCCCCGTGGTCAAGCCGACCTACGACTGGTCGCACCAAACGCCGCTTTACGCGAGGGCTATGGTCCTCGCCGATAAGACGCTGTTTATCGCTGGCCCGCGCGACATCATCGATGAGGAAGAGGTTTATAAGCGACCAGAAGATCCGTCGATTCAAGACAAGCTTAACGAGCAGGTGGCGGCTCTCGAAGGGGACAAAGGCGCTCTGCTGTGCGCCGTCTCGGCATCGAGCGGCAAAAAGCTGGCCAGTTGCGAGTTGGAGACAGTTCCAGTCTGGGACGGTATGGCCGCCGCTAACGGGCGACTGTATGTTTCGCTAGAGAACGGTGATGTGCTGTGCCTCGAAGGCAAGTAGATTGTTGTTAGCTCTTTTAGCCTCCGATCGAGATTCAGAGAAATCGAAACTGACAATACCTTGGGAGATTAAGATGAAGCCATCCTTGTTGACCATCTTAGCTTTGGTATGTGGGCTCCTTGCTCAAACCGAAGCACAAACAACAGCATGGAAGCCGGTCTGGAAACCCGACTCCACCTCGGAATTTGAAGTCGGGACTCAGATACGAGCCTGGACCATCAAGGACGAGGGTATGACGACCATACTGGATAACATGCAGTCGATGGCCGGCGTCAATAATCTCTACATGGTTGTGGTTATGCATCAGGAGCACCGTCCTTTTCAGGCCCCTGAATTTCCGCATAATCCGGTGAGGGATGTATGGAATGCCGAAGATTCCCGGGTCACATTTTTTCCCGATATGAAACGCTATGGAAAAATCAAGCCGCTTTTGTCGGATCATAAGTGGATAAGGGATACGGACTGGCTTCAACTGATGGTCGATTCCGCCCGGGCAAGGGGTTTGCGGGTCGGGGCGGAGGTTTCTCATTTTCCAATACCCAAAGAGCTTGTCAGAGCGAACCCGGATTGGCAGCAGAAGAAAATCAATGGCGAATCATGGAGCGAGGTCAGATTCTGCCCTAATCATCCGGATACCTGTGAATATGTAATCGCCCTTTTCGGGGACATAGCAGCCAACTACGACGTTGACTATATCCAGACGTGTCAATATTTGTTCAATGACAAGGATATCGACGAAGGCGGAACCTGTTTTTGCAGATACTGTATTGTAGAAGCAAGAAGGACAGGATTTGATCTAGAGGCCGCCATACCCGTCTTGAAGAAGAACAAAGACGCCCAGCCAGAGAGAGATAAATGGCTGGCATTCAGGCGAGACTCAACCACCAGACTGTACGGCCAGATATCCGAGAAAATAAAGCAAGAGAATCCCAAATGCCACCTCCGCCTCAATGACGTCTTTCCATGGAGTGGTGAAGATACTATGAGTTTCGGGCTGGACATTGGAGCCGTTGCGCCGTACCTCGGATCAGTTGTCAACCAGGATCATCAAGAACAAAGAGGAAGGACAAACGAAACCTTTGATCTACGCAAAAACTGGCTGAAAACAAACCGGAATCTCATAGGCCCGGATAAACCCTTGATATGTGGTATTGCTCCCCGTATGAATGCGTTCCCGGAACTCGTCAGGGCAGGCATTAGAGTTGCCTTGGAACATCCTGCCAAAGTGAATGGTCTGGCCTTGAAACACTATGACGGTGCGTCTTTCTCTCTCATGCGGGCCTTTAAACAGGGAATGACCGAGGCGGGAGTCCAGGGACTTCCTCCGACCATTGGGAAAGAGGTTGAGGAAATGAAACTCGATAATTACGCCCGGTTCAAAGAGGAACTTGTGGAAGAATGGGGTGTGGAGACCAACGGAACCGGCAAGGCCACCTACACCTTTAGCGAGCCCTCCGGCATCTATGATATCAGAATAACGTATTTCGATGAGGAAGATGGCAGGAGCCAGATAACACTTCTCATAGCAGGACAAGAAAGGGCACTCTTCAAGCTGGCTGAGGACACCGATTGCTGGCGCTGGCGCATCTTCGAAAACATCCAGGTGAACAAAGGTGACGAAATAGCACTGGTAGGCAAGGCCGATCGAAAGGAACAGGCCAAGCTTGATTATATCGAGTTCATTCGTCACGCGGACTAGGGAGAATTAGTGAACTGGGATCAGATTCACGTGCACGTTGGCTCGTTAGAGGGCACACAAAGAAATGACCGGCCAATACAAAAATCAATCTCCCAAATCCTCCGGAAATAGCTGGACGTGAAGACGCTGGGTCCGATGCAGGTCCAACTTTCTTCCCATGAGACCATCTGTGCTTGTCAAGCACACGAAGTGGAGCAGGATGGGTATTTCCCTGTACATTGGCCGCCCTCTTTCCAACGGGCGTAGATCACCCATTCAAGAGAACACGACGAGAAGAAGGCCCCGGGATTTGGCGCATTGGGGACAACAGCATGATGAATTGACCGTGGAAATACACGATCACGCTTTCCTGCGGCAGAGGTCTTGACCGAAACCCCTCTGGCGGCTCTGAGCAGACAAATGCTTGATGGGATAATTGCTTGCTGCAAGCATATCTATATTTTCAGAACCTTCAGAAGATATTTCTCATCCCAGCCGGCTTTGAGGCGTTTGCCTTTGATGCCGACTTTGACCGTCTTGTCTTCTTTGAGTAGATTCAAGCTTATACGTCGCAAGCGGGAGAGATTTTCCGCACCATGAGCCTTGCGAATACGGCTGTCATCTTCACCAAAGCTGACATCCAGTGACCAGTGAAGACTGTTCTCGATCCCCCAGTGCCCGCGAATTGCCTTAGCCATGAACTCAGCATCCAGACCATCATGACTGCTTATAAAATATCTACGCTCGACAGTTGTTTTGCCCTTTTCCGTTCGCTCAGACTCAACAACAGCAATGCTCCTAAATCCTGCCCACGCAGAGCGATCCTGCAACCACTCGATTTGATTAGTACACCATATGCTGCGGGTTTCGATCCGGCCGTGACCGCCGTCAACTGTTTTGTGAAAGTCATGTTGGGTCTCTTTGAAACCTTTGTCTATCGCATCATCAAGGAATAATTTCACATCCTCGTGTAGTGTGCCATGATTGCCCTTAAGGCCAAAGATATAGTCACCTCCGCAATCGATGATGGCCCGAGCAATATCTCTCTGGCAACCCATTGCATCGATACTAACGGTTGAGCCTGCCAGATCGAGCATCTCCAGCAAGGCAGGTATGGCCGTGATCTCATTGCTTTTTGCCTCTGTGGCAATCTGAGCAAAAACCAAGTGATTTGCAGTCGCCCAGGCGCTGATCATATGAATAGCAGCTTTAGCGTTGGCTCTGACCGGTGTGAGAAAAGGAAGGGCCGGCGGCCTCGAAATCAGTTCGTTTCTTGGCGGCACAAGACGCCGACGTATTCGGGATCAACTTCAACCAACTCAAGGGTAATGGATCGCGGGGCATCAATTGCCTCGGGGTGTTAGTTGGCTCCTTTTCAGTTTCAGTTCATGGATAACTGTGCCGTCGTCCTGAATCATCCGGAATGTGACTTCAGGATCGGGTACCGTGGCATCGATTGTGAACTCGCCAAAGGCATACTTCCCGGAGATACCATAGAACTGTGTATCCCACTCAGGCTTGGTGGGCGGGGGGCCGGTCCTGCCGCCCAGGCTTCCCGCTTCAAATTCGTAGAAATTGAACCCTGATGGCCGCGGAATGCGGAAGCCACGTGCTCCATGCCGATCACCCGAGATCAGGAGGATGCCTCCGATACGGTGGTCTTCGATAAACTTGAAAATCCGCTCACGACCCTCGGGGTCCCACACGCCCCACGAGTCTTTGCCATTCGAGACGTAGTCGCTCCACATGGTGCCGCACGAAAGGATGATGAACGGTCCCTTGCAATCGAGCAGTTGCTCTTCAAGCCACGCCATCTGTTCGTCTCCCAGGAAGGAACCTTTCTCCCCGGTGCGGAAGTATCGCTCGTCGCTCATGATGACATCACAGGGGCCGATCCGCGTGCGGAGAAAGACACCTCGCCGCTCGTCGCCGAAACCGTAAGAGGGATTGTTCCAGGCCCGTCGGAATACGTCGCACACGCATTCCTTGTCCCGGAGGGTGTAGCCTTTGGGAATACCCCACCGGTCGTTGTCAAAGTAATCGTGATCATCCCAGGTTGCATAGACGGGAATCGCTGCGGAGAAATCCTGCCAGGCTGGGAAGAAGTCGCGCAAAAGGTAGTCCGCGCGATGCAGCCCCAAGTGGTTATTCCTGTCCTGCACAGCGATATCACCGCCCAGCAGCATGGCCGCCGGTTTTCGCTCGCGAATGAGAGCCCACTGCTTCTGATTACCCAGTCCCCACCTGTGTGTGCATGTGCCGAAGGCTATGCGGACTTTCCCATGAGTCGATTCACTCGGCGATGTGGTGATGGCGGCATGCGCTGGAATCTCTATGAGCCGGCCATCGACCAGCACGCGGTACGGGTAGGTGGTCGATGGCTCCAGACCTGTCACCGGAACAATAGCGCTCAGGTCCGTGGCTGCCGTGCTGGCGACGGGCCCGAAGGTCCTCGTGGCGCCCCCAATCGTCACCTGCACTTCGACCCTGGCCGGTTCAAGTGTGCGCACCCATACTTGCGCTCCTTGCGAACTCACAGTACCTAGCATTGGCCCGCCCAAATGCACTACCCCATTTTCCGCGCAAACCCGCCGGACCTCGGGATCCGCCGCCGTATCGGCGTATGTCGCATCAGGGCTGGCCGCCAGTGCCTTGAATATAGCAGAATACACCTGCTGCACGTTCTTAGGCAGTTCACCCCACTGATTCAATAACTTCAGGTTGTTTGCCAGCTCATCCTTCTTCTCTTTTACCTTTTTCTGTTTTTCCTTCTTCGCCGCCAGCACCTGAGCTGCCCGAAAGGGCAATATCGCCGTCGTTGAATTACCAATCGCTCTTTGTATGAATTGCCTTCGTTTCATTTTCACAACACGTCCAGTTAATTTTCTGAAATCCTCTGACCGTTCCGATTCTTGGCTCTCAACCGAAATACCTGCGCCTGTCATACGAACATCGGACCACTACAAGGAGCCATGGAAATCGATGCACCAGTTATTATAGCATTTGATGGCCTAAAATGGAAATATGGAGCTTCAGAATGTGGGGCAGCCGGCAAGAGTCAAAACAAGTGCCAACGGTAACAAGAGGAGAACGTATAGATAGAATAGCCGAGAAACTGGGCAGGGCGTAGTCACCCTTTACTCACCCACACATATTAGAGTCATGGAAGAATGTCACTTCCATAAGCCTTGAGTTCCGTTAAGCAAACGCGCCTTTGCGACTGGGCGAGGTTCGTTCAGATAGACCAATTTCTTGGGACGTCGCTTCACGGCGCGTGGCTCGATTCGATCTGGTCTGTTGTTGACGC